>JAOZGJ010000026.1 GCA_027491785.1 Thermoproteota archaeon | reverse complement strand
AGAGGGATAAGATAACTCTGAAAAGGTTAATGGAATATACTTACCTAATGAGAGGAGTCCCTGCTCCTTGGCCATATAGGTATACCGCCGTACTTAACGTCATTACCATGCTCCCAAAGGATATGGAATTTGATGCCTTGTTGAGAGTTGCAGCTGATTTAATCTCTAAGTATTATGATGTGAAACCTGAATCCCTATTAAATGAGGAAATGTTTAGGAAGTATGTGTATTATGCGAAGAATTACGTGGAGAATTTTGGTACAGCTGAGATAAAAAGCGTAGAGGTAAAGGATTCCGTACTTAATGCAATAGATCTCTTCGTAAGGAAATTAAAGGGCGATATGAAGGAGGAAGATATCCAGAATTTAGCATTTGATACTGCTAGGAAGCTAGAGGTGCCAATAAGGACGTTCTTTCAAACGATATATATGATGCTGCTTGGCCAGCCTCAAGGTCCAAAGCTCGGTCCTCTAATAAGGAGAATTGGTATAGATAAATTTAAGGAGCTATACCGGCGCTCATTAGAGGAAGGTAAAATTGTCAGAAAGAGATGAAAGAATAAGAAACTTGCTTCAATTGCGTACCTATTTGAAAAGAAGAATAGATAAGTTAGAGAAGGAGATCTTGAGGCTAAGACAGATGATGGAATCTTTGGATGAGGTACTTTTAGAGCAAACACTCATCACGGCCGACAAGCTGGGAGCTTCGCCAGCAGCCAGAAGAGAAGAAGGAGTAGAAGAGAGAGAAGTAGTTTCGGATGATGGTACCATATTGGGAGTTGCTAGATTAGATCGAAATAATGGCTCGCTAATATTCACTCCAGCTAAAGAAGTATTCATAGATACCAGAGAGAGACCCATAAGTTCTTTTCTTGTTAGGAAAATTGAGGAATATAAGGGTAAGTTTGAATTGGATAAGCAACCTGATGGAAGATTGAAGGCTTTAAAAATAAAATTAAGTTCGCCAGACGATCTAGAAAGGGTATTTCGCCTCCTTAAGTGGGCTATCGTGAAGTCATTAGTCCAGTAAATCAGTAAATTACACCTTCTACCACACCTATAGCGCGATCAATGAAATCCCATTTTTCATACTTCCTCCTAAAGTGATCAGCCCTCTCTAAGAATTCCTCTTTGAGTAGTGATCTAATTGCCTTAAAAAAGCTGGTTTTTATCGAGTCCTGGTCTAGAAGTATACCTAAACCCATATCTTGTACATTTTTAGCGTTTTCTATCTTTTCTGTTTGGCCTGAAACTGGTATTAAGAGAAGAGGTTTACCACATATTAAAGACTCCGAGATGGTAGTATGACCTGCCCTAGATACCACGACCTTAGCTTTACTTAGGTATTCCCATTTATTCGGTAACCAGCTATATACTGTTATATTACTAGACAGCTCGAGGACTTCCTCCTTACTGGGATCCCCTAGAGATATAACGAACTTATAATCCTTAAGATCTATAGGGATATCCTTGATTAAACCCATTATATCCTCGGCTAGAGATTCCCTCTCTTTTTTCGGACCAGATATCATGATCAGAATCATATTTTCTGATCTATACTCCTTACATTTCGGTTGGATAAGAGGACCCGAGAATACTACCCTATCGCTTAGAGATTTGGGTAGGTCGCTCGTATGAAATCTAGATATGCTATCATTAGGAGGAAAGTCCGCTATTATAGAGGCATAAGCTAGGCCCCAAAACCTAGTAATGGCAGAATTCACTAGTTTTTCAAATATTTTAGATATAGATGGGTATTCATCTCCTAAACTCCTGTTGATAATGGATCTATCAAATAGCGGGGAGAGGAGAAGCTTAGGCTGGTTCAATATAACTACGCTAGATACTCCTAGATATTGTGAAGCGACAAGGGTCGATACCCGAGAGTCTGAAATCACTACATCCGGAGAGATATATTCTATATTCTCCTTCTCTCTCCTCAAATGTTTTATGAATTTTTTAAAATCGGATATACTAGCAAGGGTCTTTTTTATGTCCGGCTGGCCGTCCGGCTTCTGTTTCCAGATGATTTCTTCGCCCCCCTCGATTAAATCTGCCTCCGGCATATTTCTCCGAATGTAGTCTATGGCATCCCCGTATGCCGAGAAGAACACCCGGAAACCTTCTCTGCTAAGCCTTTTAGCTAGATTGACACACCTAGAGGCATGACCAAATCCTATACCGAGAGGAGATATGTAAACCTTAAGCATTGTTAAATCTCCTTTTTAGCTATCTCTCCCTTAGGTGCTTTCTCTGAAAAGATCTCTGCTGAGAATATATAGACTTCAGTACCTTCATGCAGCCAGCAGTCCTTCCACAATCCAGCTTTAAGGCATGTCTGGCTGAGAAATTCTGCAGAATTCCATGAATACTCGGTCGCAACTTGCGGAAGTAAGAGGCCGGAGTAGAATCCTCTTTTTACTATTATTCCGTGCTCTCCAACCTTAATAACTCGAGGTAAGCTTTCTCTACTGATAACTTTGTTATCTATCCTCTCAGGAGGAGTTAATATGGATACTTCAATTGTTATGCTACTTAGCTCGTCCTCAGAGAGAGGGGGGAACCTCGGATCCTCGAAAGCCGCTGCTACAGCAGCCCTAATAACGGCTTGATATAAAGGTAAAATCGGTTCAGGATACCCAATACATCCTCTCAGCATGCCGTCAGGGAATGTACTTAGTGTTACAAAAGCACCAAATGGTTTTTCCAATTTATTATATGGCACTTTAACTTCAAGGAATCTGCCTTTCGTCATATAAATCTCAATTGATCTCCTAGCTAACCTAACCAAGTATGCTCCTTCCTCCAGTGTAAACTCATCCATAGGATCACCTCCTCAGCAAGGCTACTGGACTACCTAGGCTTCCTCCAATGCTCTCAGCTACGGCTTCGCATTTAAGAGTCATTAGGTGAAATACTGGTACACCTAGATCCACTTCTGTTAATGTCTCATAATTAGCCATGCCTTTTGCAATAATTAACCTTGATGATCTAAGTATGTTCATATTTACCTCGCTCTCTTTTTCGCCCATTACACCGAGGGGGGATTCAAGAGCAAAGATGTACGGACTATTATAGATGTTTTTCAGCTCTTCATAGGTTATATCATCAGCTGATGGGTTCTTTCTAGCGAAAACGTATACCGTTCTACCTATATTCTTGAGATACTTTACAAGTAACAGATCCACAGGAGCTTCGTGGGCGTTGTCTAAGATCAGGGAGATTATGTCATTAGAACCCATCTTAGAGATCAGGTCAAAGACTTCTTCGGAATGATCTATCTGCAAGTCCTTTCTTATTACCTTCATAAATTGATTTATTAGATCCATTCCACTATAGAGAGGAACCTCATAACCATTAATAGCCGATGAATTAAGCACCAGCCATCTAAATCTATGATAGCCTTCTGGGAGGTTAGATAATTCTTCATTAATTAGAGGGATGATCTTCTCATTTATGATAGTCATCAACTGATGCTTGATATTTTTATAAGGATCTTTCCTCCCTGAGAATTTCTGGAGCAGTATTTCCCTATAATAGGCAATGTGAGCTGGTGTGAGAGCTTTATCAAGTTCACTATTAAGAATCCTCACTACCTCTCTAATAAAGGGTAGCCTTACACTTGGCTCCAGTATTTGAGCCTCTCTCGCAGCTACTTTAAGTATGCAAGCGGGACATCTGTAATCTATCTTCATTTTTCTCAGTAGTATGACCGAAAAATTGATTAAAATTTAAGGGATGTATCCCTATGACAGAGATTCCGAGGCTCTTAATTAATCTCAAGGCTTATTTAGAATCTTCAGGGGATAATGCTATAGGAGTAGCTAGGGCTGCTGAGGATGTATGGAGAGAGACTGGCATTCTCATCGGGGTAGCGCCTAATATAGCAGATCTTAGAGCCGTAGCCTCCAGTGTTGAAATACCTATTTATGCTCAGCATGTAGATCCAATCAGCGCAGGGGCTTATACAGGACACATACCACCAGCTTTTGTGAAGATAGCAGGAGGAGCTGGAGCTATAGTAAACCATTCTGAAAGGCAGGTGAGCTTGCATCATATAAGTGAGGTAATTAAGATACTGAGAGATCTAAACCTCTCCTCGATTGTGTGTGTTCCAACTCCAGAGGAAGCTGCTGCTGTATCTGCCTTAAAGCCAGATGCTGTTGCTATAGAGCCTCCTGAGCTCATAGGTACAGGAATTCCCGTATCAAAGGCCAAACCGGAGGTGATAGTGGACTCTCTCAAGGCCATAGTTGATGTAAATCCAAATGTAGATCTCGTTTGTGGTGCTGGGATAACTAGTGGAGAGGATGTAAAAGCAGCAATAAAGCTGGGAAGCTATGGCGTACTGGTAGCATCAGCTGTAGCTAAGAGCCCAGATCCATACAAAAAAATTAGAGAGTTAATAGAACCTTTTACTGAGATCACTCGGGCTTAAATCTATCCTTTAGTTTCTCTAGAACCTTTGGGAGGGTAGTATATTCCATTTCCTCGGGTCCTAGTCTATGAGGCATGAAGGGACCATGTCTTCTCATGTAGTCCGTTACGAGATTAGCCATCCTTCTGGCTTCTTCGAATGCTACATCGGAGAACAGATCACTTGGACCTATGAGCTTAGAGTTCTGAACTTGAAAACCTAAAGCAACTATCCTAGGCGGCCCATCGAATCTAGTAGGTCTTGCATCTGCCTCAGAGACAGGCATTAGAGGGCCATGGTGAGATCCTCTCATCCAACCAGCAACTAGGAAGGGAAATGAGTATGGCTCTAATATCTCGCCCAAGGCAGGAAAGCCACTTTGAGCCCTCACTATAGCTACGGGATCGTCCTTCCCCACGTATTTACCGGCAATTAAGTTAAGTCTAGTGGTACTTACGCATGCTGCTATCTCCCTATCTGATTTCCTGAAGATCCTCCTCACTATGTACCTACTAGGAGTTCCTATTAAGGAGAGGATGTCATACATCTCCTCTGGAGAGGACATTTCAACTGTTTTGCTCTCTATGACGTCCATTATCTCAAAAATGAAGCCGTCATGTAACCTGGGATCTATAACTAAACCAGCTGTGTTAAATGGATCAGCAAAGGTCTTAAACATTGGAAAATTGAATGCCCCGGGCTCCGTCTTATCGGCCATGAATATCACAATTGGATCAGAAGGCCTCTCTTCAAATTCTATTTCCGCTACCCCTGGACCCATTCCTCTGAGATTGCCTGAAAATGCGTCTTTTAAGAGATCTTGACCAGCGCCGTACAAACCTAGTTCTTTAGCTACCTCAGTAGCTTTCTTAAAGGTGTTCCAAGCTAATTCATGTATCTCTGGGTTTTCCGTTCCCCTCCTATGAGTCATAATCAATTGAAGGTCGTCGCCGACTGAGGTCACATAGAAGTCCTCTATAAGTCTGCTATCCTTGGCCTTAGATAGTTCTTCTGTGGCTATCTTCTTAAGCCTAGGATGAACGATATGATGGCCTGCAAGACCTCCTACATCTGCTTTTATAACGGAAACTGTAGTCTTCACCATGAGATCACCCCAGTTACCTAAAGTTAAAAGAATATTAAGGTAGTCCAAGAAGCATTTCTCAGATATTCAATTCAATCAAATACCAAGTAGCCACCTTCAGCTAGTATCCTCCTAAGTTTATATACTGCTCTCTTTACATCCGATTCCTTCTTAGCCCCAGTACATACCAAGCTACCCGATGCGAATATAAGAAACACAACATCCGGATCTTTCATTCTAAATATCAGGCCAGGAAACTGCTCAGGCTCATAGAGTGTATTAGGTAGTTCTAGAGCTAACTTCTCTATATCTACCTTAATAAATAATCTGGCAGAGGCAACTATATTCTCTGCCTTTATAAGAGGTCTTCTCTTCACTTCTATACCATGCTTTTTTAGCACCTCTATTGCCGCATTGATAGCTCTAGCTGATTCCTCGACTGATTTTGTACCAGTGCAAACAAATTTACCACTACTGAATAATAGTAGGGCCGCCTTAGGTTCATCTAATTTAAGGACAAGTCCTGGGAACTTCTCTGGATCGTATCTAGATTTTTTAATTTTCCTAGCTATTTCATGGAGATCCAGCCTCTGCCTAATGTCAGCAGAGGATACTACATTTTGTATGGTGATCTCAGGCTCCCTTAGCTCGCTTAGCATTTTTTCTATATCACTTTCCCTAGAAACTTTCTCTTCTATCAATCCGCTTTTGTCATTGTCGAATGGCATATTTTCCCAACTCATTGTTACCGGGTTGATCTATTATATAAAAGGGACTCTGGTATGATATAGTACAGAATTAATAGGTCAAATAAATTAACGTATAATAAGAATATCTGTATGTTTACCCTTCATCTCTATTCTGTGCAACTATAGCTCCATCTGATCCTCGTTACTATCCTCTCCTATCTCTACATTCATCCTCTGAGAATATTCGTATAGCAATATTCCTACTATTATTCCTACTATAGCCACTTTTGCTGGGAGACTCTGTAAAATTTCAAGGATTCCTCCTACGTAGGGAATCCTGAATATTGCCTTTCCATATATATCGTCCATTGTCCTATAACCAGGATCCATAACTAGGTTATTATCACCTTTTGTGAAGAATATAGGACCGTTAGGGCTCATAGCTATTCTCACAATTCTGTGAACTATAAGAGAGCTCGACCAAGGAACTCTAAATACTATAATATCCCCTACTTTAAGCCGGTAAGGATCTTCTTTTATCACTATGAGCAGGTCTCCTACCTCTAATGTGGGCCTCATGGAACCTGAAGTGACCACAGTGAACGGTGATTCTACTCCTGTGAGAAGTGGAAGTGCTACTTTGAAAAATAACAGAAAAACTATGAAGAGAGCAGCTAGAACTATTAACTCCTTACCAAGCCATTTATTAGCGCTATCTGTCAATTTAAATCGCCTTAACTACCTTGGGTTCTTCCTTTCTAACCTTTCTTAATATCCTATAACCACAACGAGGACATTTGAAGTCTTTAAAATATTCTTCCATCTCCTCCTTAGTGAATACATATCCGCATCTCAGGCATTGGTACATCAGCATCACCAAGAGCGATTTACTTAGATACCGCACATAAATATGTTCTCATTCTCGTGCTTGGGAGGATGCCTTGATTTTCTCAGAGATCCTCCTTTTTATCTCTGATAACCTCTCTTCTTGTATTTCTTCAAGCCATTCCTTTCTAGCTTTTTGTATTAGTTCCTTATATCTATTTCGTACGGTCACTTCAGTGACATTAGCAGCCTGAGCCAGCTCTCTCTGCGTTCTATGTATTCCTAGCTCTTGGCAAGCCATATAAACAGCTGCTGCAGCAACTCCAACGGGTTCCCTTCCCATAGTAGCTCCGTTGCGCTTAGCTATTTTTATTATCCTAATAGCTTGAGTAGCAATTTCTTCGGGCAAATTCAATTTGGAGCATATGAGATAGACGAAGTTCTCTGGTTTAGGTGGAGGTATTTGTATACCAAGTTTCCTAAAGAGAAATCTAAAGCTTCTTCCGACCTCTTTTTCCTCCAATGAGAAGTACCTAGATACTTCTTCTAAGGTCCTTGGAACATCGGTTCTCCTGCATGCTGCATATATGACTGCTGCTACCATAGCATCCATGCTCCTTCCCTTAACTAGCCCTGCACGAGCTGCCATCCTGTATAAAGTAGCAGCATCTTCTATGGTTTCCTGCGGTATATTTAAGGACTCGGCTGCATCCCTTATCTTCCTTAAAGCAGGTTCTACTGTTTTTTCCTTAGAATCAGCCACATGCTTCTGCGTCCTTTTTAGCTGATTTACTGATTTCTTACTTAATCCGCGAGTTAGAGTTATCTCAGTATCTAAACCAAAGCTAGGCCTTAATGGAGTAACTGGGGCACCTGCATGGGCTCTTTCCATATATTCATCCGAATCAAATGCCCTCCAGTCTTTAGAGAAATTGAGTATGTTGGAATCGATAATTAACCCACAATCTTGGCATACCAGATAGCCAGTTTCCGGATCCTCCACTATATTCGTGCTTCCACACCGAGGGCAACGAAATTCCTCCTCAACTTCAGAAGTCCTTTTAATATCTTTACGTTTCTCCTCAGATTTAGACAGGTAACCCACCACCCAACTTAGTAAATTGCCGAATAGTACTCCTGATTTTGGATTTATAAATGTTGCGGTAATCTTATATCCCCATAGCCCATAGGGCATTGCGCTGCTATCTTATTTAATTTTAAGATACATTTCAAGTAGCGGCCTATTTTCTACTAACCTAATGCTAAAAGGTAACTCCATAAAGAAAGATATATATGATATATCACTGCAAAAGGTTTTTAGATTCGTAACTCTCACTAAGGATCAGCGGCCGTAGTCTAGCCTGGATAGGATGCTGGCCCTCCAAGCCGGAGACCCGGGTTCAAATCCCGGCGGCCGCACCATCCGATCTTGGGTGCATCCAATTGGAGGAGGTAGAAAGCAAAATATCCGAACTAGTAAGAGATCTAGCTAAAAAGCACGGCTTTAGAACAGATAAAGCTTTAGATATAATAGCCGATCTCACCATCACCTTTATAAGATCCATCCTATCATCCAAGGAGAAACTGTCCTCGCTATCTGATTTTCTGGGAGAGGAAGATGAATGGAAATATGTTGCGTTTTCCGTAAAGAGAACCCCTGTTTGTTCGAGTCCATGCTTGATATCCCTAGACCTCGAAGGAGTCGTTAGAGAATATGGTTTTGGGAACCTTCATTACTTCCTCTTGCTTAAACATATGTGTGGGGGAAATGATTGAATTGAAGCTTCTTTATCTCTTACTGGCCATCATATTATTCCAGTATCTCCCACTATCTAGTTCAAAAAATTTACCTTCAATTTATTTAACTGACGATGTCAAAACCGCAGCTTATTACATATCTTCATTAAATGACAGCTACAGGATAGTTCTGTCAGGCAACATTACTAAGACCGATCGAAGGCTCAAGAGGATGGGAATACCGGTAAGGAAGGTTAAAATAAGTAGAGATATAAATATAAATGGACTAAATCCTAGAGACTTAGCATATCTTTTAGTCTATTTACATGAAATTAATAAACCAGATATCCTGTACAATAGAAGCGAAGTTCATTCCATCCTAAGCGAGATGAATGGTATCATAGGGAGCATATCCAAGAGGAGATCCAAGTATGCTATTTTATTTTTCAGCACAGATGGAGTCGAGTATGCTATTTTAGCAGCATATGCGGCAATACTAAAAGGAGCCAGAATGATAGATATGGACAGCATTAAAGTAGATCCATCATCGCTAAAAGGTGTGGGCTACTTGATCATGATCACCGAACCCATAGTTGATTATAACTACAGAAGATATGAGAGAGTTCTAAAGATAGCATTAAACGTGGACAAAGATCCATTCCTAGATATACCGCTTGGAGTGATAACTGGGATTACTATAGATACTCCTTTCATGCTTCTCTCAGGACCCACCTTTGAACGTTCGATCTCAAATAAGGTTGTAAGAGGCATCTCTCTGGAGGATGGCCTCCCTTTAGCCCATAAAATAGAATATATATCTTCGCTCTATGGTTACGATTCTAAGATAATACATCCTGATGTGTCATATAGCAATGTAACCTCAGAAACCTCACTATCAATATTGAGCGATGCGAAGGGTGGTATAATTTACCTAAATTTGCATGGGAATCCATATGTAATGGCTTTAAAGAGCGATGGCTATCCTATAATAACATCCTCCCTCATAGAGAAGACGGATCTTGATGGTTCAATAGCGATCACGTTATCCTGTGATACTTTAAGGTTTTCAGAGCTGGAGAGTCCTGAAGGATCGATAGCCTATTCTATGCTCCAAGCTGGAGCCTTTGCTTATATTGGCTCTAGGAAAGTGGAATTCAGTATTAGCTCAGAGGCAGGTACGTCCTATCCCGATCTCATTACTTTGATGCTAATGGATGGGTACTCTATAGGAGAAGCTGTTATGGCTGTCAATAACATTCATATAAAGGAATTTCAGAAGGAAGGTATCGAAAATACCGAAGCAGCATATGAGGTAGTCCTAGGAGATCCTTCTTTAAAAATAGGTGATAAGAGTATACCACAATACAGAGTTAAGGCCATTACAGATAATAGCTATGAGATTTATTTAACCAATACTATACCTACAATATACATTAAGTTAAAGGCTTTAAAAGAAAATATAAAGAACGTTCGTATCGAGAGCAAACTTCCATCCACCTACTACATGTGGTATTCGGATGATAAAGGCCTCTTTATCTATATATCTACTCTCTCTTCAAGCTATAGTGGCTATTTCCCTAGAGGATCTAAGATCATAGTGAAAATCTCAGTATATAGGCAGTACGTGAGTTTAATGCCATATTTAGCGATCCTATTAATAATAACTCTATCTATAGGAATTATGCTACGATATCGGAAGAACCAAAAATAGTATTTATAAAGAGATTCAGTTAATGGTAAGGTGGGCCCCGGTAGCTCAGCTCGGTTGGAGCGCCGCCTTGGTAAGGCGGAGGTCGCGGGTTCGAATCCCGCCCGGGGCTCCATTTGTAAAGGGTGTGTTACAGTGGTGCTAGCTACAGCAATCGGTATAAGGTTTAAGGACGGTGTCGTCCTAGCAGCTGATAGGAGGGTATCCTATAGTACTTTCGTATTAAGCAAGTCTGCTAAAAAGGTCTTCCTGTTCAATAACAAGGTAGGCATTTCAACGGCAGGCTTGCCGGGTGATTTTCAAGAACTTATCGATGTAGCCAGATTTAATATGACTATGTATGAGTTAGATCATGAGAGAGAGGCTAGTCCTACTAATGTAGCTAAACTGCTCTCTCTCTTACTGTATCAAGGTAGGTTTAAAGGCATATATTATGCTGAGCTCATAGTAGGAGGGCTAGAGGATGATGTTCCCAAGATACTGGTCTTAGATCCTGCTGGGGGACTCATGGAGGAGAAGTTTGCAGCGGTAGGAACTGGAGCTCAGATCGCCACAGGAATACTGGAGAGGAGATATAGGGAGGATCTATCGAGTGATGATGCATTAAACCTCGCTGAAATGGCAATGAGAGAAGCTATATCTAGAGATGCCCTATCAGGCGATGGCATCGATCTATTGCTCATATCTGGATCTGGGCCTAAGACCCTATACATACCTCTTAAGACCGCATAGGGATACACAATGAGCCTTGTAGATCAAGATAGAATAAAGAGGATGCTCATAGACCTAGTTGGTATAAAGAGCTTTAGAGGAAGAGAGGGTGAGGTGGTTTACTATATAACGGATACCCTTTCCAGATATGCGGATAAGGTAATACATCAACCGGTAAAAGATTGCGCTGGTAATGTAATAGCATTTCTCAACGCCAAAGATGAAGATAACATTCTTCTATTAGCCCACACGGATACCTTCGAAATATATACTAATTGGACTAAAAGCCCTTGGGGCGATATAGAAGACGATAAACTATATGGACTTGGTGTGTTTGATGATAAAAGCATGCTCGCTGCAATGATGGAGGTCCTAATTACAGCATCAAAGTGGGATAAGAGTAAAGGACTTATATTTGCCGCTGTATGCGACGCTGAGGGATTTAGCAGGGGAACCTATGAGTTACTAAAAAGCGGCATACTCCCGGAGGTAGATAAGGCCATAGTTGCTGGACCCACTAATATGAAGCTATTTAGAGGAGCTTTTGGTAGGTTCGTATTTGATGTGGATGTATGGGGACTAGCAGCTCCAGGTACTGAGGTGGCAGGAATTAATGCAGTTATAGAAGCTGCTAAGATCATCCTCTGGGCTATTGATTTACCTAAGGTAGATGGAATAGGGGGAAGTGTAGCTCCGCTCAGTATAAAGTCTCCTGAGCTAATCATAGCACATCCAGATAGATGCTTGGTAAGACTTGACAGACACTATCCACCGAGGAACGATCCTGGAGTTATAAGGAAGAAATTTATGAGACACCTTAAGAAAACCCCAGAACTGAAAGCTAAGATAAAGATATCTCTAATGAAGAGGCCTACGCCATTCATGGAACCATATGAATTATCAGAGAATGATGATTTCATAGAAGAAATTCAAGCAACAGCAAAGGAGGTTATAGGTGATAAATTAGATGTAGATATATATAGGACAGTATCCGATGCGAATTACCTCTATAGGATGAAAGGGATAAGGCCCGTAATATTCGGACCACAGGGAGGAAACCACCATTCTGCTGATGAATATGTGCTTCTACCGTCAGTGTACAAAGTAGCTGAAATCCTCGCTCATTTGTTTAGACCTCAGGGTTAGAGATGATCTCCCAAGATTTCCTAGTAGACTTTCTCATCTTCTGGATTGCTGCCTATCTCATTGGATCTCTTATAGGTAAATATATAGGCAAGGATAGATTGAAGGTCAATATATTTTATATAGAACTGTCGTTTCCACCTGAAAATTTCTCAAAAATATTTAAATCGTTGAGTAGGGTTATAGGACCTTTCCTTAAGTTAGGTATAGTTTCCTTACTCGCACTCTCTGCGATAACTTTAGTATATTTGATTCAGATAACAATTAGTACAATTTCTGGACCTAAGGTAGCTGGAATAGTGCCTGTTATACCAGGAGTGACGTTTGATTTAAGTGTACCCGTTCTTCTCTCGATATTCATCGTGCTAGTTGTTCACGAATTCGGACACGCTGCTGCCAGTACATACGTAGGTGTTCAGGTAAAGAAAATCTCCTTCTTCATTCTATTTCTCTTCATAGGGGCCTTCGTAGAGCCGGATGAGGATTCAATAAAAAAACTTGATCATATACGTAAAATGGGAGTATATTCCTCCGGCATCTTCATGAATATCCTTACATCGTTGCTCTTTATTATAATAGCACTTTCCATATTTCCTGGATTTTTATATTCTCCCTCAGGGGTCTATGTGGAAAATGTATTTCAAAATGGTCCATCTTACGGCATATTACCTAATAATGTTATAATTAAGCAAATAGGGAATTATAAAGTTACAGATGTCAGGTCCCTGATAGAAGCGTTGAGGAAGTACCATCCTGGAGAAGATGTTCGGGTGATCACGGATAGGGGTCCCTTTATTGTTAAACTGGGATCTAGACCAGATAATCCAAATATTGCATTTTTAGGCGTTAGACTATCGCCTTTTCCGTATTATAAGCCAATAGTGCCACTTCCTAGTTATATCGTCATTCAGCTCGTAGAGCTATTCGAATTTCTCCTGCTTTTTAACTTAGGATTAGCAGGCTTGAATGCCTTGCCAATACTGCCATTAGATGGAGGTCTGGTCCTATCGGAATTACTAACCATGTACCTTGGGGATGATGCATTGGCGAGAAAGTTAACATGGGCCATATCAGCTCCTTTGGCTCTAATACTGATATATAATGTGCTGCTGTTCTTCCTAACTTGAGTTGGTTAAATTGCCAAATCCATTCAAGCAGGCTGTAATACCATTAAATGTAGATGATATATTGGATATCTCGTTTAGAAGAGCATTTAGAAAATCGAGGCCCATTAGGAGTAGGGGAGATAAATTGCTCATCTATAAAGCAAGAGAAGTATCAAGAATACAGGTAATTTCTGATACCATAACAAGCAGGTTAGATAAAGTTGTTAAAAAATTTCCGAGCATAGAGAGATTGGACCCTTTCTATAGAGAGCTGCTTGATGTAACAGCGAGCATCGACCGTATGAAGCATTCTTTAGGAGCAGTTCAATGGGCCTCTAAATTAATAAAGAGATTATCTAAAATTTATATAACTAGAATAAAGAAAGTGAATGATCCTGATCTTATGATACAATTAAGAAGAGAAGCTCTTGGTAGAATATCCTCTGTCCTTAAGAGAGTGAACCAAGAAATAGATTTCTTAAGAGAGATGGTATCTGCCTTAAGAAACTTACCAGACTTAGACACTGGAATAATAACTGTAATAATAGCAGGAATGCCTAACACTGGAAAGAGTACCTTACTCTCTAAGTTAACTACAAAAACACCTGAAATAGCTCCTTACCCCTTCACAACAAGGGGGTTAATAATCGGGCATGGAGAGCTGAGAGGGAAGAAAGTGCAATTCATAGATACCCCTGGTTTGCTTGATAGACCACTATATAAGAGAAATAAGATCGAGTTACAGGCTATAGTGGCCTTAAAGCACTTAAAAGGCCCTGTCTTATACATCTTTGACCCCACTGAAATCTGCGGATATTCTATAAGGGAGCAAGTTTCATTGTTTGAGGAGCTCTTCAGTTCTCTGGAGCATCATATGATAGCTATAATAAACAAGGTAGATCTGGGGGAGGAGTACAGAGAAAAATTCAATAAAATAATTAGCTATTTAAATGAAAAAAATATAGTTTTTGTAAAGATATCAGCCAAGGATGGAACTGGATTGCCGATATTAAAGGAGTTACTACTAGATTATTTAAAGGAGGAAACCGAATAGATGAGGGAGGTATTCCTCCTCTCAGGAGAGCACCCATCTCTACCGAGAGAGGAAGTCAAGGCAGTTTTAGAAGCTCTCGAGGTAGGTTATAGGGTAGTAAAGGAAGTGGACTCAGCTCTTATTCTTTATGCTGACATGAACATCTCTATCAAAAACTCATTGAGGGATAGACTTGCCTTCACAAAGCAGTTTGGAAAATTACTAGTTATACTGGACTCTAGAGATACCCTTAAGGAGAAACTTAGTGAAATAGATCCTCCTGGGGTTATAGGTAGATTTAGAGCCACAGCAGTTAGAATTAGAGGATGTTGCAGGTGGATAAGGAGAACAGACCTTGAGAGAGAGCTTGGTTCATGGATACTCTCCAAAAATCCGAGAGCTAAAGTAGATTTAGATAATCCAAATATAGAAGTGGTTGCCCTACTTACCTCCGATCTAATTATCATTTTCCTAAAGGAATATGAGATTGATAGGGCATTATTCAAGATAAAAGAGGTTGCAGCCAGGCCTTTCGTTCATCCAGCATCTATGAGACCTACCCTAGCTAGGGCTATGGTTAATCTAGCTAGAACTAAGCAGAATGATGTAGTACTAGATCCATTCGTAGGAGTTGGTGGTATAGCTTTGGAGGCATTATCTATTGGCGCTAAAGTGATAGGCGCTGATATAAATAGTAGAATGCTTTTTGAAACAAAGAGTAATCTAATTGCATACGGATTTTTAGAGGGATTTAAGTTAATGCTTGGGAATGCTCTAGATTTGGATTTAGAGGACAAGGTTGATAGGATAGTTACAGATCCTCCTTATGGTAGGATAAGCAAACCTATTGGTTTTAGCTCCAATGAATTAGTGAGAAAATTCGTTGAAAAATCACCTGATTATCTTAGAAAAGGAGGCTGGATTGCCATATCATCTCCTGAGGGTTACCTAAATGAGAATCTTTTCATCGACTCGGGATATGAACCCGTTCAGAGTTTCTATATAAGGGAGCATAGATCTTTGATTAGGCATTTATGGATAGCGAGGTTACCCTAGTATGAAGGTCAGGTTCCTGGGAACAAGTTCTGCCATACCTACAAATGATAGGGGATTGCCATCTATACTAATAAAGACATTAGGTGACTCTATATTGCTGGATTGTGGAGAAGGAACTCAAAGGCAGATGATTAAGGCAGGAGAAAGCTTAATGAAGATACAAAATGTAGTCATTACACATTTACATGGAGATCATTTCTTCGGTCTCCTTCCACTGATTCAGACATTAGGAATTCTCAGAAAAAGCTCAGAACTTCATATAATAGGACCATCTGATTTAGAAGATATAATTAGAAGGATAGAGAATGTAACGGGTTCTAGACATCAGTTTAAAATATCATTCGATGAGATAAAAATAAGTAAGATATTTAGCCTTAATAAGTTCTTATTAGAATTTTTCCCGGTAAACCATGCCGGTTTTGAGACATATGGAGTTAAAATAAGGGAAAAGGAGAAGCCAGGCCGGTTTGATCCTGAGAAGGCGGATAAACTTGGAGTACCTCCAATTCTTCGAGGAGTGCTCCAGAAGGGCTATTCCGTTAAACTTCCGAACGGAAGAATAGTAAAACCTCAGGAGGTAATGGGCCCGCCAAGGGAGGGACCTGTTCTGGTTTACTCATCAGATACTAGACCAGTGGAATCCGTGATAAATAAAGCAAGTGGAGCGGATATGCTAATTCATGAAGCCACGTACCTTAATGAATTGAAAGATCGGGCCATAATGACTGGGCATAGTACTGCTCTAGAGGCAGGAGAAGTTGCAAAAGCCGCCAATGTAAAAATGCTGGTTCTCACTCATTTTAGTGCTAGATATAGGGAGGAGGATCTGGCGAAGTTTAAAAAAGAAGCTTCTAAGGCCTTTGATGGAGAGATAATAGTAGCTAAAGATTTTATGACTATTAATCTCTAGTTCTATCCGAATTAGTTCCATGAAGAAGATCTTGTATCGTCGCTTCTTCAATAGGTCTTCCTTTCTCTGTTTTAGGCGTAAGCCAGTTAGCTAAGATTACAGGATCACCTTCATATTCTATTCTAAGAGTTATTACCCCAAGAGGGGATATCTCGTCCTTATCGCATAGCCTTACCTTGCCTCCATAAGCTGCCTGCTTATGGAACCTTAGAGGCCTTAATTCATGCCTTCTAGTTAATAAAAGGCTCCTAGCCGTATCTAAGATTTTATTACTTCTAAGCGAAGATCTAAGTTTTATTAAGGATTCATGACCTTCCTTTCTAATAGTTATAAGCTTTATCTCATCTCCAGAGATCTCAACATCATCCATTTCCTCATTAAAAGGGACTATTGTATTTATAGCGCGAAAAACTTTTCTAGGGTCTTCCGTAGGATAAATCTCCGCTTCAATTATCACCTTAATGCCTACTGTATTCTCAGGTAATCCCAATTCTCCACCCTCCTTCTGGTAAAGCTCTCCAGTTCTTCTATGAGAGGTGGGAACTTTAAGGATGCATACTGCTTTCTAGGGAAGTCATCTATTCTACCTCCTAGTTCTGTTATAGTTCTCTTTAATTTCTTGTAAAGTGATATACCTTCTTTATCAAAATCCGTAAGAATAATAAATGTCTTATCATTTACTCTCTCGTATCCTTCATTCTTTATCTCTCTAAGTAGGAGAGACGCTAAGGTAAATTTTCCTCTAATGCCTATCCCTCTTAGTGCCTCTATATCTCTAGCTCCTTCTACAACTATCTCAACATCTGGATAGGAGGCTCTATTATTCAGTGTATCTATCCATTGAATGATCTTTCTCATGAGAATTTTTGACCTCAAACAGATCTCCTATCGACTAGAGCCGGTATATATTAATAAGGTTATTTAGTGCGTCTCGCATGTATCTTGAGAAAAGGTGAAGCACGATGAAACGAAACGCAACGATGCTAGCAATAATAATGTTGCTCCCCATGATGCTCTGCTCGCTCACATCTATCATTGGAGTGTCTGGTGAACCAAGTAATGGGGCCTTTATAAATAGGATGAATGTAAACACCGAACTTTTCGAGAACTCCTCTGTAAAAATTACGATAATCGCTGAAATCGTAGTATCAGATAAATATAATGGGACTATCGGCTCGATAACTTTCCCTATAGTGCCCATAGGAATCGCTATGGAGAATCCAAAAAAGGGAGTCCAAGATTACAGGCCTCTACTTGGTAACATAACAGTAAAGAAGGTCAAAACAGAGTCATTCAACGACGTACTGCTTATTACATTTCCCAAAAGATTAAGGCCGGGAAATATAAAGAACATATCCTTCACATTCACTCTTAAGCCTTCTACAGCTTTAGTAAGGCTATCGGATAGTAGATATAGATTTGCTTACAGAATGTACATGCCTAACATAACTGTTTACTATAATACCTCCACCATGAGAGCAATCCTCCCTTATGGAGCGGGTATAACTAAGGTTGGCTCGAATGGCATAGTCGAGATGGACTCTCTTTCTGGCAGGTTAACTGCGGTATGGAGGACATTTGGACCACCAAGAGGAGCTGGGTGGGACTTTATCTTGGAATTCAAGATTCTAAGCGAGGCTCCTATCACAACACCTATTAAGAATGTCACTCCAGTAACTAGTACGACAGTCAAAAAGGAAGAAAGTTTCCCTTTCCTTGAGATAGCTATAATTATCATAGTTTCAAACATTATAACTGGTTCTACGATCCTATTTTTGTATAGGAGAACCACTAAGAAGAGAGCTGTTTTAAAGGGCTGGACTAGTGGAGATGAGGAATTTGTATTGGATGAAGAAGATATATCAAAGTACAGAGACTTAATTGAAAAATTAGATAGAGATGAAAGGAGTATAGTCGACATATTAATGAGTAAGAACGGAAAAATAGAACAAAAAGAGCTACCGGAACTGACAGGTTTTTCGAAAAGTAAGGTCTCTAGAGTATTAAAAAGGCTCGATTCTCTAGGTGCGATAAGGAGAACTTCTTTAGGCAAGACCAAGATGATAGAACTCAATCCGGTATTAAAGGAGCTGCTTGAGGAGGGGAATAGGTCCCATGCGGGGGGAGGGATTTGAACCCTCGCACCCCTAAGGGAGCGGATCTTGAGTCCGCCGCCTTTGACCTGGCTCGGCCACCCCCGCCAATGAGAAGGATCCAGCTTGGGTAATTTAAAGATTTTGGGGGGACGTCCCCGTCTTTAGGTAATCCATTATACCTGTGAGCCTCCTTGGTACCATCCTCTTAGCAATTCTCTTGTAAAAATCGGCAGGGTTTGGAGATAACCTCACTAATATTGCCTTAGTATTAGAACCAGTGACTTTGATGGGGGGAGAAATCCTAACAGGGGACATGCCATCGGCTATCACATAAATATAAGGTTCTGATGACCAGATCTCTACCTTAGAATTTAAGGGAATGACAAAGGACTTTACTGCCAAAGTAAGGCTTGGAGGCCAAGGGGCTACATAAGATACAATCATGTCACTAGATCTTGGGTCCAGTAGAGGACCTCCTGCTGCAAGGGAATATGCTAATGATCCGGTTGGAGTGGATACTATAACTCCGTCACAGATGCACTCACCCGTAGGAACGGAATCGACAGCTATTCCAAGTTTGGATGATTTTCCTATCTTTCCACTCCTTATAAGGAACTCGTTTAGAGCTATAAGCCTAGGTTTCCCCACAGTCTCTATTGTGCTCGCCTGTTCAAGCCAGTACATTCCCTTCTTCAGTATATCAGATAAATACTCTATTTCATCTGGATCTACCTCCAATAACGTGCCATAAGTCCCATCCTTCACACCCAGTAGTGGAACTTTCCCTTGTATTTGATGGAATGCCCTGAGTAGGGTACCATCACCTCCTATTACTATAACCATATCAGGTGCAGAGCTATGATCCACTATAGTTATACCAGCGGAAATTAGGCTTTTTTCGATAGCTTCAGCTAGCTTCAGGGTCTTTTGCTTACTACTATTATATATTAACGATACCCTGTTTACCGGAGAGCCTTTCACTAGCATCGCATGAATCCGACAGTTGACCTTATTTAACATGCTTTCCCTTACTTAAGGTGTTTATATTGATATCTAGAAGAATGGCTAGAACGTTAGAGAAACTTCATTATGTCAAGGTAATACCTAAAAGAGATATAGATTTAGAGAGAATCGATATAAGATTATTTAAAGGAGTTGAAGCAGAGGTACCTAAGTGGTTAGCAGATGAATTAGAGAGAGAGGGATTCGTATCTAAGAAAGATGAAAATCCAAAGGTTATTAGTGAGCTTTATTACAAGGAAAGAGTTTCAATAACCCCCTTGGAGCTCCCTCCTCATACATACTCCCTAATTAGAGAAATTTTAAAGTCGACACCGGAAGATTCCCTAATTAGGAGGGATTCCCTAGCCTTAATAAACAGGAGGATAAGTAAGATATTGAACTACATTAGGACCTCTCTCGCCCTGAAAACGAACAAATCTCCAAAAAATTTACTTTTAGAAGAGCTCATCCTTTATAACGCACTAAAGCTAGTGCTAGATGAGTGGATGAATGCCTTTCTAGAGATAAGGGATGAGGGTAATGGCTGAGAGAGCGCCTCTATTGGACTTAGATGAGCTTTCAGAGAGGTATAAGGAATTCATACAGTTCTATGTTGATGACTCTGGAGAACCTATTTACAGAAAATCTCTAGGACAAATGATAGAAGATCAGAGAAACTCGTTGAACATAAACTGGGAGCATATATACAATTTTAATCCTGAATTCAGGGAGATAGCAGAGGATATAATAATACATCCATCGATTCACATGAAGGCAGGCTCCCTTGCCCTAAAGGATCTAGTTAATGATCTATTGGGAGATCTTATCAGAGAAGATAGGCTAAGGGTATATAGCGAGGGTAGATTTCACCTCAGGTTCTACAATATACCAACAAAGACTTCTCTGAGGGACGTAACTAAGTTCTCAATAGGTCGACTCGTTGAAATAGGGGGTATAATAACTAGAGTCTCCGCTATATACGATAAGTTGGTTAAAGCTGTTTTCGTCTGTACAAATCCTGAATGTGGTAGGATAGAGAGCGTTGACATAATAGGTGGAAGATTCAGACCTCCAGAAAGGTGTCCTGAATGTAATTCTCCAATGAAATTTGATCACGAATTAAGTGAATTTGTGCGCTGGAGATCAGTGAGAATCCAAGAGAGGCCTGAAGACCTTCCCCCAGGTATGATGCCTGAGCATATAGATGGAATATTACTAGATGACCTAGTAGATGAAGTAAAGCCGGGAGATAGAGTGAAGATTACGGGTATAATAAGAATAAGGCCAGCTAAGAGAGAGGAAAGAGGGAGTGAAGGACCAATTTATAGGAGATATCTAGAGGTGATCCACGTAGATGTTCCGAACAGGGTGTATGAGAGACTTGAAATAACACCGGAGGATGAAGAAAAAATATGGAAGCTATCCTCAAAAGGCGAGTTAGAGGATCTCATAGTTAAGTCCATTGCCCCATCCATATTCGGCTGGATAGAAGTTAAGAGGGCAATAGCTTATGCCCTCTTCGGAGGAAGCACTAAGTTCCTACCAGATGGTTCCAAGGTCAGGGGTGAGATAAACATACTCATGGTCGGAGATCCAGGTGTAGCTAAGAGCCAGCTATTGAAATATACCTCGCAGTTGGCTCCACGGGGCCTATATACAACTGGTAAGGGATCAACTGCTGCTGGTCTGACAGCAGCAGTTGTAAGGGATTCTACGACTGGTGGGTGGACTCTTGAGGCAGGGGCACTGGTGCTAGCGGATAGAGGCGTAGCGTGTATAGACGAGTTTGATAAGATGAATGAGGATGATAGAAGGTCAATACACGAAGCCATGGAACAGCAGACCATATCTATAGCTAAGGCTGGTATAGTCGCTACTTTAAATGCAAGGACTACGATAATAGCTGCGGCCAATCCAAAAAAGGGTAGGTATGATGATTACGTATCGATAGCAGAGAACATAAATCTACCTCCAACGATCCTATCTAGGTTTGACTTAGTTTTCATAATGAAGGATAGACCAAGGCCAGAAGCTGATAATATGGTAGCAGAGCATATTTTAGTCACTAGGATGGGGAGAAACCCTGAGGCAAAGCCCCCAATAGATCCTTCCTTGCTAAAGAAGTATATCGCTTATGCGAGGCAGAACATAGATCCTGTCCTCACGGAAGGAGCCGCAAGGAAAATTAAGGAATTTTATGTTGAGATGAGGAAATCGGGCATGGGTAGCGAAGACGAGAGGGAGCCCATGTTTGAGACCATAGCAATAACTCCGAGACAATTAGAGGCCCTAATAAGATTAAGTGAGGCAAGAGCGAGGATGTATCTCAGAAAGGAGGTCACCGAAGAGGACGCAGAGAGGGCAATCCAGTTAGTTAAGATAATGCTTGAGGGCGCTAGTTATGATGTGGTTTCAGGGATGCTGGATATTACCGGATTAATGACAGGTGTATCTTTTCCGGCTGTAAAGAGAAGAGAGATTGTCTATCAGATAATAAGAGATTTAGCATCAGAATCCGAGGATGGCATTATAGATCGTGAGGTAGTGGTAAAGAAAGCTGCGGAGAAGTTGCATTTGGAGCATAAGGAATATGTAATAGAGGACATACTTAGAAAACTGAATGAGGATGGCTTGATAATATTCCCTCCTGGTGGCAAGATAAGGCTATTAGAAGGATGAAACAATGAATTTAGATGTCCTATTGAAAAGAGCTGGTGTAAATAGTCTTTATCCAACTCAACGAGTTATAATAGAACAGGGACTCCTTGAGAAGGGAAGCTTCGTCCTAGCGGCACCTACAGCGTCAGGTAAAACTCTCGCTGCCGAGATGATAATGAATGAGGAACTAGAAAATGGAGGGAAAGTTCTCTATCTAGCTCCCTTAAGATCCTTAGCCTACGAAAAATATGAGGAGTTTTCCCATATATTCGATGAATGGAAGGTTAGAATATCTATCGGAGATTACGATTCCTCGGAGGAGCCATTGAGAGAATATGATCTAGTCATCATGACCTATGAGAAGTTTGACTCCGTCCAGAGACATAGATCCTCTTGGTTATCCGAGATCTCTTTACTAGTATTAGATGAGGTCCACTATGTGGGTGATCCTCACAGAGGCCCTACATTAGAGATGGCCGTTTCTAAGTTCTTGTATAATAATAAATACGCTAGGAGAGTAGCTCTAAGTGCTACCATAACTAACTTGGACGAGATATCTAAATGGTTAGATGCTAAGCCCATACGGGTAGATTGGCGACCGGTTCCCTTAAGAGCGGGTATGTTTTTCGATGGGACGCTTATATATCGGGATGGAACAACAGAACCTCTTTCAGGCAGAGGGGTTCTTCCCTTAGTGGAGAGAAGCTTGAGGTCGGGAGGACAGGTTATAGTTTTCTATAATAGGAGGGCAGATGCTGTTTCATGGGCTGAGAAGCTAGCTAAGAAGCTTAATTTAAAGGGAAGAGAACTTGAAGATCTTGTGGATGTTTTAAAGCTATCTGCTTATTCCTCCTCTAAGTTAATTGATAGACTCGCATCTGTTATAAGAAGAGGAGTCGCATTTCACCATGCAGGTCTCCCATTTGAGCTACGTAAGGTTATAGAGAGCTCATTCAAGAGAGGGGATTTGAGGATAATAACCGCTACACCTACCTTAGCAGCCGGCGTTAACCTACCAGCTAGAACGGTCATTATAAGCTCCTACATGAGATATGACAGAACCGTTGGGAGGATTGTCCCTATCTCTGTTATGGAATTTTGGCAGATGGCAGGCCGGGCAGGTAGGCCTAGATATGATAGGTATGGAGAAGCGTTCATAATTGTAAATAGCGAAAGAGATGTTAACATGGTATTTAAGAGGTATCTCTCTTCAGAACCGGAACCTATCTCTTCTTCTCTTTACGACATATCCCAATTGAGAAACCATGTATTGGCCCTGATCTCATCTCAAGGATACATGGGTAAGGACGATCTATATAAAATATTTCAGAAGACGCTTCTATTTGTACAGGGGGGGAGAAGAATTTTAGAGAGATCTCTTCCATATGTCCTCTCTTCTCTAGAGGAGGAAGGCTTCCTTATCGAAGACAGAGCCGGGTATAGGGCTACTTCTATAGGCAAAAGAGTATCTGAGCTTTATGTGGATCCATCTTCCGCATATATTATGATTCAATCGGTGGATGAGCTGGAAAGAAGATTCAATCGCTCAGAGGCATTAGACCTCCCTGTATTGCAATTGATTGCCATGTTGCCCGACATGCCCAGAGTATCAATGCTGAGGGGAAGGCGATCTATACTTGAAGAGGCAGCAGAAGAGATAGAAATGCTTATCCCCCTAGAAGAGGCCCCCATATCATCTCTTCCTGAGCTTCTCCAAGTGACTAAAGCTGCTCTCTCCCTTAATATGTGGATCTCTGGAGTTAGTGAAGGGGAAATAGAGGAGAAATTAGGAGTAGAACCTGGCGATCTGAGAGGGCTATCAGAAACAGCTACCTGGCTCTGCTATGCGTATTCTGAGATAGTCAGGCTTCTCGGTAAACATAAGATATCTGATTGGTTAAGGAAAATATCCATGAGAATGAGATATGGTGTACCAGAGGAGTTACTTCCCCTCGTATCGCTTAAGGGGATTGGTAGAATTAGAGCTAAAATACTGTATGATAGAGGATATAGAACCGTTAAAGATATAGCTTTATCCACCTCAGAAGATCTGGAGAAGCTTCCCGGAATTGGGAAGAAGTTATCTAAGGAGTTGATCGACCAGGCGAGGTCTGTCTATCATGCAAGTACATCCAATTGATTATAGATATGGCTCTATGGAGATGAGAAAGATATTCGAACCGGAAAATAAGATACGCCTAATGGCTAGAGTGGAGGCTGCCCTTGCTAAAGTTCAAGCGAAGTACCATATAATACCGCAAGAAGCTGCCGATGCTATCGAGAGGGCTTCTAATGAGATTACATACAGGGAAGTTAAGGAAGAAGAAGAAAAAACAAAGCATGAAACGATGGCTCTTGTGAAAGTTCTAGCTAGAAAATCGGGTACTTATGGAGGATATGTTCATCTGGGAGTTACCTCGAACGATATCCTAGATACCGCAATGGCTCTCCAAATAAAAATGGCTGGTCGCCTAATTATGAAGAGATCTATCCGTCTTCTTAATGCCATAATTAGTAGAGGGGAGGAAGCTGTAGGCATTACTGCCCTAGGAAGAACACATGGTGTGATTGCTGATCCAATACCTCTCTCCTTAAAGTTTGCCCTCTGGTCTTATTTAGTTAGGAGATCTGCAGAGAGGATGCTTCTTGCCTTAGAAGATGCTTCCGTGGGCAAGATCAGTGGAGCAGTTGGAACTATGGCTGCTCTTGTCGAACTTGGCGTCGATAATCCCATAATGTTACAACAAGAGGTTTTAAAGGAATTAGGATTGAAGCAAGCGGAAATATCAACTCAGATTGTCCCTAGAGATAGATTAGCTTACCTAATATCTACGATGTCCCTCTATTCATCAGCTCTAGATAATATAGGTAATGAAATAAGAAATCTCCACAGAACAGAGATAGGAGAATTAGAAGAGTACTTTGAAGAGACCAGCCAGGTTGGATCTAGCACTATGCCCCATAAGAGAAATCCTATAAAAAGTGAGAAGGTATGTGGCTTGGCTAGAATAATGAGGTCTCTCGTCGTAGCGGCACTCGAAAACATAGTTCTCGAGCATGAGCGAGATTTAACCAATAGTTCAGCAGAGAGATGCTTCCTACCTGAGGCCTTTCTCCTTCTAGAGGAACAGATTGTTACATTATCAGATGTTATAGAGAATTTAAGAATAAATAGAGATAGAATAAAGGAAAATTTAGAGAGATACAGGGATCTAACCTTGAGCGAGAGGCTAATGATAGCCCTTGTAAAGAAGGGGGTAGGTAGGCAAACCGCCCACGAAATTGTAAGAAAATTATCTATGAGATCCTATTCTACAGGGAAAAGCATATTTGAAATTGCCATAGAAGACAAATCTGTTAGAAATGTACTGTCACCTAATGAGCTAAAGGACCTTTTGGATCCGTCCAGCTACATAGGAGTAGGAGAAGATCTTGCTAGGGAAGAGTTCTACAGAGCTAGAGAGTTCCTGAAGGAGGCACGCAGCTATGGCTGACGTGAAGGTAAGCTTCTTAGGAGGAGCTAGAGGAGTGGGTAGATCCAGCATTGAGATATCGGATGATAGTGGCTCGATAATCCTAGACTCGGGGGTTAATCTAGGAGGTAAAGGTAGAGAGAGGTGTCCTATAGATCCTGAGGGAGAAATTTCCGCTTTAATCCTCACTCATGCCCACTTAGATCATTCTGGATATGCGCCAGCGATTTTGTCTAAATGGGATTGCGATTTATTTGCTACACCGCCTACTGTTGATATCTCGGAAATACTGCTCAGAGATTACTTAAATTTAGTATCTGAAGATGAAGCTAAGCCTTATAATGCTAGCGATATAACTCTACTGAGGAGGAAGGAGAAGTCCATTAGATTTGGGTTGGCCATGGAGCCTATCGATGGATGGAAGTTAATTCCCTTTAATGCTGGCCACGTTCTTGGCTCGGCTATGATATATTTGAAGTCTCCCAAGGGTGTATCCGTGCTATATACGGGAGATCTGAACACTACAAATACAAGGACGCTAAGGGGAGCTGATATGAACCTTCCAGAAGTCGACTATCTGATAATAGAGAGCACATACGGAGGTGATGAGGATATACATCCTTCTAGAAAGAAGGTAGAGAGAAAATTCGTTGAAGATGTAGAGAAAGTCTTGGGATCGGGTGGTGTAGTAATAGTGCCAGCGTTCGCGCTAGGAAGATCCCAGGAGGTTTTACTTACATTGATCCATTATATAGAGTCGGGTTTTCTTCAAGAGGTGCCGATCTTCGTAGACGGTATGATAAGAGAAGTTTCCAAATTTTATTCTATGTACTGGTCTTGGTTAAGACCAGAACTCCAAAGGAGGATTAGAGAGAGTAAGAGGGGCCTATTTGATCATAGGGCTATAGAGGAGGTAAGAAATAGAGATGAGCTCCTAGAGCTGAGTGAACCCTTTATAGTTATCACAACATCTGGTATGCTTCAGGGAGGACCTGTCTTGACATATCTCAAGCATTATGGCACAAAAAGAGGCAATTTGATATACTTAACAGGGTATCAGGTCAGAGGTACTAGAGGGCGGTTATTATTAGATGGAGTGAGAGATTTACAACTACCGGACGGCTCTTCTATACATATAGATGCCGATGTAAAATTTGCTGACTTCTCTGCTCATGCCGACCAGCCAAATTTAATTAATTTCATATCAAAGCTTTGGGGAAAAGGGCTTAAGGAGGTCATGCTAGTGCATGGAGAATACGATAAGATGATACAACTAAGGAGAAAACTCGAGAAGAGAGGTATCCGAACTTACATACCAAAATTGGGAGAACGTATTACATTGAGCTAGTTATAACAGGGTATTTATCATGTAATACATTTAGTTATCTTCCTTTATATCGATGAAATCCCCTTTTAAACGGGAAAATGCTAGCTAAGTTGGTCTATCCCCATCAAGGTAACAGTTTCCTCTCTAGAATATTCTCCAAGCTATTCAAGAAGAAAAAGAAGATAGTATTAGGAATATATGGTCCCGTTAATTCGGGCAAGACTACGCTAGCTAACCGGATATGCATGGATTTCGTGGGAGAGAAGCTAGGATCTGTAAGTAGAGTACCTCACGAGACAAGATCTGTTAGTATTATGGAGAATGTCTCCTTAAAGCTTAAGAATGGTTCTTCTCTCATAATGGACGTTATAGATACACCAGGAATCGCTACAAGGATTACGTATAGAAGTTTCCTCAGATACGGTTTTAAGAAGGAGGAGGCCTTGGAGAGGGCAGCAGAAGCAGCTAGAGGAGTTATAGAGGCAATAAAATCGATGGAACGCGTTGATGTAGCCCTCATTGTATTAGATTCGACCAAAGATCCTACATCTCAGGTTAATTGGGTCATAGCAGGAAACTTGAAGGCTAGAGATGTTCCATATATAGTAGTTGCAAATAAGATAGATTTACCGTATTCCAAGCCGTTAAGAGTTGAGAAAGCCTTTATTGAAGATAAGGTTGTTCCGATATCTGCTTTAAGGGGGGACAACATGGAAAAGTTGTATGACGCTATAATAGAGGTGGCTGCCAGTTGACCATCCTGTTTCTAGAGGAGTTCTCTAAGAAAAATGTTCAAGAAGTTATCAATTTTTTAGAGGATGGTAATGTAATAATAACAAGATCCATCGATCCTGAGGCAGTAATTTCAGCGATGGAGAGTCTACTATCTAGACATGAAGGGGAATCTTCTGGATTTGAGGTAGAGAAGATCCTAAAGAAGGATCTCTTTCTCATACATGACGGGCGCATTAGATTGCGTAAGCATGGTAATGGGATTCTACTATCAGGTGGGAAGCTTTGCTGAAGGTCCTCTTAGTCTGTAAGTCCTGTGGATATGTTAAGGATTTAGAAGGCTCAGACGATCCTCTGATAGATTCTTGTCCATTATGTGGCTCTAAAGATCTAGAATTCTTAGTTTTAAGGGAAAAGGAGCCATCAAAGGAAAGGAGAGGTAAAGATAACGATTATCTACTTGAATCTCATGAAAGTCTAATTAGGGAGGCTTTTTTGAGGCAGGTATCACCCGGGGAGTGGGTAATCGATTTAGGGAAAACTATGTTGGAAGATGCCTCAATAGCTGAAATAGAACCTGGTGAATATGAAGTTGTCTTTAAAGCCGTTAGGAGGAACTCTTGATTTTCCTGCCAATTATTATGAAGCCAGTATGCCCTATCATCCTTGGATAGGGTCTTGTTCTCTTTTCGTTACACTCAAATTCTCTATCTAATATCTCATGTATTTCGATAAGGCTAAATCCGGTTTCTTTAGCAGCTAAGGCTACCTTGCTTATTTGCTCACAGGAAGGCACAAAAGATATAAAGATCCCATTTGGCTTTAATTTAGGGTATATAAGAGGAAGTAGCTCCCAAGGGTCAGGTATATCCATGAATACAGCATCTAGATCACTTTCGTCTATTCCTTCCTTAGCATCTTTCAACCTCAGCTCAACATTAGAGAGCCCAAGCATACTTAGATTTCGTTCAGCCATCTTAAGTGATTTTTCCCTTATATCATAGCTATAGATTTTCCCTTCAGGCCCTAAGAACGTTGCTAGTACTAGAGTGAGTGCCCCAGAGCCAGTGCCTATTTCAACGACCTTATCTCCTGGCTTTATTCCAGATTTAAGTAAGATAAAGCCTGAATCTTTTGGATATATTATCTGGGTAGATCTACCGAGCTTTTCCACTATATCAGCTAGGGTGGGCCTATGAACCTCTACGGGAGTCCCCTTAGCAGTCTTAGTAACTATACCCCAGTCTTTCCCTATTAACGAGCCAATATCTATAGCGCCTTTATGTGTATGTAACACCTTTTTCCTTTCTATCTTGATGAGAAACTTCTTCGGTCTTCCCTTCTTGCTATAAATAATCAGGAGGGCTATATCCCCCTCCTTTATAGGCAAAATAGTATCCCTCCTATAGAAGTGCTTTCGCTATCTTTACAGCAAGTGAGGGATATCTCATTAGCTTCATTGCCACGTCTTTAAGGTTAATTCCATTAGCTAGGTTTATAATGTCCTCGTAACTCAGGATGTCTGCTAGTTGATCGAGATCACTATCTCCAAGCTTCTCAAATACTCTCATAGCCCTCAAGCTATCCTTTATTCTCTTTAGCCAAGGTTCATATTCCCTGTTAAAGAAATTGAGAGTCTCTGCTGAAGTATCTCCTTTCTCTATAGCTTCTTTTATTATCTTACTCGCTGCTTTACCAGCAGCTATGGAAGAATGAATACCAGCGCCTGTGAAGGGAATTACCATACCAGCAGCATCCCCAAGCAAGATAACTCCGTTCCCTATGTATTCCTTTGCAATTCCTCCTATAGGCACTGCTGCACCCCCTACTCCCATTATTTTAGCTTTTTTAAATATATTAGGTCTTTCTTTAATAAATTTATCTAAATAAACCTTAGGTGGTCCTGTTCTCACACCTATACCAACGTTAGCTATATCATCACCTTTGGGGAAGATCCAAGCATACCCTCCGGGAGCCATCGATCCTACATATATGTGACCCGTCTTATAGGAGTCTAGTTCTACTCCTACCATCTTGTATTGATAGACAGGTATTAGCTCAGAGCTGTTATTCAGACCAGATGTTTTAGCAATAACGGAATTGTAACCATCAGCACCTATTGTAACTTTAGCCTTAAATACCTCTCCTCTAGCAGTTCTGATACCAACGACCTTATCTCCTTCTTTCACTACACTATTAACTCGCTCTGCTATCTTAAACTCGGCACCTGCCTTAAGAGATTCTTTAGCCATTTCCTGTAGGAATAGATCCTTGTTTATCGCGAATCCATGAAGGGGTATCTCGACATATTTACCCGAAGGCGAATAAACTCTCATGTTCAATTCGTTAGCTACGATTCCTGGTTTTGGTTCTATTCCAGCAGTTTCGAACGTTTCCTTGCTTACCCCTTCTCCACAAGGCTTCCATGCCTTTATATCAGAGTAAGCTTCAAATAGGAGTGTTTTCAATCCTAGTTTGGCGGAGTATTTAGCTGCAGATAGACCTGCAGGTCCACCGCCAACTATTATCACATCCCATTCCATGGTTCGCACCGGATTACCTAATGTGGGTCCTATTTCAGTATTTTCTCTAATCCCTAAAATTAGTCAATTGACGGAATAAAGCGTAGAGTGGTAAGCCATATAGGTAAAGTTTTATAGCCAAAAAAGATCATACACCTAGTTGGGAGGCTCAGCTGAGCCTCCCACGTCGTCATCCCTCCGGCTTTGCCGGATGACGGCGAAAGGTGAATAAATTGAGGGTTCTGATGGATGCGCACCTAAGGATATTACGGAAACTTGAAAAGGCAGGCAATGACGGTGTTGTTGCTTCTGAACTAATTCCTGACAGGGTTGCGAGGGAATTCGTTCTAAAGTACCTCTCTAATAAGGGTCTAATTACTAGGAGGAGGAGGTTTAGGGGGGAGAGGGTCTTTATTACCCCCAAGGGCCGGAACACACTTAGAACGTCAGGAAATGGATTAGCCTGACCATTCTAGCCTTTCCTTTTTATTTATTATTTTATTTCTTCTGAGGCTGTTAAAAATGGATCTTACATTTAGAGTGAGGAAACATGATGCATCAGCGAGATTATCTGATCTAAGAACGAAGTCCGGTACATTAACTTTACCCGAATTCTTCCCGGTCTATAACCCAAATAAACCAGTAGTTAAACCAAGAGAAATGAAGGAGATCGGCATAAATTCACTTATCACAAATTCCTATATCATCTTCAAATCTCAAGACATGAGAACGAAAGCCCTTGAGAGGGGCATTCATTCGCTTTTAGGTTTTGATGGTATTGTAATGACAGACTCAGGCGCCTACCAGATATACAGGTATGGTGGTATCGAGGTAAGCAACGAAGAGATCGTCAGGTTCCAGCATAGGATAGGATCGGATATAGGATCCATCTTAGATGTCCCAATGTCTTCCGAGATTAAGAGGAGGAATGCAGAGCAAGGTGTTTTCATAACTCTGAAGAATGCTGAGCAATGGGCTAATATGAGGGATGAATTAGAAGGGACTCTATGGGTTGGGACTCCTCAAGGTTCAATTTATAGGGATTTGGTCGAGTATAGTGCTAGAAAGATAAGGGATCTAGGATTCGATTATAATGGTGTTGGTTCCCTTAAAGTTGCTTTGGAGAGATATGATTTTTCCCTACAGGCAGATCATTTCCTTCTAATAAGATCTATACTGAGTTCTGGAAAGCCATTTCATTTCTGGGGTATAGGTCATCCTTCGACTTTTGCTTTCTTTGCTGCTATTGGAGCCGACTCCTTCGATTCTGCTGCATACGCTTTATACGCAGAGCAAGATAGATATATGACGCCTCACGGTACACTATCCTTGGACGAGATAGAGGAATTCCCTTGTACATGCCCTGTTTGTTCTAGTTATACGCCAAAGGAGGTCAAAGAGCTTCCGAAGGATAAAAGAAAATCGCTGATAGCAAAACATAACCTCTATGTTTCTTTAAGTGAGATAAGAAAGGTTCGTGAAGCAATAAGGGGTGAGTGGCTATGGGAGTTAGTTCAGGAGAGGTCTAGATTTCATCCCCAGCTCTATAAAGCACTTGAGCATGTATTTAAGGACTACTCGGATTTATTGGAGATGAGAGAGCCTTTTTCAAAAATATCTGGTATACAATACTCCGGTCCAGAAACATTCTTTAGACCCGAGATCATCAGAGCTAGAGGGAGATTGAAGACCATTAAATCTAAGCGCAATTTTAGGAGAGCATTATATGGAGCAGTTCCCATTGGATTGAAGTACACATATCCCTTTGGTCAAACTGTATATCCTTATGAAGGGGAAATCGGTGATGAGCCTACCGATGAGGAGATAGTTTCGTCCTTGCTAGCATATCAATATCATCCTTCTTTAGCCAAACTTGGTAAGGGTGCCTCAATCAGAAGATCTAAGAGGACGGGTATGCCTAGGGAGGTTCTAATAGAGGGGATGACCATCGGCTATATCAGATCTAGTGATGGTATGTTCATACCTAGTTTAAGTGGAGCCATGCTCATGCTTAAGATCTTACCATCACCAACTGCTAGGGTTGTGATAAAAGAGAGATTCGCGGAAACGGTAGCTAGGGGAACCACTGTCTTTGTGAAATTCGTTAAGTCAGCAGATCCTTCAATCAGACCTAGGAGCGAAGTGCTTATAGTAAATGATAAAGATGAGCTCCTAGGTACAGGTAGGGCCTTGCTATCGGGGATGGAATACGGGGAGTTTCATCCAGACCATCCCTTCATTGCTGTAAGGAGACATGTTAAACCTAGATCGGAAGAAAGGCTTCAAGAAGGAGACTAATAGCCTCCTCCTTAACAGAAGAATCTACATCCACTGAGATCATTCCTAGATTCGGCTGTCCGTACACCATAAGCCATCCATTTGGCGCCAATATAACTGAGGGGAATCCAAGAAGATCTTCCTCTCCCTCGACGATTATAGCCACTTTGAATCCTACTTGAGCCATACGAATAGCCAGATGTATCGTATCCCATGAGCTCGAAGTTATGGTCCCCGGAGGATTCTTAGAAGTTAAAATCACATATCCATTTAAAAGTCGGACAGTTGAGCAGTTATCCTCCCTTTTCTCCCTCAAATCTATTACAGCTATGTTTGGAGGCTTTCCCATGTTAATGAGAGACGCTGTTACCTTATCTCCAACTGCAATTATCTTCTTATCGCCTATATCTGATATATTCTTAATCAATTTTCCCTTTACTTCCATTATTTTTTTCCTGTATTCGCTCTTAAGGTATACATCATGTAACAACTTATCGTGATCTTCAGATAGGTACCGTTTAGAAACCATATGAATCAAGTAACTGTGGATGTTCCTAATATTAGATGCGCTGGCTGCCGGTGAGGGAAAAAGGCTTTCATCTTTAGATGTGATAGGAGCCGGTCCTAGAGCTATTGCCGGATTACTGGAGATGTTTAATGTCCCTTATAAGATAATGAGGATAGAAGATTATCTAAGATCCAAGTGGAGAGGATTCGATGTCCTCCTTGTCAGCGCAATGAGCATGGATGAGCCGGCAGTAAATAAGGCTGTTATGATGTTTAAAGGACCTAAGATCCTAGGTGGCCCCATAACATCCGAATTGAGTGTAGTAGGTAAGCTGAATTTCGATCTTGGGGTATGGGGAGAAGGAGAGCTGGCTCTCGAGATGCTCTTAAAGAAAGGATTATCCTCTGGTTTTATTCCAGACAGCTTAGAAGGAATACCGAACTTGATATTTCCCGGTGGTAAGCTAACTAAAATCTCTTACTTGAAATCCCAAGATATGCGTAGATTTAGACCTTCAACTGAAGCAATTAGATTTTATAACACAATTCCTCACTACAAGAGCGCTAGGGTCTATGTAGAAGTAGTAAGAAGTTGCTCTAATTTTAATAGGCCCAAGATAGGAGCTTCACTAGATATATGCAAAGTTTGTCAGGCTTGCTACAAGCAAGATCTTAGGAAGAGGCTTATATGCCCTCAGAACATTCCTCCTGGATGCGGATACTGTTCTATCCCATATCTTTACGGCACACCTAAGTCCAGAGATGTAGATGATATACTTAGTGAGATAAGAGCCCTCGTTAGATTGGGGGTTAGGAGGGTAGTACTGAGTGGAGCTGACTTCCTAGAGTATGGTAGAGAATACCTTGTAGATGGTCCTTTGACGCATCCTTCCATACCGGGGCCCAATATAAAAGCCCTAAAAAGCTTACTAGAAGGAGTTAAATCTATATCGGATGAGCATAATGTCTTCTTTGAAGCTGAAAACGTAAAGCCCTGCTTAGTGGATGAGGAAGTGGCTCGCTTATTAGGAAAGTATCTTAGAGGCTCTCCAATACACATTGGCGTCGAAACGGGAGATCCTAGTCATGCGGAAGTAATAGGAAGACCTTGTAGGCCAGAGGATTCATTAAAGGCAATAAAACTGCTTAAGGAGGCTGGCTTGAGACCTTACGCCTATTTCATACATAGCTTACCAGGGCAAACGAGAAGTACAGCTAAAAATACAATCAAGGTTATGTATGAAGCATTTAGGCTAGGATCAGAAAAAATAACAGTTTATAAGTTCAGGCCGTTACCTGGAACTGCCTTTTCTGGTTATAGAGTTAAGGTAGATAACTACTCTAGGGAGATCGCTAGAACTGCTATAGATCTGAACAAAATGAGAAAAAGAGAACTGTTAGGAAGAAGAATAGCCGTTATAATTGCTCCATCGTATAGAAGAGGAAGTATCTATGCTTATCCAGTTAAAGGAGGTCCGGTTGTCAGGATAAAGGCGAGAAAGCGCTTCAGGGTAGGAGATATCCTAACTGTCAGGATAATTAAGGTTTTGTCAGATAGATTGGTAGAAGGGCTACCTGAGAACTAAATAGCAGATGTGGGGCCGCCGGGATTTGAACCCGGGACCACCAGCGCCCCAGGCTGGCATCCTACCTAGCTAGACTACGGCCCCAATATGACCCATAATTATCCACTATCCTCATTTTTAAACGATTATCCAACTTAAGGTTTGAATGAAAATGGTGGGAGAGATAAGTACAGTCAGCACTATCGCTGGATTTGTTCTCATCGTGTCAGTTGGATGGATTGGGTATTTCCATAAATCCGTAGACCTAGCTGGATTTATAACAGGGCTGCTTATTGGTACAATATTTGTTATAGCTGGGGGATTTCCTGCCGGACTCATGCTGGTGACATTTTTCTTATTGGGCTCAATATTTACCAAGTATAAGTACAAGACCAAGGAGTATATAGGAGCTGCCGAGCTAAAAGGTGGCGCCAGGACATGGAAAAATGTCTTTGCCAATCTATTTTTCCCTACACTTGCCTTAGCGTCTTATTCAGTTTCCATGTGGGAACCGGCTATTATAGCTTTTCTCTCTTCTCTTTCAGGAGCCCTCTCCGATACGTTAGGAAGCGAGATAGGCGTACTCAGCAGGAGGCCTCCTGTAATGATACACAACTTAAAAGAAGTTCCTCCTGGAACTTCAGGTGCCGTTTCTCCATTAGGAACATTAGCTAGTTTATTAGGATCCTTCATAATACCATTAGAGGCTTTATCTATCTCTATGGTAGACTTTCACGGATTCCTAACCGCTTCCATATTGGGATTCTTCTGCAGCATCATAGATAGCTACTTGGGAGTATTACAAGTCAGATATAGATGTAAATCTGGCGATAGAATAGTTGAGGATCCTACTTTATGCTATGAGGACTCTCCTTATATGGTATCTGGTATGGCTTGGCTAAATAACCATACTGTTAACCTTTTCTCCACCGGCTTGACCGCTATAATAGCGCTGATTATAGGTGTCTTCTAATGATGATCTCCGTGGTCATGCCCTCCTACAACGAAGGTAGGTATATTGAGAGATCCCTAAAGGCATTAAGGAATGATGGGGTAGATGAGATAATAGTAATTGACGGCGGAAGTGAGGATTCTACAGTAAGCATCGCTAAGAGGTATGCCGATGTGGTCAAAAGCTCGACTATCTACGATTCCCCCGCAAAGGCTAGAAATGCTGGTATTAAGATGGCTAGGGGGGACATTATCGCCTTTGTAGATGCAGATACTGTTATTGCTAGAGGATGGTCGGAGGCAATTAGGAGAGGTTTTAATAATGATATTGTAGGTGTTACAGGTCCTGCTTATCCTTTAGAGGATGGTGGGTTTACTTCGTTAGTTTCTTATATTATATCGTACGATATACTAGTCAGATTTACACTTTCGATCGGTAGACCCCATTTCTTAGGATTTAATGCCGCTTATAGAAGTGATGTTTTGAGAGAATTAGGTGGTTTTAGAGAGGACGTGGTTGTTTCAGAGGATGCTCTCCTGTCCATGAATGCCTATAAAAGAGGAAAGCTCAGATTTCTTCCTAAAATGGTAGTTTACACATCGATAAGAAGGGTGAGGGAAAGAGGTATTGCGGAGTCCTTATTCTATTTGATCTATAATGGTATCCTCGTTACACTATTTGAGAGACCTTTCGCTGCGTACCCCAAGATATCAGGTCAGTAAATTTCTTATCTCTTCATTAAGCTGAGCGATCCTTAATATGCTGTTTAATATTGCCCTAGCTTTAGATGGTCTGAGACCTTCGATCTTAACTCTCACTACCTTATCCTGAACGCTTATATTGAACTCTTTGAAATCGGGAGCGAGGGATCTATAGAATATGATAGCCTCCTCTTCTTCATCAAATCCTATAAAAAGTCTACAGGCTACCTCCATCAAATAGTTCAAACCCTCCTATACGCATCCTCGGACCTATTTCGGTCAAGGGAATTATACTAAAGAAGGAAGCGGCAGATAAGACGTTCGATTCCTTCTCAGGAGCTAGGTGAAGGGATGTAGAACACTCTTGATCGAACTTATTAAGGTTCTCTAGGGAAGATAAACCAATTTCCTTCGCCTTCAGAGATAGCGAAAATACTTTAGCTAACTCGAGTAACATCTCCGATTCGCACGAAATACATAGTCCTCTCGGTGGGGGAGCTCTCTTCTTAATGATCTCCCTTCTGAGGGTAACTCCTCTAAGGTATATTAGAGACAGAGGCCTCATAGCCATGGGTGTAGGTCTAAAGAAGTATAAAGAAGAGGGGTTGCCCCTCTTAGTACCAACCACAAGGACTCTCTCTGCCCCAAGCTTGAGAGCAACTTCATTTACATCTTCCAAAGACATTTTCCCCCTATTTCTCCTTATAGCATTTGGGATCACATGATATAAATCTCTAACAAAGGAACGTGTTCTTTGAGAGGGTCTTCTCGTTGTTGTTATGAGAATCAAGCCCTCTCCCTTGCTAGTTCTGCGCTCCTAGCTACCGCTGTGAAGGGCTCCCAAGCCCCTCCTGTAAAGACCTTTCCACACTTTTCACATTTCCAAACACCGAGTCTAACTCTTCTAACGGCCAATGCCCCACAATATGGACATTTATATGTTCTCTTTGATTTCTGAAGAATATATTCAACTCTCTTCCTAATTTTAAGCCCGTATCTAGGAGTTCTAAGCTTAGATCTCGGAGCTTTGGTCATTCATATCGCCTCCATAATCTTATCTGCAATCTGGGGCCACTTGTTACGAGCAATGCTGGTGGCTTTTATAATCTCTTCCATGGTAAACTTGCCATGCTTCTTTTGAATTGAGCAAACTCTACCTTCTTTGTCTATTGCTAGAGTTATCGCCGCATCAGAAACTTGCTCCTCCTCCAAGACTGGATCAAGGAGGAGTTTATCTCCTATCTTCACAAATGTGAAGTTTATAGGGATGTCTTTCAGTTTCAATTTCCATTTACTCTCCTTGATTGTAAGCTCTCCGTCTTCGTTTACTTCAACTTCTGGTATCTCTGCACGAGCTAATGCTATAAGGGAAGCTATAGTCAGAGCATCTTCCAAATTCCCATCATAGTCAAGGACGTACATATCTAAGAAGATCATGTAGACCAGCTTGCCCTCCACTATAACCAAGGATGACATATCGATTGCATCGGCACTTCTTATAGCCCTATCCACGACTCTAGCGACCTCTATAGAATTTTCGTTAGGAGGTCCTGGTTCGAATGTAGGAGAGGCTAGAGGGAGTAACTCTGTGTTCGAGATGAGGACTCCTTTGTCTGGAGTATCTGGAAATGGTTCACCGACATCAGCCTTGACTCCAACCAAGACTTGGGTATTACCGAGCTTAAGCCAAGCCTCACCTTCAGCCTTAGTAAACGTCCCATCTCTCACTTCTATGGGCCTGAAGTCATGTAAGCCTCTTCCATCTATCCTCTGATCTTTAGAGGCTAAATCCCTTATGTAATCTTTCAGTAAATTGTGAGTGACTAACTCGGATTCCAGCACCATCAATCACCTCTCACAGATCTCTCAATAACTTGATAAGGCCTTTTTAAAGCCTCCTTCTGCATTTCGTATAGGAATCGAATGGCATTTCTGCCCAGTTCCAAGGCCTCCTTAAACTGACTTTCCGTCATCGGACCATCTGTTTGTAGCAGGGTTATCTCTTCTGATTCCATGAGCATCGCCATTGGCATATCGGCATCTCCCCACATGTCTTCATCGTGATTTGGATCACAAATCACGAAATCTCCGACCCTACCCACTGCGCATGCAGCGACCAAGCCTTTCATAGCTATTCCTGCATTTGCAAGAGCCATGGAAGCAGCATTAACTCCGGCAACCCTGGTTCCAGCATCGGATCTGAGAACCTCAATGAATATATCAATTACTGATCCTGGATAGTTCTCAACGAATATAGCTGGCCTCAGTGCTTCCCTTATTACTTTTGATAGCTCAATACTCCTTCTATCAGGCCCGGGCCTCTTCCTCTCTGGAGTAGAGAAGGGAGCCATGTTATATCTAGCTCTTATTAAGGCCTTATCTGGAAGAACTAGATGCTTAGGATGGACCTCTCTAGGGCCAAATACGGCTGCTAATATTCTGTTTCCTCCCCATTCAATAAAAGCAGACCCATCTGCCTTATCCAATATCCCAACAGTCATCCTAACAGGTCTTAGCTCACGGGGTTTCCTACCATCCGTCCTTATACCTTCCTCGGTTATCAAAACTTCGGGTTTCTTCTCAATATATAAGGGCATAATCAACACCTCTCCAACTAGCTCGATAGCTCTTGGCTTAGGAATGAGGATATTCTATCACTTAGACCCGAGACATGAGATTCTGCCTCTATCTTGCGCAGAGCCTTCTCTAAAGCTAATAACTCCTTTAAAGAGGGAGCTTTCACCCATATCCTTCCATTATCGCCGACTATTATGTCGCTCCTAGTCTTATCCTTGAGTATGGTCAGCATGGACTGCCTCTTCCCTATAACTCTTGGTACCTTGGCTGGTGCTACCTCTAGCAAATAGCCACCCTCTAGCTTCCCTAATCCCTCCATGTCTATTGTAAGGAGTAGAGAGGAAGATCCATCAAAGGCCTTTACTTTAGCTAAGACAACATCGCCAAGATTTAGCTTATATTTCTTCATGTTAACCCTCTCAATAGCTCTACCCCTCGGTACGGGAATGGCGCCTTGGTAAGGAGACCTTATGTCCACAACTATTGTCGATCCAGTTATTTTGGATACGATCCCTATTACAATATCTCCCTCTTTCGGTACATAGACACCAGATAGAGGGACAACTGATATGCGATCCTCTTTCACATCGGCTAAGCCAAGTTTTTTAGCTCTTATTATACCAAACTTATCTCGATAAACGTCCTTACCAAGATTAAGCTTACCTTTAGCCAGAGGTTGCCCTGGGACAACTATCTCCCTATTTTTAACAAAAATTACAGCCTCACTCAACTTCAGCCTGACCTCCCATTTCTCCAATTCTATCGAGTACCAGCATCTGAGCGCCTATGGGAAGTTCTACCTTGAACATGACCTGAGATCCGTCTTCAGACCATTTCTCAGATACTATATTACCTTGACCTGCTAGTAAGGAACGAGCTTTAGCCCAAACCGAGGCAGGGACCTTGATTGACATTATTACCTGACCGCTTTTCAGAGGGAGAATCCTCCTTAGCTGTTCAACAACGTCTTTTACTTGCTGCTCCGGTTCTTTTAGTGGATCTACTTTAACCCTAGCCTCTTTCAGAGCCTTTTCTATTCTAGATACAGGATGTGGTAGGTTTGTTTGGGGATCTACGAAGTTCTTATGTATGTAATTGATTATCCACCTCACCTTCTCCTCCTGTAGTTTCTTTCTATATTCTGATGTTAATTGTACATCTCCTTCCCTCAATATCACCTTAGCGATTTCATAGAGATCTGTGGTCCCGAAGGCCTTCTTAAGGTCAGATGAGGATACTTTCAGAGCCTTTCTAGCGTCAGTAAATACATTTTCAACGGCTAGAATGTTCCTAATATCCACCTTCTTTCCTTCCCTAAACTTATAGGCCTTCTCAGGATATACATATATCTCAAACTTCTTACCGGCGCGAGAGATTCTCGCGATAACAGGCTCGGGCAACAAATCACCCTTTAGCCTCTTCAACATACTTTGATATTTCTTCCTTGGATAATTTCCTGTACTTCTTTGTCTTTAGTTCAACTACAGCTATCTCTAGTAATTTGGCCTCTATCTCGCCTTCTTCTAAATCCATGACCGTCTTTATCGAGTATTTAAGGCAGTCATCGAGCAACAAATCAGGCTTATAGGTCTGTTTAAAGCTCTCATTTACTTTATCGGAATTCTTTCCAACTGCAAATGCTGCATAATTATAGAAGGCCCCTCCTGGATGAGTTACATAGAGCTCCGGGCCATTATCTATCCCCCCTAGTATCATCATCACCCCGAAAGGTCTCAAGCCTGCATACTGCGTAAATTGCTGTTTGTAAACAGCTATCTTCTTAGCTAGATTCTTTACAGTAATCGGTTCTCCATATATTAGCCTATTGTATTGGGCTTCCACCCTCCCCTTCTCTATAAGGACGAGCCCGTCTCCGACGAGACCCGCAGCTATAGCGCCTATGTGTTCATCTATCTTATATATCTTTTCAGGAGGGATAGCGAGGGGAGATAGATACTTCCTAAGTGCTAAGAGGACAACCCCGTCCTTACATTTTATTCCCATAGCGAGGGGAGTTCTCTTAGTAGCAGAGAGGGCATACTCTACTTGAAGAAGGCGCCCATCTGGGCTAAAGACTGTGATCGCTCTATCATATCCTGTTACTTGCGGAAACATTCGTTCACCCCACTTCAATGATCATTCATTGAACCTTGCTAGGACATATAGAGTTTTCCCTATCTTTTTAGTTGTCGCATCATGCTACCTATGAATCATGTTTACAAAGTCCTTTAGCCTTACGAAGGGTCCCTGATATCCCTAATATATTAATATCTTTATTATCCTCGTATATCATCATCATAACTGCAGTAAGAATAGCTTTTATGGAAGGTTCTGTTGTTTTAATCACATATATATCTTTACCGGCTGATATTACCAAGAACCTGTAATAAGCCATACCTTTAATTCCCGCCAGCTGTCTCACCATTTTCTCAAGGGATCTTGTCAGTTCATTTTTTGAAAGGTTTGTTTGAATGCAAATGTATCTCCTGCGCTCTTTTATGCTGATAGGTATTTTGAACCTCATTTAGACTACTCCTCTTAACTTTAATCTTCTATCTTGGCTTATCAAATATTTAGGAAAGTCTTTCACATACATCTTCGCCTGGCCCCTTTTTAAATCGAAGAAGAATTCTCCGAAGGACGTGAGAACCCTAGGTGGGACTACTTCGTTCACATTAGAGGCAAAAGATGCAATAATTGGGTAAACACCGGCTTTTATGGCTATTTTTAATTCAAGCCTCACACTTCTAAGAATTTGAGGATTGCGTGTCACATAGCTCAGAAGTGGGCGAACTGGTATTATCAAGGATCCCTCATTACGTTTTAATTGCTTAGCGCAGACATAATCAAAACTGGGCCTTACTTTATCATATGTAGCTATTATAGCATCAACAAGCTTGCTAGCTGTAGCTTTCCTCGCATCTTCTAAACTATTTGGCTTAACAGCTATTATACCGGAAAATCTCTTGATATGCCTTGCTTCGAGAGATAAATCAGCAGTTCTCACAATAGATACTTTAAATGTGTCTTCTGACTCAGGTCCCTCCCCCACAACCCCAAGTATTCCATATCCTAGGGAAAAAGCTTTTTCTCTCATAGAAGTCAGGTCTTCAGGATTTTTCGGTTCAATTATGTCTGCATACATTCATAACCCCTTAAATCAACTAGACCGTCTTTTAGGGCAGCTAAGATGGATTTCTGGAAGGTAAACTTAACCCTTACATAGCCTCCTGGCGACCCATCATAAAGAGCGATCCTTCCAGAGGCAAGATCCTGCTTATCTAGCCTGATATATAGATTCCTCCCATCAATGTGAGAGTCGATATCCTCTAGTAACCCTAGAAATTCATATTCTTTTAGGCTGCATATTATGGATCTTAAAATGGTTGTAGCTTTCTCCTTATTAAGGGATATTTTTATAACTTTAAAGGAATATCCATAGTAACTCGTGAATTTTTCTTCTTTCATCTCAATTTTCTCTTCTTTTATGAGTAAAAAGATTATATTTTTAACCTTATCTTCCACCTCTGTCGGATAGACCATGGTTGTTATCTCAGCGGAAATTGGGAAGATACCGGGCAATTGAGGTCAGACCCTCAATCTAGCAAGTCTTCTCTTCCTTTTAAATCTTTTAACTATTGTAGGTATTCCTCTATGGGACCTAAGTCCCCTAGACTTCTTACCTGCGCTGGTAAGGCCTCTAAATACCCTCCTTTTATTGGCAGGATTGATGATCCAGTTAATCCTAGGGTCCGATCTCACTACAGGATGATGGGGATCCACGAGGATTATCTCATACCAGTAATACTTTCCGTCCTCTGCTACATAGTACGAATTGAGTACCTCCAAGTTGGGGAACTTCCTTGCGGCTCTTTCCTCAGCTATCTGCCTTATGCTCTTTCCAGGAGTTAGCTTCAATATACCAAGACCTGCTGGTTTTCTACCTGATCTGGGTCTGCTCTTTCTTCTTCCTCCTTTCCTTATTCTGACTCTAGCAATAATAAAACCTTGCTTTGCCCTATAGCCGAGGCTTCTAGCCCTATCTATCCTAGTAGGCCTGTCTACCCTCACTATTGCAGGCTCTCGCCTCCATCGGATCAGTCTATCTCTCCACAACCTTGAGAGATCCTCCTCTTCCCGCTTTCTCCAGATGAGCTTCTCAGTGTACCTTCCTGCTACCGTCAAGTTTACACCCTGCATTCAAGTCCCGACCCTAATGGATTTTAAAATTTGATAGTCCGATAGTTGAGATGCTCATAGGCTTGGTGGGAAAGACCAACGTTGGAAAGACCACCTTCTTCTCAGCAGCTACATTAGTAGAAGCTGAGAGAGGTAATAGACCCTTTGTCACGATAAACCCGAATGAAGGAGTTGGGTTCATCAGAGTCAAGTCCGTCTGCACGGAGTTTGGGGTGAGATGTCAGCCGAAGTATGGATGGTGCAATGGTAGGTACAGGTATGTACCAGTGAAGCTTTTAGATGTGGCTGGATTAGTCAGAGGAGCCCATAAGGGGAGAGGTCTAGGGAACAAATTTCTTGACGACCTTAGAAGAGCAAGTGTGAATATAATAATAGTGGATACATCCGGTTCAACAGATGAGGAAGGAAATCCAGTTCCTCCATCCTCTCATGATCCTTTAGAGGATGTAATAATCGTTAAAGAGGAATTCGCCCTTTGGATAGCTTCAATAATAGAGAGAGCTAAAAGTAAAATAAGGGGTAGAATCGTTGGAGGTGCCTCTATAGATTCTGCCTTGTATGAGGTACTATCTGGGCTTGATATAAGGAAAGAGACTATAAGAGAAGTTATCGATGAATTATCCTTAGAGAAACCTCCTATAGAATGGAATGAAGATCAATTACTGAGTTTTTCTCGTGAAATCTTAAAGAGAGGCAAGCCTTTTGTGATCGCTGCTAATAAGATAGACGTTCCTGAAGCGGAGAGCAATATTAACAGGCTAAGTGAGGAATTGAATGAACCTGTGGTACCAGTATCTGCGGAGGCAGAGCTCATACTCAGGAAGGCGGCTAAGGCGGGACTCATCAGGTACGAGCCTGGAGATCCTGATTTCGAGATAATAGATGAGAGTAAACTAACAAAGGCTCAGCTGAGGGCCCTAGATACGATAAGGGAGAAAGTTCTCGATAAATTCGGCAGTACTGGCGTCCAAGATTCCCTCGAAACAGCAGTCTATAAGGTGTTAAAGATGAAGGTCGTTTTTCCAGTGGAGAATGAGACAAAGCTGTCAGATAAGGATGGCAACGTGCTTCCCGATTCGATAATACTCCCAGAGAACGGTACTGTTAAGGATTTAGCTGAAAAGATACATAGTGAGATAGCGAGGAAGGCGCTTTATGGGATAGATGTGAGAAATAAGAGGAGGATCTCCTTAGATCATGTATTAAGCCATAGGGACATAGTGAAGATAGTGGTCGCTAGGTAGAGCAAATCTTGTCCCCCCATACTTTCATGGCACTAATATGGCAGTTTCTCACCTTTATCGAGGATGCCGTAACTACATCTGCTAACTCTGATTTAGATATCTCAGATAGGTCGGTGATGAGAGAGTTCCTAATCTCTGACGATTCTACCATGCTTCCATTCATGATTACGGAATTATTTACCTTAGACGCCATCACTTGGGAGCCATCTTCCAAGTACGTGTAGGGACCTAACCTTGAGCCGATCACCTCGCATCGTCCAATAGCTAGGGGCCCATGGATTTCAGAGTTAATTATTTCGGCTCTTTCCGAAATGAGGACATTACCTTCTAATTTGAAGTTCTCGGGCTTCTTCCTGCGTCCCGTTATGATATCTTGAAGGAGAAGCTTCTGAGCCTCGAGGAAATCTGATGGCCTCCCTGCATCAATCCAAGGTGAAATTTTAACTATCCCTATTCTTTCCCCCTTTTGAGCCGCGAGAGTTAAGGCATCAGTAAGTTCGATCTCTCCCCTAGGAGAGAAGCCTATCTTTCTAAGGTGATCGAAGATCGACTGAGAAAGGTAAAATGCCCCAGCTATTACCAGATTAGATGGTTCCTCTCCTCTATTAGGTTTTTCCACAATCCTCATGAGTAAGTCGTCCTTCAGTTCAATGACGCCGAATTCCCAAGGCTTATCCACGGGAGATACCGCTACTATATGGTCATATTTATCTACCAAGGAAGTTATCAGGTCCTTTGTTCCTGGAGGTAGGTATATATCGGAGTAGATGAGAAGGAAGCTCTCCTTTACATGGTTTTCTAACTTTAAGGCCGCATGACCAGTGCCTAAGGGATCCCCTTGATCAACTAGGGAGAAGTGGTATCTCTTAGATAATTCCGAAAATAGGTCTCTCCTATAGCTGACAACTGCATATATGGTGGATGTATCCTGAACGGCAAGTAGGTTGTATTCAAAGAGGGTAGAACCTGCTATTGGAAGTAAGGGTTTAGGCCTGGTCTCTGTAGCGGGTAAAAGCCTCTTGCCTTTACCCGCCGCCAGAAGCGCTACTTCCAATCTCTTCTTGCACCTCTGCAGTTTGTGCCTCGATGGAAGTTTCTGATGGTTTAAGTAATAGCATCTTCCTGAGCTCCACGTACTTCACGGGAGCTACCTTAGAGGCGACCTTTTGGATTTCAGAGAGTATTGGTATGGGTTCCCCGAATATGTAGGACTTGATTAGATCCTCTACAGTATGCTCTGGTATTATTTTCTTTAGGTATTCATTAACCCTCTCTCTAATCGCATGCTTTTGACTGTTCTTTATTCTAACGGCTGTCACAATCAAGGTGAAGACCCTAATCTCATTACCATCTCCAGCTACGCCATCTGTCTGGATATCTATCCTAGAGCTCCTCCTCTGGACTATAGACCTCATATAATCTCTGTTTAGCATTTCCTTGATGAATCTGGCGTATGCCTTGTTCCCATCCACTTTAAATATACGGAACCAGAGCTTGTATTTCTCATGCATAAAGTCCCCTGTTATATCCCTAACGGAGACTTCAACGTTCCTATCAAGAAGTTTCTCTGGATCACTGGCTGGAGTTTCACCTATCCACTGATCAGGGAATACATCGACGGCGTAAACTTGGTACCAAGTCTTTGACACACCCTTTCTTCTTGCCCTTCTCCTAGGCATTCAATATCCCTCGGCAGCATTTCAGTGAGAGGTATTATAATCTTTTTTGACGGTATGCGCATGTGCCTCCAGTGATAGAAATAGATAATGTATCTTTCAAGTACGAGGGCAGTGAAAGGCCAGCTCTTCTGGGGATAAACCTACAGATTAATAGAGGCGACTTTCTCCTGATAACGGGTCTAAGCGGTTCTGGTAAGTCGACTTTGCTTAGGTTGCTGAACGGGCTCATACCTCACTTCTACAGAGGAGAAATGAAGGGAAGGGTCCTCGTGGATGGGATAGACACTAGAGAAGCGAGTGTGGCGCAACTCGCTAGGAAAGTAGGTTTGGTTTTCCAGAACCCTGATAATCAGATAGTGACTCTCAGGGTAGATAGGGAGATAGCTTTCGGATTAGAGAATTTAGAGCTATCTAGAGAAGAGATGAGGGAAAGGATAGATTGGGTATTAGAAAAATTGGGAATAGAATATTTGAGAAAGAAATCAACTTACGAATTGAGCGGAGGAGAGAAGCAATTAGTAGCCATAGCCTCAGTACTTGCCATGAAACCGTTCGTTATAGTCCTAGACGAACCTACTAGCGAGTTAGATCCCTTCAGCTCCGCTAGGATAGTAAAGGTCCTCGGAAATTTAAATAGAGAGGGAATTGCAATAGTAGTTGCTGAACATAGACTTGATCTGTTTTCTCATAGGGCTAATAGGATAATAGTGATATCTAATGGGCAGATAGTGAGGGAAGGAAATCCTAGGGATCTCCTTTATATGAAAGACATATCCGTTTATGGGGTCAGACCACCTACCGTTGTCAAATTAGCCAAAAGCTATGGAGTAGACGATAAACCCTTGACTGTTGGAGAGCTCCTAATATCTATGAGGAGGAACATTAGATGATAGAGATAAAGGAAGTAAGCTTCAGATATGAGGGAACAAGCGCATCAGCTATTAGGGATATAACAATCGAGTTTGAGGGGAAGAAGATCTATGGGGTAATAGGGCCTAATGGTTCTGGTAAGTCGACTTTGCTTAGGTTGCTGAACGGGCTCATACCTCACTTCTACAGAGGAGAAATGAAGGGAAGGGTCCTCGTGGATGGGATAGACACTAGAGAAGCGAGCGTGGCGCAACTCGCTAGGAAAGTAGGTTTGGTTTTCCAGAACCCTGAGCATATGTTCTTCTCAGATACCGTGTATGAAGAGGTATCGTTTGGCCCCAAATCTTTAGGAATAAACTCAGATGAAACAAGAGAATTAGTAAGACAGGCCTTAGAGGAGGTAGGATTATGGGAGATGAGAAATAGGAGCCCTTGGTCATTAAGTGGAGGAGAGATGAAGAGGCTATCTATAGCTTGCATTTTAGCCATGAAGACTGGATTTCTAGCTGTTGATGAGCCAACAATAGGACAGGATAGCCTCTCTAAGGAATCCCTAATCCAAATATTTAGGGGGATTAGGGAAGAGGGAAGGGGCGTCATTATAGTTACTCATGATTTGGAGTGGTTAGAAGAGCTGAATCCAGATATCCTCTTGGTCTTAAAGCGGGGATCTATAATAAACAGAGGAAGACCTAATGATGTTTTCTCAGATATAAGAGGGCTCGCTACAAATGGCTTGATACCACCCTATAAGTATATCATCAAGTCCCTGATAGGTGATTAAATGATAGATCCTTTAGCCATGATAGATATCTTCAGAGTTCAGGTTGGTGAAACACCTTATTCACGTCTTAACCCACTGACTAAGTTCCTAATGTTTGCAGTCTTTGTGGCGCTCCCTTTAATTAGCCCCTCATTACTTATTCAGATATTTTCATTAGTATCGCAAATTCCTTTAATTTTATTATCTAAGTCGGAGAATAGAATAAAGAGATCCTTGAAAGCTTCCTTGATATTTATCATACTTTTAATCATATTGAATTACATAACTACAAGAAGCCTTTATTTCAGCCTAGCAATGGTCCTGAGATTAATAAGTATGATAATAGCTTCTGCTATATTCATGGCTGGTACAAGTCCAGCTGAGATTGGGGATTTACTTACAAAGCTAAGAGTTCCCCTACAAATAACATTCTCCTTCATAATAGCCCTCAGATTCATACCTGTATTGGCTGATGATGTCGTGATGATAGTAACCTCTCAAGCTAGTAGGGGCTATGAGGTTGAGAGGGGAGGGTTCTTTGAAAGAATAAGGAAGATGATACCCATATTGATACCTATGATAATAATAGCTATTAGAAGAGGACATCAATTAGCAGAAGCTCTGGAAACTAAGGCTTTTGGGGCTTTGGGGAAAAGAACTAGCTATGCGATTTATGAGTATAGCTGGCAGGATGTTATCGTAGTCCTCTATTCGATAGTTATTATAATAATCGGTATACTCATCTCACTCCAAGCGCCATTTCAGCTCCTTCCATTCCATCTATGATGAATGGAGTGGAAGGAGTTGTGTTTCTATTCAATGCTCCTAATTTCGGAGATGATGGAGTGGATAATAAGGAGGGTCTCTCCATAACGGAGATGATGGAGTGGAAATTACTCACATACTATTATGATATGATTTATATTAACTCCATCATATCACATTATTACTAGAAGACTTCTCTCTTAAATGAACAATAGGTTTAAATCCCAGATGCTCCACACCATATTCAGGTCCGAGCGGAGGGAAACTCATGTCGCTTGATGAAACGTTTATTAACACTTCTTATATCTCATATTCCATAATTAAAGATAAACGGGTTCTCCGTGATTCCTATATACCAGATAATCTTCCAGGTAGAGAAGAACAAATATTTCAATTTTCTAGAATACTCTCAGACCTCCTATCAGATCAGCCTCCTAGCGATACGGCCTTCATAGGTAAACCAGGTACTGGCAAGACTGCAGTAGTAAAGCATGTAATAAAGAAATACAAGAATGAATATCCCAATCTAAGAGCTAAATTTGCCTATGTCAACTGTAGTCAGGCAACTACAGCCTACAGAGTCCTATACCAGCTTAACAGAGCTATGCAAGTCCTAGTTCCTCCATCAGGTTATCCTTTCGATGTTTTATGGGATAAATTCGTTGAAGCTTATACATCATCTCACTTAAGGCTTGTGATAATACTAGATGAGGTTGATCTTTTAGTTAAAAGGGATGGAGGCCGGCTTCTTTATACCCTTACTAGGCTTAACTACGATTTACCTGAAGAACTGAGCATAAGCTTGGTGGTTATCAGTAACACGATGGATTTCTTAGAGAGGCTTGATCCCAGAGAAAGAAGTAGCTTTGAACCTAACAGGCTCCAATTCCCTCCATACAATCAACCTCAACTCTATCAAATACTCAGGCAGAGAGCAGACTTGGGACTCAAGGTCGGTACGTGGGAAGATGAAGCCCTGCAGTACATTGCTGCTAAGGTATCTCAAGAATCTGGAGACGCTAGAAGAGCAATAGATATTCTTAGGATGGCTGCCGAGCTAGCTGAAAGTGAGAGAGCCGATAAACTCAGGGTAAGTCATGCTGAGAGAGCGATAGATACTGTTAATGAGGAAGAGGTCTCTATAACGATAAGAACTCTACCTCTACATCACAGGCTTATTCTCGCAGCGATTACTGATGTATTAGAGATACCCGGCATAAGACCTGGAACGGGAACAATCTATAATACATACAAGAGAAGAGCCTCCTCTTATGGCGTTAAACCTCTCACTATGAGGAGAGTCAGTAGTATTTTAAGAGAGCTTGAGTCCCAAGGACTGATAGAAATAAAGATGGAGTATGGAGGAGCTAGAGGTAATACCAAAATCGTGGAGAGAACAGCCCTTCCTATAAGGCAGATGAAATCTTTACTGGCTCAGATGGGTATAAGTTAAGTTAAGCGAAGTTCTTTATCTCTATCTCTAGATTTTTTAAATTAACGACAGGGACTTTTCCAACAGTTACTTCTATTCCCAAACTCTTTATATAGGGGGTTTCATTCTCAAACGTCCCTGAATTCACTAGATTGACTCCCTTATACTTTCCCACACCATAGACGTGTATATGGCCTGTATGAAGTATGTGAGGTATGTCGTCTATGAGAAGCCAATCCTTCTCCTCTGGAGATAGCGGATGTTCCCCATAAATAGGTGCTAAATGCCTTAACCTGAGCATCCAAATCATTGCTTCGACTACAGTCTCCGGTCTTATTGGCTGGAGTCCCGGAATATGCTTGAAGATTGCGTTTAAACTCCTCCCGTGGTACAAGAGTATCTTGACATCACCTATCCCGATCATTGATGGATTAGGTAGAGAAACTAGGTCAGGCCTTACCTCTAATAGTTCATCTAGGTACTCGCTCGGTATGACCGGCTGAGGTTCGGCTTGTCGAACTGGTTCGTGGTTCCCAGGTATATAAAGGATTTTGATGTCCTTGGGTATACGCTCTAAGAAAGAAGCAGCGAGATTGAACTGCTTATATACATCAGCTATTCTCAGCTCATCCTCCTGATTAGGGTAAACACCAACTCCATCGACTAGATCTCCACATATTATTAGGTAGCTAACATCAGAAGCTAAATCGCTGTTTAACCATTTTATAAACATGTTAAAGGATTTTTCGTTGAAATACCTACTTCCCATATGGGTATCACTGATCAGTACAGCTTTTCCCTCAGCGGATCCAGGCTTCACCAGATTCCCATCAAGATCAGGTACCCTAAAACTCTCAGCGTATATCCTACCATTTATAAAGGTCCCTTTTACTGCAAGCACGCTGTCTATTGGTACCTTATCAGCTCTATCCCAATATCTACTACCTTTCTTGAATATTACGGGTATAGACCCGGTTTCATCGTCTAGCGACATTCTAATTGAGAAATCCCTGAACACCCTCTTCTCCATCACCATGCCAATTATCAAGATGTTATCTCCATTTCTCCTAGTGGACGCCTTTAGATCGGCTATAGGTATAGGATCTACGCTACTCTTCCTAATCAGGATGGATTTAAGGAACTCGAACCTATCCCTGATTATGTTTATGAACTCATCAACCGTCCCCTTCACACCCAGTTCCCTAGGTGCCTTTAAAACGACTATATCGTCCACTCTGGTTGGGATCTCATATGGCTTCCTTTCGATCTGTGGTCTTGTCTCCTTCTTTAATAAGGGGAGCAGGTCTTGAGGTTCAATGACTGCCTTATCCACCTTTGAGATCAGCTCAAATACATGATCTAATCTTCCCTCATCTAAACTGCTCAGAATTTCTAGAGCCTCTGGAGAGACGTTAAACCCCTTTACTAACAACTTCTTCAGGATCTTTACCTGCTGTGCCATCTAGCTAACATCCCTCCATTACTAAAATGTATTTTGGAAGCAGCATAACTCAAGTTCTTCATATCGGACTCCTGGTAATGGAAGTACCATGGATCCTTCCTCCCCTTTAATCTCCTCAGTTTTTCCATTTACGTATAGGAGAGCTACTAATAGGCATACTAACGCGTCAATCTCATCCTTATTTCTAGGTAGTTTTTTGCAAAAGCGTAACTTTTTCATAATATTTACGAGATCGTCGTCAGATAAGCCCAAGGCTCTCTTTGCGGATGCTGGATGCGTCTCCAGAACAACAACACCCTCATTCTCTAAAATATTCTTCAATTCTATACCTATATTAGCCAATTTCCTCATTGAAGTTAGGGAGAGGGGAAGGAGCCTATAGCCCCTCTTAAGTAAAGCCCTCTCAAAATCCCTAAATGCTCCTTCATTGGGAAGTGAGAGAGGCGCATCTACGGCTACTAATCTAGCATGGGATAGCTCAGATATCAGCTCATTAAATTTTAAATGACGAACTTCTATACAGCCTGATTCTGACAGTACAGCTATGGTCGATGGCCTAGTAACCGCTAGGTCGATACCAGCTATAACATCCCCATTAGCTGCCATAGCATCTTCTCATTCTTAGCTTGTTTAAATCATTAGAAAAATCTTATCCTGCCTGAGGACCTAATCCAAGCCATCCTAGAAATGGCAATATTTATAGCTCCATTTTCTCAAATAGGTTGATGATGAAGGAAGAGCCGGGGTACCCTAGCCAGAGGGCCTAATCTCGGCAAAGCAAGGGGCCGGACTCGAGATCCGGTGGCCCTTACGGGCCTCGTGGGTTCGAATCCCACCCCCGGCGCCACGATAGGCCATCAGCGATCTCACTTGATTTAACAAGAATTCCCTTCCTTCCCTTTCCCTCCTTTACCGATATAGGGTATTATATTGATTAAAGAGGGAAAATAGAAAAGATTAGTTCATGTTAGGTTATATTATGTAGTATCCTCAGGTCCTCCTCAAACGGTTTTAGCTTAGTAGGTATCTCTATGGAGATAGGATCCCTCATTTTCATCCCATTCTCCTTTTTAATCTTCCATACTCTACCGTTAAACTCCATAATTTCCTCTCCTAGCTCTAGATAGGGCGTGTACCACTCCTCTCTTACCTCAGGAAAGAGCTCCTTGTGGACCGTTCCTCCATAGATCTTCCTCCATATATAGTCTGTTATATGAGGGATTATTGGAGCTGCTAGCTTCAAGATAGATCTTAAGACGTAATGCAGGGTCCATTGGGCGGCAATGGAGCCCATACCTTCATCCCTATATGCTCTACCCTTAACGAGCTCTATATAGTGGGGAGCGAATACGTCCCAGATGAAGCTGCGAACTCCGTTTGCAGGATCGAAGAAATCGAACCTGTCATAACCCCGCATAGATCTCGTTATCACCTTGTTAAGTTCTCCTAATATCCATAGGTCTGTGGGGCTGAGTTCAGGCATCCCTCTAGGTTCTTCAAACTGAGAGATGAACCTAGCTACATTCCATAACTTCTGTAGGAATTTATAGGCGCCCTCCACCTTCCTCTCAGATATCCTGAAATCAGAACCATGATGTGCCTCAGCAGCTCCGAAGAACCTTACAGCATCGGCCCCATACCTTTCAAAGAGAGGCCAGGGATATATTATGTTTCCAAGGCTCTTATGCATCGCCCTTCCTTTCTCATCTAATCCCATACCAGATATCCAGACATGCTTGAACGCCGGTTTTCCCAGCACCTGATGTACCCTTAAGAATGAGTAATGAAGCCAGGTTCTGACTATATCCTTGCCTTGAGGCCTTATATCGCTAGATCCAAGCTTCTTAAACAGTTCCTCGTCCCAGCCATAGCCGTTGTATACTAAGGAGGAAATGGAAGAGTCCATCCACGTATCGAAGACCCTATCATCCCCCACAAAGCCCTCAGTAGATCCGCAATGTGGACACTTATCGAAAGGAGGATCCTCCTTCCAAGGTTGGTAGTATTTTCCTGGAGGAGGAATCACAGGCTTTCCGCAGCTCTTACAGTACCACACAGGTATTTCTGTAGCATAGTATCTCCTCCTAGAGATAGGCCAGTCAGAGCTTATGGATTTTAACCAGTCTCTCCAGTAGCTAGATGCCCATTCTGGATAAAATTTAACCACATCCAGGTACTTCTCCAGTTCCGGCACTAGATCCATCTGCTTTAAGTAATATTCTTTCATTGGAACTATCTCAAGCGGTGTCTTGCACCGCCAACATACAGGAGTTCTGTGTAATATATCCTCAGTCTTAACTACAAA
>JAOZGJ010000024.1 GCA_027491785.1 Thermoproteota archaeon | reverse complement strand
CTGATGCAATTGACGCAATTATTGAAACCAAATCTCTCTACGTCCTTCAATATGGCGTACGGATCTCCAAAGCACTTTATCTCCCCATCTATTATTATATAGCCCCTATTAACCGATTTCAGATATTTTAGGATCTGACCCGTATGTGTGACAACTATCCCAGCGCCCCTCTCATAGGCCTTATCGTCCATCTCACTCAGGACGTCATTTATAGCATTGCCCAGTACAGGTAGCGTCTGGAGATCCACTCCAGAGTCTGGCTCATCTAGGAGGGAAAATCTGGGCCTTTGAGCAGCAAGTAGCAATATCTCAGCCTTCTTCATCTCTCCACCACTGAATCCATCGTGGAGGTCCCTCTCCATCAGGTGATCGGCCCCTATCTTCCTAGCTAGCTCTACCACGTATTCATAGCTAGTTCCGTATCTCTTGGATATTTCCCTGACAAGGTCCTTTAGCTTTATTCCCTTAAGCTTCGGAGGTATCTGCATAGCCATCCCCATGCCAAGCTTGGCCCTCTCATCCGGCGAAAGATGGGTTATGTCCACATTCATGAACTCTATCTTTCCCCTAACTACCTTGTATTTCGGATGTCCCATGAGCGTATGCATCAGGGAAGATTTTCCCGAGCCGTTAGGTCCAAGTAGGGCTATTATCTCTCCCTCACCGACATCCAAGTTGATACCTTTCAGGACGCTCCTTCCCTCGACCTCGACCCACAGATCCCTTATCCGTAGCATGATCTCATCTCACTATAGCAATTGTAAAGTTAAAAAGTTTTATTATATAAAGGCTGGGTTCCTATAGGCATGCCGGGTGAGCGATTTATTGAAGTCAGTCCGCCTTCCAATCCTGATGGATGAGAGGGGGATTCCCAAGAGGGTTACGAGCGCTAGCCTGAAGGAACTCAAGACATGGTTTGCCTTTCTCAGGGAAGTTAAGAGAAGATATGAGGATGCAGCATTCAATCTCTCAGGTAAGGGCTTCTATGTATCTCTACCAATTCCAGAAAGCTTCGAAGAGTTCAAATCCATACTCTTCCCCCGGGCTAATATGCTGAGGACCATCATAGTACTATGGAGCAAGAGGATAAGCTGCTACTTCGATCTATGCGCTAACCTGCTCATAGCATGTAGCAATTACTTGGTTATCGAGGGTGAAGATGAGGAGGTTGAGGCACTAGTTAACGTGTGGAACTCAGCTAGGGCTACTACTGAGAGATCCGATAATTAAGAGATTATGATGGCGACCGGACCCTGCCTTGACTTCCCTGTCCAAAACAAAATAACCTTCTCTCTTCCTTTCTCTCTCCCTGCTGAACCCTTTCATCTTGCCCTATAATAGAATATAATGCACTTAGCATCCGGATCCATCAGATTATCGGAGGGAATTTACTACAGAAACTCCTTCCTTAGATCCCGTCATGTAAAAGGTTGCGCTGCATGAGAGTGCAAGCTAGCTCAGCTCCTTCGGTATGGAGCGGTCCCACATCTCTCTAGCCAGCTTGCCCGTGTACTTAAGCTCCTTAACCACAGGCTCCATGATCTTCCTCTTCCTCTGATGCTTCTTCAGGAATCCCTGCACCTTCTCTATGAGGTAATTCTTGCATTCCCCGCACAGGATTCTCCCTGCCTTGCAGTCCTCATACCTCTGTAGGAGTTTCTCATCATCCGGCTCGAAGAACATCTCCAGCCACTTGAACACAACGCATTTCTCAGGATTTCCCCCCTTCTCCCTCTGCTCCTTGACTGTAGCTTGGCCCCCAGTAAGGGCGAACCTCCATATCTTATTCCTCACAGTATCCGGATCGTCGGTCAGATAGATCGCTGTCTCCGGCATGCTGGCGCTCATCTTTCCGGAGAGGCCTGTGAGGGGAGGGAAGAACTTCCCATGAATGGCAGCGGTCTTATAGTAACCTAAACTCTCAGCTACATCTCTCTGGATCCTCCAATACGGGTCCTGATCTATAGCGGCAGGTATGAGGCATCTCTTCCTCTCAAAGAAAGTAGGAGCAGCTTGTATGGCTGGGAAGAATATCATCCCTATCTTACTGCTCTCATTAAATCCGAAGACAGCCTTAGCTGTTGAGAAAGTGATTTTCTTCGATATAGGAACCGCCATCTCGTATATCTTCGTGTACTCGCTATCCTGAAAGATGAACGTCTTGCTGGGGTCGAAGCCAACGGCAGCTATATCCAGTATGTTATCGTAGGCCCACATCTTGGCATCTCTGAACTTCATATCAGGCTTGAATATGAACTTCTCATCGTCGGTTATCTGTATGTAGAGGTTCACATCGAACTTCTCCTGAAACCACCTGTTCATGTAGAAGGGTATTATATGGCCTATGTGCATTGGGCCCGAAGGCCCCCTCCCTGTGTAGAGAAAGAACCCCCTACCCTCCTCATAGTCCCTCAATATTAGATCGTAATCCCTGTGGGAGAAGAAGAACCTCCTCCTGAGGAAGAGCGGTAGATCGCTTTTCGTCAGCTCTCTAGTTTTCTCTATCAGTTCATCTGTCAGGGGTTTGGTGCCGAACTCCTTGATGAGGCGATCATAGTTTACTAAACCCTCTACCTCCCAAGGAGTTACTCTAAAGCTAGTTGACATACGGTTACCCTCCTTCATCTGAATCTGATAATCAGGGCCAAAGGAAGTCACCTGGCATAATGGTAAGGAGCTTCCCTCATAATTTAAAGGTTAATCATCCAGCCACTTCCCCGATTCAATGAACTCCTGAAAAATTTAGAGGGCTTGGAAGGGAAAAAGATCCGGCATGTCGGCAGGTAAAATGAATGGTAAAGGTACCGCCGCTTGTTAGGTGTGGTGAAGCAAGGTGAAGAGAAGAGTATTCTTCTGCCTTAGCCTTAGAGGACCCTCTGCCCACGCCTGTATAGGACCAGATCTACTAGCCAGATGATAGCTAGGGAGATCGCAGATATAACTATTTTCTCCACGAATCCGGGTATTAGGAAGGACATTATACCTACTAGGAAGTAGAATATGACCTCTCCAGTCATGATTACGCCTACTATGTTCCTCCCGAATGTCTCAGATGACCAATGGGATGGTTCCTCGGGTAGCATGTTCGCGTATATCAGGGAGTTCATGAGGGCGGATCCAGCGAAGGATCCGATGTATATGAGGAGAGAAAATATGCCTTCAATCCCCGAGAAGATGAGTATGGCAGCACTTACAGCCAAGATCAATGGTATGTTAGTCACCGAGAAAGCGATGAACTTCAGAAGGGCCACATCAGATCTCCTCAAGGGGAGGGGATAGAGGGACTTAGCACCCGCTGCCTCCATTACGTAGAAGTAGAGGAGTGAGAATCCCTCCAGTCCTCCGACAGCCAGAGCTAAAACCGGTATATACTCCCTCAGCCCCAAGGGCATGTCAGATGCTGACATGCTAGGGAACAGTATGGAGAAGGGGAAGAGGGCAGAATATATTATCACTGATGCCAGGATCCTAGGAGTCCTGACAGCTATCTTAAGCTCCCTTAAAACTGCAGCCATCAGGCCATAATTCAGGCTCCACTTGGCGGATACCTTGGGAAGGGGAACCTCCCCTACCACGGCGGCATTCCAGAACCTGTTAGTCCCGTATCTCAATAGGAGATAGGAAAGCAGGAGGGAAGCCAAAGAGGTCGCTAGGGCAACTGGATCCCGGAACATGAAGATGAAGCTCACAGGAGGTATCCAAGCGACTAAACCTAGTCCGGATCTGAGGGACTCCCCGACGAATGATGATACCGGACCCATCACGAAACCTATCCCCAGAGCGAATACCCATACCAAGGTGGAGACAGCCCTGCCCCTCAGGCTCCTCGTGTACTTAGATGCCAGTGAGCCCACGAGGTAGCCCAAGCCAAGGGATAGGAGAAGGCCCATCAAGGCTATGAGAAGGCTGGATACGAAGAATGAAGCATCATTCAGTATGTAAGACATGATCAGGCCAGCTGGAACGATAACGAATGGTAAGGCAGCCTCTCCCCAGTATATCCCGACCCAGGAGAGGGCCCTCCTCACATCATACTCACCTATGGGAAGGCGGAAGACCGGATCAAGGAGCTTGTCCGAGATGAGCACTTGGGTGTTCAAGGCCATGATAAGGATTCCCATCATAATATCCATGAGGGAGAGCATTGTCAGCATGACTATCGATACCTCTCTGCCAGCTAGAGCTCCAAATCCCATGCCTACTGATAGTAAGGTGAATATCGATATGAGGAGGGCATTGTACTTCAGCAAGCTCCCTCCAGTCAGCCTGAAGAAGCTCCTCTTTCCCCTCTCCTTGGATGAGCGGTAGGATGCCTCCCTAGCTATTATCTCGGCAAGCTTCTTCCAGGCCATTAAATCACCTAAAGTGCCTTAAGGAGGTTCTCAAGTTCCGAGGTCAGGCCAGTAACTTCCAAGAAATAGCTCTCTAGGTCTTTCTTTCCCTTAAGCTCTTCCATTGGTCCCTTGGCCACGACCCTTCCCCTATGCATTATCGTCACCTCGTCTGCAACCGCCTCAGCTAGCTCGAGGATATGGGTCGAGAATATTACGGTCCTTCCCTCATCAGCGTACTTCCTCATGATCTCCTTGAGGACCCTAGCTATCTCTGGATCTAGGCCGGAGAAAGGCTCATCCAGTATGATGACCCTAGGATCGTGGATCAGGGCCGACATTATAAGGACCTTCCTCCTATTACCGTGGCTCAGTTCACCTCCAAGCTTCCCCATGTGCTCCTCCATCTTGAATAGCCTGATTAGCCTGCTGGCCCTTTCCTCCATGACTTCCCTTGGAATGTGATAGACGTAACCGAGGAAGCTCAAGTACTCGGCTGGAGTTAGGCTCTCGTATATGACTATCTCCTCCGGGGAATATCCTACGACCATCCTAGCCTTAACTGGATCGCTAATAGGATCTATCCCATCGACCCTTACCTTTCCAGAATCCGGCTTCACGAGGCCTATCGACATCTTCATCATGGTAGACTTTCCGGATCCATTCGGTCCCAAGAGGGCGTGTATCTTCCCAGGGGGAAAGTCAACGGTCACGCCATCTAGGGCGGTTACATCCCCGTACCGCTTCGATACTTCTTCATATTTTAGCATCGCTTCCTCACCAGTTATTATCGAGGATCCAATGCCCAGCAGGTAAATTAATTTTTCATGATTTGATTATTCCCAAGCGTAATCAATGAGGCATACCGAGAAATTTATGGGGAGCTCCCCTGGCTTGAAGGCCGATCATCACCAGCGCTTTTACTCTCAATACCCCTATTTTCTTCCTCTTTACCCTCCAAAAGCTTGCTTAAAAGGATAGATAGGACGATAGCGGTGATCCCTCCAAGCGCGAAGGCGATAAGTTGATAGGGGGGCGATGCCTCCTTCTCAGCTCTGGGGGTTACGGTCACCACCTTAGTAACGTAGGACGTCGTTACCTCAGGGGTCTCAACCTCGGGCCCCTTAGAACTTGTCGTCTCAGATGGCCTGCTGACGTGTACCCTGTAGGTGAAATTGGAGGAGAGGCCATCGCTCTGCTTCGCTATCAATCTGATAGTATAGTTCCCCTCCTTTCTATAGACATGTCTCTTGGGAAAAGGTCCTTCCTCCTCTGATCCATCTCCCCATTTCCATATGAGCCTAACAGTGGCATTTGGAGTTCCTGGCTTAACCTCACCGCTTATCTCAACAGTCAACCCGCTGACATTGATCCTGCTTATCCTCAGGGATGGAGGATATTCCTCGGTAGGTACGAGTATCAGTATCCTGCAGGAATCCAGCGTCCTGTTGTCATAGATAAGCTTCAACGTGAGGGTTCCTTCTCTTAGGGCTTCGACGTACACGTACCGAACCTTACCGGCTTCCGCTACCCCCTCATATATGGATCTCTCTCCCTTGGAGGTAACTGCCTTCAACTCCACATCAGCTGTGGTATTGACCATGAATGCCACCTTTATGGGAGAAAGTGGTGGAAAGGTACCTCCAGGATTGTCCCTTCCCTTACCTCCCTTTTCAGTCCATATATCTCCACCAACAACCTTCTCTCCCACAAAGAGCTTACATGAGTCAAGTAATGCATGACTCCTAGCTCCTAGAAGCTGGACTGTCCTCGTGCCCGGATCTATGAACAGTATGGGTGAGGTCCTATAATCTATCCCCGGACCTAGGAATGTGGAGTTCATTATCTTTATCCTCGTCCCATCCGGCCTTATTATGTATAGCTCAACGTACATAGCTTGATAAAGCTTGAAATGAATGACCGCCCTCTCACCAACCTTGTAATATCCACATGAGACGTTTAAGCCGGTTCCTCCTCTATCTGTCCATAAATCAGCCAGTTGAATTCGGGAGGATGTGATATTACTGGTGGAATTATCTGCTGTGCTTGCTACAAGGGAAGCATCAGCCACCAGCGCTAGGATCAGCAGCAGTAGTAGAATCGATATTGTTTCTTTCATCAGCCTAAGATAATGAGAGGAATCCAAAAAGATGATACGACTATCGATTAAATGTGTTAAGTCTAAAGCGAATACCTCGCGCACCATTCAGGCAGCTCACCCATCTGATTGAGGACCATGCAATAGGATCTCAGGAACGATCTAGCGAATCTATTGGCATGCTTTTCAGTTCCCCTGTGCTTACCGGCGAACATCCTGAGATGATGATAAAGCTCGTGTAGCATTATGAAAGGATCCCTGATCAGGGTTCCATCTGATACGAAGATGGTCTCCCTCTTCGCGTCATATACTGCTAAGGCCTTATCATG
>JAOZGJ010000008.1 GCA_027491785.1 Thermoproteota archaeon | reverse complement strand
TTCCTCAAAGATTCTATAAGGCTTACGAGCCTCTGGGGATGGGCTGGATACCCTATTGACTTCAGAGTGGGATCCTTCGTCATATATTATGTGGCTAGATACTACTATGATAACAAGACAGGTGAATTTAAGGGATATCCATGGGGAAACGTGAAAACTGAAGCTTTGAGCGAGCAGAATATTAATGGTAGTGTCCTATATAATGTGACCTCCATCGAAGAGCACTTCTATCTAGATGTTAACCATACCACGGTAACTGTAAACCTAGTAGACAGCTTAGGAAGGCCCCATGTATGTAGGACAGTACAATTTATAGACGGTAATTTATCTAAACAGCTGAAAGGTTGCCCAAAGCCTTCTAGGGGAAGCTTAGGTAGAACAAAGGTATATGTGACATTCAAGATGGAGGAGATTGGTAATAAGAAGTACTGGAAAATTGCGGGAAAGGAAATCAGGAGGTCCTTACCCTATCCCATCGGTACAAGATATATCAAGACAGATCTAGTGCTTAAGTACGTATTCAATTACCCTTCTTGGAAGCCAGAGCCCGAGTTCATTTTGTTATACGTTAATCCGGCTATACCCTTTGGAGGTACTGTCGTGAGGACGATGAACTCCATAGTTAATGGATGGCCAATGACAACGGAGGTAATGAATCTCACGGCTTTTAGACCATGAACATCCTATAAATCGAGCCTTAACTAACAACATATCTTCTACCGGAAGCAAGCTGAAACCTCATTAATTTATTTAAGATTATATGTAACAAAGGATCATTCCCGTGATGAAAAAGGTGATTCCATGGAGGCTAAGGTAATATCCTCTAGGATTTCAGATTATATATGCCTGACGAAGCCCAAACAGACGTTCCTCCTCCTCCTCACCTCAATATTCACTTACTTCGGCGCAGGTGGTTATGATCTGAGGATCCTCATACTCCTCACAGCAGCTATGATCCTCTCGATCTCAGGGACGACTGCCGTGAATATGGCCCTAGATGCTGACATAGACTCTTTGATGAGCAGGACTAAGGAAAGACCTGTACCCTCGGGCAAGGTATCTCAAGAAGGAGCCTTGTTATTTGGTATCGTTGTCTTTCTCATGGGTGTAGCTGTAGCCTACCTGATAAACCCTTGGACTGCCTTCGCCACATCCTTGGGCGTGGTTTTTGATTTAGTGGTTTACACCCTATGGACGAAGAGGAGAACCCCTCTCTCAATAGTCTTTGGTGGTGTTGCCGGAGCTGCGCCCTCTCTCGCTGGATGGACAGCAGCTAGGGGTCTGATAGAGTTACCAGCCATCCTCATAATGCTGATAACGATACTTTGGATACCAGCTCACATATGGTACATATCGATATACTACTTAGACGATTACAGGGAAGTGGGGGTTCCGATGCTTCCCGTCGTCATAGGTGTGGAGAGAACCGCCAAGGTAATATCGGCATCTGTTGTTGTAATGACATTAACGGAGCTGGCTTTATTCTTAATAGGATCCATGGGTATCGTATTTCTCGTAGTAGCTTTGCCATCTACCCTGCTTCTCCTGTATAGATCAATCCTATATGCTAGGAACCCCACTATTGAGGGAGCTAGGAAAATGTATAAGACAGCGAGCCCAGTGGAGGGAATGGCTTTCCTAGGTATTGCTCTAGATGGGTTGATTAAGCTCTTGCTCTAAACCAAAGGTTATTATATCACCCTTTTTTAGGTTAAGTTATGAGCTCTAAAGTAATCGTTAGAGGAGAACTAATCTTTGAGAATAAGGAGGATCTTTACTCGTTTTTCAGTAAGCTAGGGATAACGAGGGAGAAATTAGAGCTAGGAAAAGTAGATACAGATGATCTGAAGGTCTTAGAGATTAGGGAGGATGATGGTAGGTATCACGTTAGGTTCGAAGGTGATATAAATTGGCCCTCGAGGATAGCGCCTTCAGGTGAGAATCCGCTAGACTGGCTCAAGACAAAAGTAGCTGGATTAGTGTGGGATGTAGATGATTTAAAAACACTGGAAGTTTTCAGAAGGTCAGAAGGACTGAAGTTCTCTTTCTACTCTGATGAGGAGCTAGATAGGAAGAGGGAAGAATATAACAAGTGGTGGATGGACTCTGCCAGTAACATAGTCGGGCTTTTCTAACTAGCTAGCTACCTTTCCTTATACTAGATAAGGTATGCTACAGAATAGATGGTTATTTATATTTGTGATCACTCGCTGGTTATCCTCTTGATTACATGATCCAATCCTAGGCCATCATAGAGGACCCTGCAGTTTCTGAGCATCTCCCTGTAGATAGGATCTAGAATCTCTTGCGGAGAGAGGACAAGTATATCTGTTTCGATCCCCCTCGGTTTTAATTTTCTTATCTCGATGATCCTACTCAACTTATCATCATTCTCCATTATAATAAGGAGATCGTAGTCGCTATCAGGCCTCTCCTCTCCCTTAGCTCTAGAGCCGAATAGAACAATGGTGGATTTAGGAAAGTTAAGTGATAGCTTCCTGACATATTCTTTAAAGATCTTCTCTCTATTCATCATGATATTCCTTCTATCCCTCAGTAGCTTCCTTAACCCACGATAATATCTCCTCTCCATACTTAAGACACCTCTCAGCGACTTCTCTGCTATATTTAATGGGAGATCTGCCGGGATATCTCGAGATCGTATAGTGGGGAGTTAGTGCATCGGCTAGTGGATATAACTCCTGGGGAGGATTCTCTCCAGCCTCCCTGAGAAACTCGAGAAGTTCAACCAGATCATGGGTGTAGGGATGAATGCCTACTAAGGCCAAAGAGAAAGCCTTTAAGTAAAGCTCCACTGCCTGGTGAACCTCAAAGCATACGAACCAGTAGGCTTCTTCTCTCATGTTCTCCTTTGCCTGTTTAAACAGAAAGTCCGCTCTCTTGATCCATTCTTCAGGTAGTCTCATCGAGTTGGAGTGCCGCTGAGAAAAATAAAAGGAAGACCCATGCGTTAGCTCACAACAATAGCTCATTGAGGCATATATGTTTTTATATATCTCATGAGGGTAGATAGCTTGGAATGGTTGCATTCGATGAGAGATTAAGAGATCCAGTTACAGGACTCCCGTTGGAGCTTTTTTCATGGGAGGAAGTCGAGAAAGAACTTACGCCGGTAAGGATAAGATCGGAAAGGAGAAGGGGAAGGGACGTTACTATCATAGAGAACCTTCCATTTTCAAAGGAGAACATGAGGTCATTTCTGAAGGAGATGAAAAAGATACTAGCCTGCGGAGGTACCTACAAGGATGGATACGTGCTTCTACAGGGAGACCATAGGTATAAAGTTGCAAAACTGCTGAAGGAGAAATGGGGAATACCGGAGGATCAGATAGAGATTGAGTAAGAGCAATTAGTGAGAAATCTAGCGCAGGCGATGGGGCTTGATTTATTAAGTTATTGGGGGTATTGGTGTGATCCCTTTGTAAGGAATTGGTCATTAATTGCCGCTATTGAAACGCTATCTAGTTAGAAGGTAGTGAGGAGATAGAAATATATGAGAAAAATGGGTGGTAAGTAAAAAACCATCACGGTGGGAAGAAAGCCACAAACGTAAGAGCTACTATTGTGACCAGTTTTATGAATATGTGCAGAGATGGACCTGCCGTATCCTTTAGGGGATCTCCTACTGTATCTCCCACAACTGCTGATTTGTGGGCATCTGACCCTTTTCCTCCAAATAATCCTGTTTCTACTAATTTCTTGGCATTATCCAATGCGCCTCCTGCGTTTATCATGAATATGGCCAGTAGGCCTCCTGATATTGTAGCTCCTACTATGAAAGAGCCTAATGGTCCCCTTCCGAAGAGTAGCCCCATTATTATAGGAGCGAAGAATGTTATCAACGTCGGAGCTATCATCTCCTTCAATGCATGCTTCGTCGATATATCGACGGCTCTGGCATAATCGGGTTTCGCCTTACCTTCAAGCAGACCCTGTATTTCCCTAAACTGTCTCCTCACTTCATCAACAAGCTTGTTAGCAGTTTTACCAACGGATTGTATGGCCATTGCCGAGAACAGATAGGCCAGTGTCGCACCTATTATCACGCCCACCAAGATAAAGGGATTAGCCAATTCCACCCCCGTTGCCTTCGGATTTATTATATTAACATCCGTGAGGTATGTCTTCAAGCCCGCGGCAGTTAGATATGCGGAGAAGAGAACGAATGCCGATAGTAGAGCGCAAGCCATGGCATATCCCTTTGTTATGGCTTTAGTTGTGTTGCCAACGGCATCCAGCAGGTCTAGGCCGGCCCTTATATCCTTGCTTAAACCAGACATCTCAGCTATACCTGCTGCGTTATCGGAGATTGGGCCGAATGTATCTGCTGCCATTATTATTCCCGTCGTTGAGAGTATTCCTGCAGTAGCAGCTGCTATCCCATAGAGTCCGCCTATCCAGAAGGCCAAGGATACTACCACGCCTATGACTATCAGGGGGAGAAATGCGCTTTCCATTCCCATGGAGAGCCCTGCTATGACGTCAAGGGCAGGACCGAACTTGGATGATTCTGCTATGTATTTGACCGGCCTGTATTGGGTCCCGGTATAGTACTGTATGATAACACCAACAACTAGGCTCGCGACAAGCCCTAGAACAGATGCGTAGAATACTTCTATGTGGCCCAAGAAGTTCACAGCCATTATATAGAAGAATACTAGATTGAGGATACCGGCAACTAGTAATGATATGTTGATAGCCGTTATGGGATTCTTAACGTTCTCTCTTATCAGAAATATCGCTACTATTGTGGATATAACTCCTAGAGACTCAGCAAGTAGTGGGAACAATATACCCTTAAATCCATAGAGGGAGAGGAAAGCAACCCCGAGGAGCATCATGCCTATTATGTTATCTGAGAACGATTCAAAGAGATCTGCTCCCCTTCCTGCACAGTCACCGACGTTATCTCCCACCTGATCAGCTATTACTGCTGGATTTCTTGGATCATCTTCAGGTATACCAGCCTCTACCTTTCCTACCAGATCGGCAGCTATATCCGCTGCTTTAGTATATATACCTCCTCCCAGCTGAGCAAATAATGCAGCTAAGCTGGCTCCCATACCAAATGGAACTATCGTATGAAGGGCCATCTCGAGCTGCTGCGGTGATTTAGTAGGAAAGAATGTAATCACTGCCAAATAGAGGAGCCCTATGCCTAGGATGCTCAAGCTGACTACAGACAGACCCATGACCGAACCTCCCCAGAAGGCAATTTTGAGGGCCCTCTTAGGGGAGGTCCTAGCTGCATTCGTTGTCCTAACGTTCGCCCTCACGGCAGCATTCATTCCTATATATGCTGCTATAAGGGAGAGCACCGCCCCTATGATGAACGAGGCCGCTGGGATGATTCCCTCCAAAACTCCCAGTGCTGCTGCTATCAGCACTATGAACACGGCTATGGTATAAAACTGCCTCTTCAGGTAAGCATTTGCACCTTCCTGTACGTAAGATGCTATCGCCACCATTTCGGGCGTTCCTGGTTCTTCTTTAGTCACGAGATAGTAAATGAGGGCTACGAATAGCATTCCCACTATCCCTATTACTGGAGGAATTAGCTCTAGCAAGTCGATCACCTTCGCTTAGGTTTATCTTCTAAGCGACTTTGAGGATTTCCCTTTAGAATTTAAAAAGGTAATTAACATGGTTCTATGGTGCTCGGAGGCTTGGTCGTTACAGCGTAGGTAACCATAGTGACTTGAGGGATCTCCGAGGTTATTCTCTTAGAGATCTCCTCTAGAACATCTGGGGGTAACTTGTACCAGTCAGCTGTCATGGCATCCTCGCTTTCAACTATCCTCACGGTCACTACGTAGCCATCGACGCGGGCATCTCCTTTCACGCCAACCCATCTATCGTCCCCGACAGATGCGAAGGCCTGCCATACCCTATTGTATAATCCCTTCTCCCTAAGTACCTCTTCTACGATGGCTGAAGCCTCTCTCACGATCCTCAATTTCTCATCCGTTACCTCACCCATGATCCTCACTGCCAAGCCCGGCCCTGGGAAGGGATGTCTCTCCACTATATCCTTTGGAAGCCCTAGATGGATGGCTAGCTTCCTAACTTCATCCTTGTACAGATACTTCAGGGGTTCTATTACTCTAACTTTCGATCTAAGCCATTCCGGGAGGCCAGCTACGTTATGATGGCTTTTTATCCTATCAGCTCCTATCTCCCCACCGCTCTCTATGACGTCTGGGTAGAGGGTACCTTGAACCAGACAGTCGAAGTTCTTACCCTCAAGCGCCCTAGAGAAGACCTTTATGAAGAGTCCTCCTATTATCTTTCTCTTTTCCTCACATCCCTTTATCCCCTTTAAAGCTCTAAGAAATTCTTCCGAAGCATCCACATATACGGGATTGATCCCTACCTTCTTAAGCAAATTAAGGACATTTTCCGGCTCATCTCTCCTTAGAAGACCGTGATTAACGAATATCGGAGTGAGCCTACCTCCTGCAAACCTATTCACTAGGAAGGTGGCCACCGTGGAATCGACTCCCCCACTCACGGCCGATAGTATGCTACTGCATCTACTCAATTCCCTCTTAAGATATTCCTCTATGAGAGAGATCTTCCTTTCCTCGGTCCAATCCCTATTACTACCGGCTATTTTTATGAAATTATCCAAGAGGACGCTGCCCTTATTTGTGTGCCTTACCTCCGGATGGAACTGGACCCCGTATATGGGTAAGCTCCTATGCTTGAACGCCGCTATATAACCACTCTCAGATATTGCCGTTACGGTTGAATCTCGAGGAGGAGACGCTACATAGTCGGAGTGACTCATCCAAACGAGTTCCTCTTCCCCCCATCCTTTGAATAGGTTGGATCTGTCGAGCACATTCACCCTAGTAGGTCCATATTCGCCCTTTGATCTCTTTACTTCACCCCCCATCATAGCAGCTAAAAGTTGAAAACCGTAGCAGATCCCCAAGATGGGGATCCCCAAATTGATCACCCATTCACCTATCTTTGGAGCCTGAGGTTCATATACACTACTGGGACCACCCGATAGTACTATGGCATCTGGCCCAATGTCCTCTATTAATTCTGGAGTTAGCTTTGTATAGGGGATTATCTCCGCGTAAACTCTCAAGTCTCTGATCCTGCGCGCGATAAGGTGGGCGTACTGTCCGCCGAAGTTCACTACTAGGATCATGTCGCACCCGGTCCTGCTACTTTGGCTCTGATCCTTACAGATCCCCCTTTAAAGCTAGAGAAAGCTTCTACGTCATCTCCGATACCATCTATTCCTCTTAGGAATTCTCCTAAAGTGAAAGCCATGCTGGTCTGCCTCAGGGATTTAGTGATCTCACCGTTTTCCACGAGGAAGGATGTCTCCGCCATACCACTAAACTCTCCCGTTGCTAGGTTAGGTGTATCTATTGTATACACTACCAGTACGCCTCTTTTGACATCAATGAGCTCATCAAACTTCATTTGAAGAGAGGGCGCTTCTATACTCACCGTATGCGGTGAGATAGAAGGCAGATGCGTGTAATCCCTTGATGCATTGCCCGTACTCTCCTTCCCTTCCTTCGATGCCGTATACCAGTTGTGAAGCAGAGCTTTGAAAGTTCCCCTCTCTACGATATAAGTCCTACGTGTAGGTATACCTTCAGCATCGAAACTGGAGCTACCACCTAGCCAGGGGATCCTCCCATCATCTACTATACTTACCTCGTCCTTGGCGATCTTCTCACTAAGCTTTCCTGTAAGGAAACTCCTGCCATACTGTATGTTCTCAGCATTTGCTGCCTGTCCTGCTATGAAGGGTACTATTGTGAACTGAGCCTTTGGCTTGAGTATTAGGGGTATTTCCTCCACGCCGATCGTCATGGAATCTAGAGTTCTTATCGCTAGCTCTCCGGCTTCCTTCCCCACATTCTCAGGATCAAACATGTCTAGCTTCCTACCATCGGAGAAGCCGAAGCCTGAACCCCTGTTATAGCCATCTTGGCTAGCTGCTTCAACTTCCGCCGAGAAATACGTCCTTTCCTCCATCACATCGACTCCCTTAGAGCTATATATTGAGATCTTGAGGTGCCTGAGCTCGAAACTACCGGATATCGATATCACCTTTGGAGATATCTTAGCGGCCTCTATAGAAGTCATGAAGAGGGATGCTGCTTCCTCTACATCCAGATCCCTTAACTTAGGATCAAGTAGTTCATTCATGTAGGAGATGCTAGCTGGCTCAGGCAGCCCCTTGAATTCCAAGTCCTCAGGAGAAGATCTGGCATTCATAACGGCCTTTTTACCTATTTCATTGCCGTTAGTGGGATTGGTAGCAAACGCAAATCCTAGCTTCTTTCCAATAGCTGCCCTAACTCCAAGCCCGGTAAACCTAACGGAGCTCGCTGTCTTGACGGCATTCTTCTCCACCTGAATTAATATCTTCTTCCCCATCACCTCCAAGGCCTCTGCCTCATCGGCACCCTCGGATAGAGCCTTCTTCACAGATTCTTCCCTTAACATATTCACTCATCTCCCTCCAAAAACGAGCTTCTTTACCCTAACATGGGGAGCTCCCGTTGTAACGGGAACCCATTGACCGAGCTTTCCGCACATACCGGGATCATGGGCCAAATCCCTCGCAACCGCATCTATGTTATGGAGGACATCTAGGGTCATGCCCGTGATAGCCACCTCTCTGAGCCTCTTTTTAAGTTCGCCTTTCTCTATAAGCCATCCTCCTTCAGCTTTGAACATGAACTGGCCTTTAGCAGGATCTGTATATCCATATAGGGATCCGAAGGCATATATCCCGCTTCTCATATCCGAGATCATCTCTTCGAAGCTCCAGTCTCCAGCTTCTATGAAAGTATTGGACATCCTTACTATGGGAGGATTGCCGTAGTCCATGGATCTAGCGTTACCAGTAGGCTCCATTTTAAGTTTAGATGCAGTTTCTAAGCTAGTCATGTAGCCGGAGAGTATACCCTCCTTCACGATATACTTCCTCTTGGACTCCGTCCCTTCATCATCATATCTATAGCTCCCGTAAAGACCCTCGACGGTCGGATCATCTATGACGCTCACCACATCAGATCCGACCCTCTCACCCATCTTCCCAACTAATATGCTCTGATCGTTCACTATAGCATCTCCTTCAGCTGCATGACCGAATGCCTCGTGTATGAAAACACCAGCTAATTTTGGATCGAGTATCGCTGGAAAAGCCCCTGGAGGAGCTGGTTTAGCAGACAAGGCTTCCACTGCTCTTTTAGCAGCTAGTTCAGCGACGTTAGATCCTTCAACAATCTCCATACCCCCTACTCCACCCCTCGATTCAAAGGCGCTCTCAGTCAGTCCGGCTTCGTGAGAGAATATGTAAGCAGCCAACCTTACCCTAGAGATCTTCTGATTTACATCTGTTCCTAGGGAGTTAATTATCCTCGTTTCCCTCAATACATCCCCGAACATTATGTTAGTATTCCTTACCTTGTCCATCCTCCTAGCCCTATTGTCCTGTTCCCTAACTAATTCTATCTTCTCCGAGGTGTTAACCTCCCAAGCTGGCTTCTGGGCCTTTACCTCGTATTTTCCCTTGAAGCTAGGCCATTCAAGATCTATCGGTTCATTCCACTTTGATGATAGCTTAGCTAGTTTAACAGCATCTTTAACAGCGTCTTTCAACTCATCTGGTGAGCTAGCAACCCCTAGCCCCCACCCTCCTTTATAAAGAGCCCTCACGCTTATTCTAAGCTCACTACCTCTGGATAATTCTCTGACAACCCCGTTTATCATGCGTATCATGGTACTCTCGGTTCTCTCCCTCCTAATTTCAGCAAAATCGGCACCCTCATCAATCGCGAGAGTTATCGCTCCTTCTATATCCATATGCAATTACATGCGTAATTCGATATAAATCATTGAGCAAAGAGGATAGAGCCATGAGTCCACCATCCCAATCCAAGGCTACTACAGAAGGCGAGGAGATAAGAGGAGAGGAAAGAAAAGAAGAAAGAATAACAGCTGAAATCTAAGAGAATCTTTTAAGCTTGTGACTGAGATCGATGCTGGGTTCCTTAGATGCATCCCTGCGAAAGGGCAACGAGGACTTGGCGTGGTGTGAGAATAGCTGCAGATTACAAATATACCATTGAGCTGGAAGGTGAAGGCAATGTCGGTTATTTCTATACAAGCCCGGATTTAATTGAAGAGGCTACACTTGGATTCCTCTATTATAGGGAAAAGGTGAAATCTGATATAAGCCTAATTGATCTCGTAAAGGTCAACGAGTTGGAATATTTAGTTAAGGTCTCAAGGAAGGATAGGCCTCTGGAGATACCAAGGTGGTTGGAAGATCCATTGGAATGGAATCTAGCCATGGATCTATTGGGAAGGTTATCGGAACTTGTCCCAAAGAAGGATTGTCCCTATGCCTTCCACTCAATGGCTCTCTTTCTCCTAAAGGGTGGGAAGATCTCCTCTAAAATGTCCTTGGTAGATGTAAGCAGGCACACTGGTATGGTGAAGATCTTGGGGTGGATTTTGAGGAAAGGGAGTTCCTTAAGCGGCTATACTCCTGTTTTAGTTACCACAGGCAGGGTATCCAGCGATCTAGTTTCGATGATGGACTCGGTGAACCTGAGGATCGTACTGAGCCCTAGACATGCATTGATGAGCGGAGTGATCTCAGCTTACTCTAGGGGAATTACCTTGGTTTCTAAGGACCTAACCCGCAGACTTAAGGTCTTCACCCATCCAAATAGGATAAGGAATGCACCTGTAGTGGAGTGGAAAGAGAAAGGTGGAGGAATAGGCCATGAAAGAGATCGTAGGAGGAACCTACCCATCTGTTGAGAGCTCTTTCCGACTATCTTCCTCAGATCCTTCCTTCTCCTCGGATTTAAGGGATGAAGCAATATCATCAAGGTTGAAGGTCCATATTGGGTACAGTTCCCTCGGAATCATCTTTCCTGCTATCTCCTCATCTACGACCTTCCAATATTCACCACATTCCTCGCATACATAGAGCCTGAACTTGTTGTCTTCCAGTGAGTAGAAGCCCAGTTTCTCATTGTCTTCATTTCCACAGAAAGGACATTTAAGTCTCTGGAATGGCCATTCCATTCCACAAACTTCGCATTTAAGGGTTAGCTTCCTCCCCTCACCAGACATGTATCCCGTCCTTGTGTAGCTACCACATACCGGGCAGTAACCCTTATACCAGCTTTTAACATCTATTTTATCGCTCGAGATCTCTCTTAGAGACATTAGGATTGGCTGTACTGTCCATAGAGCTAGAGCTTTGATAAGATCAAGTTCGACATCCAGTCCAGCAGCTACTCCCCTAGCATAATCATCTTTGCCCTTAAGAGACGAAATTGCTAGCTCTTTAACGTCGAAAGCACCTCTATCAATGGCGGATGATACCTTATCCAGATCCTCAGTCAGTTCCTCTCTGTGTCTCTTGACGATCTCAATTATCTTTCCCATCAACTCCTTCCAAAGATCTTGTTTTATCATGGGAAAGCCTAGTATCTCTATGAGAGGCTTCCCTTCCCTAGTAACTTCCCCTGCCTTCTCCCTTATAACTTCTCTTTGCCAGCCTATCTCGTCAGCAACCCTCTCCGATAGCTCCTCCTGGGTTCTCAAAATATCAGAGAAGAAGAGCAGTGATTCCTTCAGTTCAGGTTTCTCTAAAGATATTCTATCAACTGCCTGCCTTAGCGAGTCTATATTGATGCTCATGAGATCACGGACCTTCTAAATGATCTTCTAATTTAATTTTAATTCCTTTAGTATTCCGAATTCAAAATTAAAAATAAATAGAGTAGGGGAGTGTCAAGATTCCTCTTTACTCTTCTGAAGCCATTTCGGAAGGTGCTTCGAGACATATTCCTCAGTGAGTCTACCCGTCCTGAACATAGCCCTTACCATAGGCCTATGCTCTGGTATTAGGACAGCCATGTAAACATGAATTATTAGACCGATAGCAGCGATGAAGAACCCTATGTCATGGATCAAGTGGGCCCATCCCCATATGCTTGGGGAGAACATACCTCTGAACCACATTATGATGCCAGTAATGTACATGATTATCATGCCTATCAGTACGGTCCATATCCATCCCTTCTGTCCCAAGTTGTATTTAGGAAAGACTGCGGGCTTCTTATGTATATAGAAGTCTACCATATCGCTGATCCCCTTCTTAAAGCAACTCCAACTCCAGCATTCTGGCCATATCTCCATCCTTCTCAGGGCTCCAAGTTCACCCAAGAAGAATGGTATGAGCACCAGAGCTAAACCGAAGGCTGAGAGCCTATGTATTAATCTGGCTATTTCCATGCCCAGAGAGTAGGGGTCGTATACGGGCCCTATAACAACGGATACTGGATAGCTGTAGAGGTAGGCAAGCCAACCGAACCAGTCCTTGCTGATAAGAGGTAGGCCCGTGAGGAAGAATGCCGCAACGAAGTGTATCAGGTGCTTATGAACCCATATCTGCATCTCGCTAAATGTTCTAACGGTTTCGCACTTGCTTACCCACATAGCTCGGGTGATACATTCCTCTTCGGCCATATCACTCACCTCCCTCCTTAGATCCTTCCTTACCCTCAGATTCCTTCTCCTCCATCCTCTTAGCTCTCCAGTAGATGAAATGACCGGCAGCTGCAAGAAGTGTTAGACCAACTAGACCCCAACCTACTGGCTCTATGACATTGGCTCCAACCTCTACCTCTCCCTTGCTCGGGTTCTTAAGGAGCCTCTCTCCGAAGTACTTGGGATCCGTGAGCTTCCCCTTATACTTCTTGGATACGTAGATGTAGTGAGTGTGACCTACGACATCGTTTACGTTGTCTCCATAGACCTCATAGCCCTGGGACTTGTACCTGTTTACCAGCTCATCGTAATCGCCGAAGGTCAATGCATCAGTTGGACATGCAGAAACACATGCTGGACTTAGCCCATTCTGTATCCTATCTATGCAGAAAGTGCACTTGTAAACCTTCTCTGTGTACGGATCGTATCTAGGAACACCATAGGGACATGCCTCAATGCAGTACCCGCAGCCTATACATTTATCGCTCCTTATCACCACAGCTCCTTCTGGATGTACCTCTATTGCACCAACGGGGCATGCTCTTGCGCAAGGAGCGTTACTGCAGTGCATGCATTGCCTCTTGAAGAAGAGCCAGTGGAATTCATTGCCCTCTTCTACTTCTTTCGCCTCCATTACCGTCCAGACATTAGGTAGTAGATCGGGAGGATTGGTAAGAGTTGGAGTGAAATCTGTCACCTCTGCTCTAGTGTTGTTCCAGACATGGCAAGCTACTTGGCAGGCTCTACAGAAAATACAGTTATCTGTATTATATACTACGGCTTTCTCTCCCATAGGATCACCTCCTCGGTCTTATACCAAGGGTATTCGTCTCGTTAGCCCTGTAATCATACTTCTCAGGCGAAGCTTTCCTCACGAAAGCCAGGAATGCCTTAGTCTCTTGCATGGTGGTAACAACATCCATGTAAACATCAGTGATCGTATTGGCAACCGCGTAGGTGCTATGAGCCCCCTGCCATCCCCAGTGCCAAGGTAGGTTTATGACGTAAACTTCTTTTCCATCTATACTGAGCTTAGGTACTCTATGCGTGACTAGAGCCCTCACGTAGATAACGTTCCTGTTATTGCCCACCTCAACTATATCTCCCGGCTTTATACCTAGTTTATCTGCCAATGGCTTTGGAATCTCAGCAAAGGGCTCTGGGACTAGTTCTGCAAGGAGAGGAACATTTCTAGTGAGCTGACCTGTGTGGAAGTGCTCAGTCATCCTATTCGTCGTTGCCACAACGACCTCAGCTCCTTCAGGCTTCTCCATCTCGCTAGGCAGTATGTTAACCGTTTCCTTAAGATGTTCCCAGCCAGATGGTGGCTCTAGGAATCTATAATTCTCGGATCTCCTCCAAGCTATTGCAGGATACTTCGTCGCTAGATCGAGGCTCGGAGATTCAACTGGTTCATAGTGCATGGGATACCTCATATCCCAAGCTAGGATCTCGCTTGGGTTACTCGGGTTGGGATACGCGTACCATTCACCGTACTTCTGCTTCATCCTTATCACAGCTTCTTTAAAGCCTACCTGCTCGACAAGGCTTCTGAGTTCCTGACTGAACTTGTCCTTGACTTTAACCCAGTCATAGTAACCAACATACTTGATTGTCTTTCCATTGACCTTCTTGGTTCCCTTGAAGTAGGGTTTGAGGTAATTGGCCCTACCCATATTCACCACTTCCTCATCGTAGTAGAAGCTCTCGCATAGGGGACACCTTACTCCTAATTCCTCATAGTTCATTACCTTAGCTTCTGTTCCTGAAAAATCTACGATCTTTCCAACAACTTTTCCGTACCATAAAAGCTCTTCCGGGCTCTTAGCTCCAGTAAACAGATCGGCCATTCCGGACCAAGCTCTCTTGTAGAACTTGCCTATGAGGAAGTTATGTCCTGGTATGAATGCAGGTCTCCATTTTCCGCTCTTAGCATCCCTCACTTCGCCGCTCTCTCCAGTTATGTTGACGGTCCTTCCATCTAGCTCCTCACCAACCATGTACTCTCCCTGTGGGAATGTGAAGCTCAGCTTCTTGCCTAAGGTCTTTGAGAGGGTCCACAGGTTATAGAGTATCCTTATGTTCTTAGGCCACGTCCAAGCCCAGTCCTTGTGCATGAGGTACTTCCTATCCAAGATGCCATCTATTTCATTCTCCCCTCTGAGCAGGGGCTTTCTACGCTTGGACAGGTTCCTGTGATAGTACCAGTCATACATGCCATTGTATAGGTCTACAGCAAGGTCTATCTCCTTGTAGATTAGCTCCGGATCCACGTAGGCATAATCTGGATCTGGGAACCTGTTTGTGGCGTAATCCATGAAAGGTTCTATCTTCCTCTCGTAGAGGTCAACGAACTCTCCCGTATGTGGGTTCTTTATCGCTACCTTCTCGCTTCTCTTTCCATAGATTAGGCTCGGCATCTTCACTATCCCATATCTCTTGAAGTAGTTCCATAGCTTGACCATTATCCATAGATCAGGTTTAGCTTCTCCAGCTGGTGGGACGACCCTATCCTGCCACTGAATCCAGCGGTTGCTATTGGTTATAGAACCGTATTTCTCGTACTGGAATGCCCCTGGGAGCAAAACATCAGCAAACGTCGAGGTCTCGGTCTCCCACAGATCTACCACAACCAGCAATTTGAGCGAAGCCAGAGCTTGATATGTGGTGAGGGCATCCCCATCACTTACCGCTATATTCTCTGCCATTATCATCGCTGCCTTTATCACATTATCGAAGATAACACCCTGCCACCAAGTGTTCTCCGTATATCCCTTCCCGAATGGGAAGTCGCTTATCACTGTTCCGTTCTTAGGATCACTTTCAGGATCTGTACCAACGAATATACCCCAAGTTAGCTCAAAGCGACGCCAATTCTGGAACCACCAAGACCACATGATCTTAGTTGAGTTAACTCCATTCTTTGGTCCGAAGCTGCTCCCTGCCCAATCTGGTATCTCCCAGTGCCAGGCATCAGGGAAGCCCTGATTCTTCCAATCCTGATAAACCCTTATTTGTAGCGGGCTTGAGGGTTGCTTTATATAACCAGGAAGTATGTGGGACAGGATGCACATATCTGTCGTTCCCTGAACATTGCTATGACCTCTATATGGGTTGAGACCACCACCAGGGAACCCCATGTTTCCCAAGGTGAGTTGGACTAAGGTGCTCATCCTAGTTATCTGGGTTCCCACGTGATGCTGTGTCTGACCCATAGCCCACTGGATGGATCCGAATCTCTTGAAATTAGTTGTCACTCCACTGTTCTCGACGTACGTCTTGGCAATGAGTCTGAGCTTATCCACGGGTATACCAGTGATCTTGGAAACCTCTTCCGCTGTGTAATCCTTGGACATATCCTTGAACTCCTTTATCTCATTCAAGTCGACATTGAACCTGGTTGCAAATTCCTTGAATGTATCTAGCTCATCTACAGGCGGGCTTCTCTCCCAGAAAGCGTAGTGGAGGATGTACATGAGGAATGCTAGATCCGATCCTGGCCTGAAGAACGTGAATATATCAGCTTGGGAGGCAGTCCTATTATACCTAGGATCTACCACTATAAGCTTAAGCCCTCTCTTTTTCCCTCTTAGGGTATGTCTCATGCTGACTGGGTGATTCTCCGCTGGATTACCACCAAATATGAGGTATGCAGCCACGAACTGAGTATCTATGAAGGTTTGAGTCTGGGCTCCGAAGCCAACGGTGCCAGCAAGTCCGGCTACCGTTGTGGAGTGACATCTCCTGGCGTCGTGGTCTATGTTATAGCTTCCCAGCATAGTCGCAAGCTTCTTTATAATGTAGGCCTCTTCATTCGTCAATTTAGCCCCAGCTTCTATCCAGAGCGGGAACTTCTTTCCATCATAGTAGTAGCCATCGCTCTTCCTTGGATCCCATCCGACTTCATCCAATATTTTCTTCATCCTCTCTGCTATATAGGTGAAGGCCTCATCCCAAGTTACACGCTTCCAAATAGGCTTATATTTCTCTAATACCGCTCTAAGCTCGTCCTGGTTCCTTACTTTCTTAAGTTCCTCGACAGGAGGCTTTGGATTAACTCTTATCATTGGATGCCTCAGTCTCCTAGGATTATGCTCTCCGAATAGCTCTAGTGATGCCTCTCCTTTGGGACATAGCTTTCCTTCATTTAATGGGTTGTCTGGATCACCTTCTAGATGAACGACGCTGTCACCATGCTTATAGAAAATTATCCCGCAGCCGACAGAGCAATATCCGCAGACACCCCTGACTTCTCTAGTTATCTGAAGGTTCTTCTGGCCTATCTCACCAAGATAATACTTCTTTGGCTTAGGGAGGCCAAGTACCTTTCTAGTAGCATTAGAGAATAGTAGAGAAACAGCTCCAAGACCCGCTGCTTTGAGAAAGGTTCTCCTTGATACATTAAAATTTTCAATCAAATTCCGCACCTCCAATGATTGAGGACCTGAAGGCCCTTGAGGCAGAACGCAATTCTTATAAGTTATAAGTATTTCGCTATTTTGGTTTTATCGTTATTAAATTTATAATAAAAGAAGGCTATATATAATTATTATTAATTTAATAACGAATAATAGTTCAATGATTCAATTTATAATATGATAAATTATTTGTACAATATTTGAAGTATTTGATGCATTGCGTATAATGTTAATAGTGAGGAGGGTACAGATACCTATATGAGCTATGAAGATGATAATTTCGTAGAGGATCAGCCGGAAGATGAATTCGCTTTAGAGGAACTTATGTTTCCAGAGAGATCTAAATGCAGGAAGAGGGGAACGAAGAAAAGGGATAAGTTTGTGGTAAGATAGGAGAGGAGTTAATGTAAGTGTCCATTGCTGTAAAGAGATAAAGTAAAGATAGTTTATATGTTTTTACATATGTAACCTTATTAGCGACTAGATTTTATTTACCTAATTCTTGTTTCCAGCTATAGGAAGAGGTAGGGATGGGACAAGGGAGCTTACTGGATAGACTTAGAGTACATAGGGAAATATTGCTTATGTATAAGGGCCAGACCATAGTGGACTCCAAGTTTGCGAAAATCCTTGAGGATATAGAAGTGAAGGGGTCTATTCTCTCGGCTGCTAAATCGCAAGGTGTTTCCTATTCATGGGTATGGAACAAGATAAGTGAGGTCGAGAAAATCTTAGGAAGGAAGATAGTTGATGCAAAGAGAGGAGGAAGAGGAGGGGGAGGAGCTATCTTGACGGAGACCGGGAGAACTCTATTAGCCACTTATAAGAGGGTCCTCTCCAAGGATCACCATGCAACCCCTAGGGAGGTAATATTAGGTGGGGGATATGATCCCGTCGTGGAAGCAATTTTGGACAGGCACTCGGATGGTGTGAGATACCAGTGGATGGGATCTTTGGCAGCCCTCGCATCCCTTTTATCAGGTACCATAGATATAGCAGGTGTACATCTGTATGATCCAGAGACAGGTACGTTTAATATACCGCATATAAGAAAGCTCTGGCTATCCGGTTCCCTGATACTCATGAGGGGATTTGAGAGGGAAATGGGCCTCATGTTCAGGCCAGGGATCGATGTATCATCGCCTCACGAAATAATAGAGAGGGAACTCCGTTACGTCAATCTAGCGAGGGGAAATGGAACTAGGATGCTTGCCGACTGCCTCTTGAATATCGGTGCTAGGATGATAGGCCATAGTGATCCTGATTTAAGTAGGTTAGTGAAGGGCTATGATGTAGAGGTGAAAACGTCTTTTGGCGTGGCCAAGAAGATATCTAGGGGAGAGGCAGATGTGGGATTCGGCATAAGAAAGATAGCTATAGAGTTCGGTTTGGAGTTTAAGAGAATATTATGGGAGAACTATGATTTCGCCATTCGTAAGGAGTCCCTAGGTAAACCTGCTGTAACTAGAGCTATCGAAGCCCTCACATCGGAGAGGGCTAAGGAAATAATAAGGGAAAGTGAGGGTTATAGAATCCCACCAGATTTTGGAGCAATTCTCCTTCGTTAATTCCTAACTTTATTAGTCTGATCTGAGCTTAGTTAGGTTCATACCCTAAGCTAGGGGAACATGTCCTCTACCTGTCCTGTATTGGGGTTCCACACCTTAAGTTTCACGCCCTTCTTCTCCTTGGGTTCTATCATGAGATACCTCTTGGGAGTTTTTGTGGGTATCACAAAGTACTCATCAATGTTACCATTCTCATGGTAGAGAACTAGTTTATATTTGTTCTCCGTCCTCTCCTTCGTCTCTGGATCCCTGTATTCTATAAGAGCGAACTGGCCTCTAGAGACTATGGTCCTTATCTCTCTCTTTCCCTTCTTACTTATGGTTATTGCTTCCTCTATGGCCATGACCATCGATCCTTCTATACTGTAAACCGATATAACCTTCATCCCATCTAGCTAATAGCCATAACCTTCCTCCGAGAAGCCAGTAGACCCTTCCTCCTTTTTGAGGTTAAGTTTCAACATATCACCTATTGTTGGCCTCCCAAGCTTATCATATTCCTCTGGAGTTAGTGTTATGGTAACTGCTGGCATTTGAACTTGAGCGACAGGGATAGGTAGCTTCATGTATTTCTCCATAGCCCTGACTACTTGGAACATCATTGCTTCCTCCTCGCTTTCTGGAGGAGGTACCTCTTCTATTCCTCTAGGTCTGCTTAGAGAGAGGATTACTCCAGGAGGAGCTTTCCTGACTTCAGTAACTTCTAAATAAAGTTCCAACATTATAACCCCTCTTTTGAACTGCGTTCCTTATTAATGTTTAAT
>JAOZGJ010000003.1 GCA_027491785.1 Thermoproteota archaeon | reverse complement strand
GGAGGTACCCCAAGGGAGTGACTGTGCTGGATAAGGACGATATACCCCTCCTCTTGGCCCTGATATGAGGATAAGATGTAATCGCCTATAATACTCGAAATCACTCAATCGATGAAGAGCTCATTAGGCTAACTCAACTACTTCGCGCGCGAGCTGCCTTCAGATCTGAGGAAGTATGTGAACTGGGGGGGAGGAATCGGGCGCATCAGCGCCTGCAATGAGGGCCTTCGGCAGGAAGTGGTACTCCCACATACACACAGTTCAGATCAAAGGAACCTTTAGGAAGAGTGTTCATACAGGATAAAGTGGATCTAAGGTTCAGGAACAGAGTATTTGCCAACTACTCGGAGGAACCCATATCAGCTTCTAAAAATTTCTACCTGATAAAGGGGATAGATAGGGAAGAGGCAAAGCTCATCGTGGCTTGGCTTAACTCTACTCCCTTCCTAGATTTGCTCCACCTGATGGGCAGGCGTATATCCGATACTTGGACTAGACTTTTGGAGAACGATTACCTTGAGCTACCCATGATCTCCATGTCCGTGGATCATGGGCCCGTATTGAAGGCCCTCTCCTCCCTGATGGAGGGGGATCTACCGCCCATATGGGATCAGCTTGACGAGGATTACCGAAGGGAGCTTGATTTATCCCTTCTCTCGGCCATGGAAATTAAGAAGGGAACTAGACAGGATGTACTCGATCCTCAAGGAGTTGGTTGGCAGTAAAGTTCGCAGTAAGACGCTATAATCATACTATTCTCTCCTCGGATCCCGATGGGAGGGAAGGTCTTAAGGCCTCACTATTACCCGCCTGTTGTATATCTCGTCTCGGAAAAAGTTAATGCTGATATTGGCGTAGTAGGAAGGATATTGATAGCCCGACGGAAGGTTAAATCTTTAGCCTCGGCGTGTAGTAGGATAGGATAGGTAGGTTAAGGATGCCTCGGATCACAACTGATCTGGTAGATAGGCTAAGGGGAGAGATGAGGAAGCTCAAGGGTCGCGCTAGAGTGGTCATGCTCTTCGGTTCCATCGCCAAGGGAAGGGTCACACCACTAAGCGACGTCGACATTGCCGTGTTACCTACTGAGGGGATCGACGAACTCCTCCTTGTAGCGGACTTGCTGGATATCATCACTAAGGCGCTGAGGGTTAGCGAGGATAAGGTGGATGTCCTCCTGCTGAGCAGGATCACATCGATGCCCCTCCTCTATGAGGCTGTAGTGAAGGGAATACTCCTCTACGCTGATGATATGAAAGACTATGTGGATTACAGGGATAGGATACTCTCCCTGTACTTAGATTATCGGGTCTTCCAGAGAAAGCTGGATCTGGTGAGGGGGTACTTGCGTGCTGTGGAGAGGAGGTGGATGGTGGGATAAGTTGAGGCTGGAGAAGTTGCTGGAGGTAATCGAGGAGAGCATCAGTCTCCTGGAAGGTGAGATCGAGGATAGGGGAATGGATAAATTGCTGAGCGATAGATTCGATCTGATGGCAGTCCTGCACTCCTTCAGGTATCCTCCCAAGCGCTAATCGATATGGGAGCCCATCTCGCATCCGAGACCGGTGAGGGTGTGCCATCTAGCTACTCAGAGGTGCCAGGGCTCCTCCAGAGGTTGGGTGTATTAAGCGATGAGGAGAGCGCGTTATTCAGGAGAATAGTGGGCTTCCGCAACGTGATAGTACACCAGTATACTGGGGCTGATTTGGAGGTGGTTAGAAGAATATTAGAAGGAGATTACAGGAACATACTTCATCTCGCCCTGAAAATTATCAAATGGGCTGAGGAGAGGGGGCTAGATCCTTGAATCACTATTCTAGCTGAACGTTACCTATAGGGAAGCCCATGTAATGGGGTCCCGAGGGATTGTGGGAAGCCCCTCTATATAGACCTCCTACTGGCTAAGTACGTTTTTGATTTGCTAATAACGTAATCCTTTTATAAAATAGATTAATGATTCCGTCAAGTGGTATCATGCCCTATAGGGAGAAAGTCAGCCTTAGGATAAGTCTCTTAGCTATGTTCTCCGTACTGGCCTTTTTATCCGCCTTGTTCGTCAAGCTAACTGTGAGTTATGGGGCTATAGTCTATGCCTTGGTTCTCTTAACTGGGGCCCTCGTGGTGGGCTTCCCCCTCTCAGCTACCGTCATCTCGATAGTGGCTGGTCTGCTCTACAGCTTCCAGTCATTCCTCTTTCTCCTTATACTAGGTGCCTTTGTGGTGAGAGGCGTCGTAATAGACCTCTTCTTCAACCTATTTGGTGTATATAGGGATGCGAGAGTCGGTAGATACAAGGTAGGTGTGATAACTGCGACCATGGTACTCTCAAGCTTCTTCGCCGGCCTTTACCATTATTTCTTTATCACACTGTTCCTGCGCAAGCTGATAGACTTCGGAGCCTTCATAGTTTCTACAATATTCGTGGTGGCCCTAATATCCAATGCCATAGCTGGCTATGTGGTTCCTAAGTACGTGATGCCCAGGATACGCATCTTCTCATCTCCATAAGAGGATGGTGCCACTATGACCCACCTGAAATCCCTGTTCAAGGATTATGAGGGTATGTCCGCGGCCGAGAGGGTTGCTCACAGATCTTTAAGCAGGGGAGGCATAAGCTCAGTCATATGGGTCGTGACGGAGAGATGTAACCTCAAATGCATCCACTGCTACGAGGGAGGCCGTAACACTCCGGAGATATCGACAGAAGATGCCTTCAGGATAATAGAGAAACTTAATGATGCCGGAAAGCCCCTCACTTTCATATCGGGAGGGGAACCCCTTCTCCGTGATGATATAATGCTCATCTTGGGAAAGCTGAAGGATCTTGGGTTCAGGGTGATCCTGAGCACTAATGGTACCTTGGTAAATGAGGAAGTAGCTACGAAACTTGCAGATCTGGGGATAGACAACGTGGCAATTCCTCTATATGGGCCCCAGCAATTCCATGACTACTTCACAGGAACACCAATATCCCATGATAGGGTGATCAGGGCCTTGGAGCTGCTTAGCGATGCTGGGGTTAGCCTAACAATAAAGACCGTTGTGGCTAGAAGCGTGCTTAGGAATCTCGACTACATACTAGAAGTAGCTTCGAGATTTGGGGCCAAGGCGGTCTACCTATGTGATTTCATTCCAATAGGGAGGGGTAGGCTCCTGAAGGACGAGATAGTCAGCAGGGACGAGTGGAGGAATCTGTTGAACAGGTTCATCGATGAGATGATATTGGGCGATAAATATCCTGAGATAGAGCTCGATATAGGGCTGCATCCATCTGCAGCTGTATACGTGATGGAGGAGTTGAGGAGAAGGGGATACGATGTCTCTGAAGCTGAAAATAAGATGAAAAGGAGGAGGTTATCCGTGGAGGGGAGGGGGTTCGTATCGATCTCCCCTACAGGGGATGTCCTCCTGAGCAATTACTTGCCTATAAAGCTCGGTAATATAGTCAGGGAAGATCTCAGATTGGAGGATGTCGTTAAGAACCCCTTATACAGGGCTGTTGGTGACTCAAGCATGCTTAAAGGGAGGTGTGGATCATGCGAGTACAGGGAACTCTGCGGCGGCTCAAGGGTCAAGGCCTACGTGTACGGGAATGACCTTCTAGGGGAGGACCCCACATGTCTAAAGCAATGAACTTCAATGAGAGGCCTATTCTGGTTTTCTGGGAACTTACTAAAGCCTGCAAGCTTAAGTGCAAACATTGCAGGGCTGAGGCAATACCGGAGCCCCTGCCTGGAGAGCTGACCCTTCAGGAAGGCCTCAAGCTCTTGGAGGATATCAGAAGATTCGGTAAGCCCTATCCCGTACTCATACTGACTGGTGGAGATCCCCTCATGAGGGAAGACCTGGAGGAGATAATGAGGTATGCTAAGGACTTGGGAATAAGGATGGGAATAGCTCCAGCAGTGACTGATCTGCTGAACAATTACGTCCTCTCCCTCTTCAGGCGCTATGGCATCAGATTCATCTCTATAAGCTTGGATGGTACGTCTAAGACCCATGACTATATAAGAGGAATAGAAGGGCATTTTGAGAGGACAGTGAGAGTTTTGAGGGAGCTGGTTGGATCGGAATGGACTGTTCAGGTCAACACGCTGGTATCTAGGGACAGCGTGATGGATCTTCCTCACATCTTCAAGCTGATAAGCGATCTCGGTATAGGAATATGGGAGTTGTTCTTCCTGATAAAGGTCGGAAGGGGTATAGAACTGGAAGATCTTAGCCCCCAAGAGTATGAGGATGTTGTTAACTTCCTATACGAGGTATCTAGGTACGGCATCGAGGTCAGGACCGTCGAAGCCCCCTTCTTCAGGAGGGTGATGCAAGTCCGCTCAAGCTCTGGGGATGTCTCTAAAGAGGATTACATCGAGAGTACCGCTCTCAGATATGGCCTAGGGCCTCTCTACGTTAAGCTCACGTCTGAACTCTTCAAGCTAATGGGACCACCTGAAGGAGAGCCTAGGCTGAGATCTGCCTACACCAGGGATGGCTACGGGATAATATTCGTGGCATATAACGGTGACGTATATCCCAGTGGTTTCGCTCCCCTAAAGCTTGGGAACGTGAAAGTAGACAGCTTGGTGGACATTTACAGGGAGAGTGAAGTCTTGAGGAAGATAAGGAGGGCCGAGTTCAAGGGGAGATGCGGTATATGCGAGTTCAGATATATATGCGGGGGGAGCAGGGCTAGGGCCCTGGCTATCAAGGGAGATATACTAGAGGAGGATCCAGCATGTGTATATTTACCTAAATCCTAGGAAGGGAACAAGGCCGTCTCGTTGGCTGCAGATAACAAAACTACCATATCTTATTTGTTTGTTTTATTTTATGAAGTAGAAGTAAAGGCGAAATAGATTGCATTCTGAATCTGGAGCCAAAATAAAATGGAAATACTACCTAACTTAATAGACTGCCTCCCTTCCTCACCGCTATGGCCTCATCTGGTTTCCCTCTAACTCTATATCCGCGGCTTTCACATTTTCCCTCAGGTGATCCAAGCTCTTCGCTCCGGGAATCGCGATGACACCTCTTTCCCTTATCACCCATGCCAAGGCCATTTGGGCTGGTGTTATTCCAATTTTAGCGGCTGCTTTCCTCAGCCCGTCTACTAAAGACCAGTCTATCTTCCCATATTTGAGCCAGAGGGTCGTTCTCCTTTGAATTCCCCTGGGCATCTTCTTTGGCCCATATTTTCCCGTCAGGAGTCCCTGAGCTAAGGGGCTGTAGGCAATTACCGTTATTCCCTCCTTCTGGCAGTAGTGTACGATTTCCTCGGCATCCCTCTTCAAGAGGTTATACTCCACCTGATTGCTGGCTATATCGTGTCTGCTCAGATAGCTCCTAGCTTCCTCCATAAGCTTCAATGGGAAGTTGCTCACACCTATTGCTCTTATTCTTCCCTCCTCGATCTCCCTCTCAAGCGTTCTCATGGCTTTCCTCAAGGGAAAGAGAGGATTGGGCCAATGTATCTGGTAGAGGTCTATATAACTGGTTCCTAGCCTCCTCAGGCTGCCTCTCAATGCTCTGATAATCCCAGAGGATGTTATCCTTATGGGAAGGATCTTCGTGGCGAGGACTATCTCCTCCCTATCGAGTTGCTTCAGGGCCTTACCTACAATCCGTTCAGACTCACCCCATCCGTAGACCTCCGCCGTATCTATGAAGTTCACTCCAAGCTTGAACCCCTCCCTTATTATGCTGATAGCTGTCTCTTCATCTAGTTCCTTACCCCATCCCCAATAACTTGCCCCGAACTGCCAAGTCCCAAGCCCTATCTTCGATACTCTTATCCCCGTCTTTCCCAGCTCCTCATACCTCATGCTGGACTCACCTAAGACCTGCTATTCCAAATCGTCTTACCTTACAAGCCCTATGCCGAGAAAACTATCCCCTACTCACTAAGAGTCATTCCCATCCTTATATCCTTTATTATATCAGGCGCCGCGCGAGCAAAGACTGCTTTCGGATCGATAGCAACGATCAGGGGATTCTCAAGAGCTCCTATCTCGAACGTAAGGAAATTATGGAATTAGCTAAAGGAGGACCGTGAGATCCTAGAGATTGGCATTAAACTGTCCCTCGACATTAACCTAGTGAGGGTCTTATGGCCGATTTGGTGAACGTTCCTCTTACTTGGCTTCCTTATTTGGATGGAAAAGGTGGGTGAGCTCTTAGGGAAGCTAGTGGTTCTCTGAAGGACTCTGGCCGAGGCTTGATCCTGCTCTAGCCATTGGAATTCACAGTTTCAAGTCCAATGAATCTAAACCCTTCTCCTCAACTTCGTATTGAGCCCGAGGCGGGTGGGGAAGACTACAGGGATGAAACTTCTTATAGCAGGTTAGCCAAGGAAGTCGATCCTCATTCTCTATTTTACATCAACTGCGAGATATTCTCCTCCTTCAGTAAACTCCTCGATGTGCTGTTGGAGTATCAAAGATTCAAGGAGAGGACCGGCATCAATACTGGGTACCTGTTCTTGGATGAGGTAACAGCCCTAGAGGGATGGTGGAGGGCTGTTAAGCCCTCATAGATGCGGGTAAGCTGTCGCGCGATGTGATCACCGTCACGGGATCTCCTCCCTCAAGGTAAGGAGGGACGTGGAACTCTTCCCGGGCAGGAGGGGAAAGTCATGGAGGTATTACCTCTTAGCTTCGCTGAATATGTCAACCTGATGATAAGGGAGATTCCCACTCCTAGGGAACTTGAGGACTTGTTTCAATCATACTCAGAAGTTGGAGGTTTCTTCTCTAGGATAAACGGCATACCCTCCTCGGACATACTGTGGGCCTACGTTAACGAGGTGGTAAGATTCGGGAGGAGCCTAGAGGTGCTGAAGGAGGTCCTCTCCAGCATCTTCAGATCAGCCCCCTCACCTGTAAGCTACAGAGCTCTGGCATCTCAGACCTCAGGCTATTCCTATAAGGTCGTTCAATCATACGTGGAATTCCTGCAGGACTTGTTCGTCCTAGGGCGGGCTTATTTCAAAGAGGATGGTGTGAGGTATAGGGGGAGAGGAAGCTCTTCTTCAGGGATCCTCTGCTTGGTTCGTATACGCGCGAGCACGTATACAGGAAGTTCGGCTCCATCTACTACAGGAATAGGTACGAGGTCGATATGGTAGCTGATGGTTTGAGGGTGGAGGTTAAGCAGGGAAGGCTCACAGAAGGTATCCTAAGGGCGTATTGGTTCTAGAGGAGAGATATACCTGGGTTCCTCCTAGATCTGGGTTAATAAGTCTCACATGAGAATGAAAATCTTTATGGAGTTGAAAGCACTTTCCAACAACTGCAACCGATTATATCGGAGACTAAGTCCTTGGCTAGTACGTCTAGGTTAGCTGATACGTTAGAAATCCCTAACTAGCTATAAACCAGATCTCATACTTCAGACCGTCTAGGGGAAAACTATCCTCCCGCCCACTATGGTCATCTCCACCCTTATGTCCTTGATCTCATCGGGAGGAACCTCGAGCGGATCATCGGAAAGTATTACTAAGTCCGCAAGCTTTCCCTCCTCTATAC
>JAOZGJ010000112.1 GCA_027491785.1 Thermoproteota archaeon | reverse complement strand
CCGAAATGAGGAAGACACTAGAAGCTCAAATGGCGAGGGGATTCAAGCCTAAGGGAGGGAAGAATCCTATATCAAGACTCCTTGCTCTGCTACCTCTAATAGTACCTGTTACAATAGCAGCGACCCTTTCAATATATGACATAGCGGATGCTATGGAGCTCAGAGGGTTCGGGGAGGAAAGGTGCCACACTTGGTACAGGGAACTCAGGCTAACTATGTTGGATAAGACCATTGTATTGGGATCCTTCGTACTAGGTGGCCTGTATGTGGCGATTTTCTTAGTTAACATTATTTCCTGACCATCAGATCTCACTTGAGATTACATCTAGCGAGTTAATCTAGATCGCCCCAAGTAGACGGCCTCAAGGAGGAATTTATAGATTAGATCACCTTCTAAACTGGATTTTTCTATACAGCTGACTTTAGAGGGAGCTCGGCCTGATGGAACCTCATTCGCAAGCTCATCATATCGACTCGGATTTCCCCTTTCAACGTAACCGTTCATATACAATCATGTTACCGTGCATACAAGCCATCTCTCCTTACCCCAAACTCAGGAGGTTCTGAAGCACGAGCATATCAAGTGTTAGTTAGTCATTTTATTTCTAACTTGATAAAAGGATCCTGCATGAAGGTAGAGCCTTTCCTCGTTGAGAAGTTTATGGGAAGGTATGAACATAATATTGAGCTCAATTTAGCTGAGACATGCGTAAAGCCCTTCTCATTGGGGGAGTTTCTTAGGTTCATAGGTAAGGAAGATTATCTAGAGGAACTGAAGGAACTACCTCTCACTTATGGATACGTGGAGGGGCTACCTGAGCTAAGAGAGCGTATCTCCGATCTTTACAGGGATCTAGATCCAAATAATGTTCTCTTAACAAGAGGAGCTATAGATGCAAATTTTCTGGTATTTTTCAGCCTTGTGGAACCTGGAGATAACGTCATCTCAATATTCCCAGCGTACCAGCAACTTTACAGCCTTCCTAAAGCCTTTGGAGCTAATGTGAAGCTGCTCCGCCTCAGGGAGGAGGATGGATGGTACCCCGACCTAGAGGAACTCGCTCATCTGGTTAACGGAAAGACGAAGCTTATTGTGATTAACAGTCCTCACAATCCCACAGGCGTCCTACTCAGGAAAGACGCGCTGGAGGCAATATGTGATATGGCAGAGAGATCTAGAGCCTATATTTTGGCGGATGAATCCTACTATGGACTCAACATTCATGACGAACAAGTTTCCTCAATGATCGATGTATGCGATAGGGCCATAGTGACGAGGTCTTTCTCTAAGTCCCTATCGCTCACCGGGTTAAGGCTTGGATGGATAGCAGCTAGGGACGGGAAGGTAATAGATGATTTGATGAAGCACAGGGATTATACGACCATAAGCGCGAGCATACTCCTTGAGCATATAGCCTTGCTCGACCTGAGGAACATAGGTAGAATATACGAGAGGAACCTCAGGATAGTGAGGGAGAACTTTCGTCTCCTGAATGAATGGGTGGAATCCGAACCTAGGATAGACTGGGTTCCTCCTAAGGCCGGGACCGTGGCCTTCCCCGCTACTCCATCGGTATTCCATCTGAGGAGCTGGCACTGCGGCTGATCAGAGAGAAGGGGGTTTTCATAGTTCCTGGCTGCTGTTTCGAGGTAGAGGATCACTTCAGGATCGGGTTCGGAGGAGATTATGAGGAATTAAGGGAGGGATTGATGAGATTTAGCGACCTACTATCTTCCCTTTAGTAATCAACTTAGACTACATTGCTAGCAGCTTATAAGCTAATAACTGGCTTGGGTTGGACAGGGTAATCCTTCACATACTCTATTGCGGCCTTTCCCTTGCAACTAATTAATCTCCGATATAATTGAAGAGAGATCATCCTTAACTCCAGGTATCTCGATCTTACTCCCGCCTTTACCTATCAAAATGTATTTAGAGCCCATCAAACCCAGTAGGGAACTTTTCCTGATCATCCTCCCTACATCCTTCAGGCACATCGACTTGTATCCATATATTGTCCTGATGACTATGTCATCTCCAATTACGCTTACCTTATACATGACAGCCTCCCCTATTGCCCAAGCTATGCCTGTAAATCCAAAAAAGACGAGTTCTGGTATCTGCAAGACATAGAAGACGAAAATTATTGAGGAAGCCATGATTAAATCCTGCAGGCACACCACACACTTATGTACCCTATCCCTCAGCATCAGAACCACTTGGGGATGAGACACCAAATAATTAACTTGTCTTGCTACCTACCACCACCCAAGTTAGCATGATTCTGCTCTCTACACCCTACATTTCATTTCGAGGGGGCCTGTTTAGGGAAAACTTCGATTCAGAGATATGAAGCTAGATAGCCATATACCATTAAATGGGCTGTCTCGTTTACAGGATGCTATCGCTAACACGTGACATGTATTATGGCGGCTATACTCTTTCCACCACTTTTCAGCTCGTTATACAGTTCTATGGCCTTAGGTGTCTTATCTACTATGAGCTTGGCTCCTAATTTCTCAGCAGCCTCTTCTACTCCAACGAGGGGGAGTGATCCGTACTGGCCAGTTCCTATCACTATGATCTCCGGCCTATATTCTCTGAAGTAACTGAGTAACTCTTCTCCCGTCAGGGGAGTATGGCCATAACTTTCCCTCAGATTGTAGGAGAGCTCTTTATTCCTCGGATCAATTCTATCGGTTAGCACCAAATCATGTTCGTACCTGACACCATCTACTATGATGTACCCAAATCCCGTTCCATCGATTCTCATAACTAGATTAGGAAGAGGACGGGAATTAATTTTTCCTCCCCTAATTTAGGTTAAGCTGTTATGTGAGGGGTTTATTGGTAAGATAAGACGAAGCAAGATATACATACCGAAACCATGATATTCGATATCTTCGTAGGCCAGTGGTGTCACTATGGACGAGAGAAGTGGGAAGATTATAGTATTGTCTCATTGCCTCCTCAATGTTCACAGCTTGGAGGGAGGACTTGCTGAATATAGGGGATGCGAGGAGGAGCTTGTAAGAACCCTCGTCGATGAGGGTGTTGGTATGTTCCAACTGCCCTGCCCTGAGATGGAAATCTCCCACATTTCTAGGCTTCCCTTACCTAAGGAATCATACGATAATCCCGCTGTAAGGAAGAAATATAGAGGGATAGCTAAGCAAGTGGTTTCAAGGCTCAAGCAGTTTGCTGATGAAGGTTATAAGATAGTAGCTGTGGTGGGTGCGGAAGCCAGTCCGACCTGTGGGATAAGCTTGGTTGGAAGATGGAAGGATCCAAAGAAAAGGGGAAAGTTCCCCGATGATGTGGAGTTCGTGGAGGGCATGGGAGTTTTCATGGAGGAATTCAAGAGGGAGCTGGAGGAAGCTGGCATTCATACCGCGTGGATTGGGATGCCTGGTAAGAGCCTGAGGAGCATAGATCCAGAGACCTATAGCAAGGAGGGAACCATAGAGAAGATAAGGGAAATAATAAGGAGAGCTTAACTGAAATCTAGAGGTATTCCCTATGTAGGAGATCGGACAATCTCTTCGAGAGTGCTATTATCGTTAGGACTGGTGGAGCCCCCGGTGCAGATGGGAACACGCTGGCATCGCTCACGAAAAGCCCACTGATCTCCGTTTCCTGATCTAGGTTAACTACTCTACCCATACCTGCTGTTCCACCTATATGAGCTCCCCTAACTGGAGTTGTGTAGAGGGATGATTCTTTAGCACCAGCCTTCGTTAGGATTTGCTCAGATATCTCAATCCCCCTTTCCAGTCTTCTCCTATCTCTCTCAGTTACACCCTTTTCTATTGAATCTTGGCTTACATATCCCGAATGGTCGTCCTTGATCTTCGTCATTAGCCCTAAGGTTTTCCCTCTCTTGAAAGCCCTCCTCTTCATCAGTAAGGGGAGATAAAGGAGCATGTGTACTTTTGTATCCAGAATCGGAGATAATAGGAAACCCTCGCTCTCATGAAATTCATCTATCATAGTAGCCATCCCCATTTCCTCTCCCCAATTAGCCTCCTCGACCAATCCAAAGGTATTAACGAAGAGATCAGCGAATAGATCGCTTCCAGAATCTAAATCACTTCTCTGTAGGATTCTAGGAGTTCCAATACCTCCCGCTGCTAGGATCACATGCTCGGCTTCAAGTTCAAAGGATCCCGATTTGCTCCTCACCTTCACCCCCTTCACCTCGCCTCCAGAATGGATGACATGTGTTACCTCGCTCTCGGTCATTATTCTGGCTCCATGCTTTCTAGCCTCAGCTATATAGTTCTGTGCTGTCCATTTAGCACCGTAAGAACATCCAGTGACACACATTCCGCAGTTCGTACATCTGGAGAAATCCACGAACTTGGGCATCGGCTTCACTTTGTAACCAAGCTCCTCTGAAGCTCTCTTCAGAATTCTAGTCCTCTCTCCCATGAGATCTTCTGGTATTGGAGCGACTCCAAGCTCCCTTTCTGTCTCTGAAAGCTCCTTCTCCAAGTTTAATCCCATGGATTGAAATTCCTCTTGAAGAGCTCTAACGCCATTTCCTAGCGTGACCATGGTGCTTCCTCCCATCATTATCGTTCTAAGTAGCTCGACATTACCTCTAGACAGCTCTCCAGGTTTTATCTTCATAAAGTGGCCTGTATAGAATTTTAGGGCTCTCATCTCTGTTCCAAGCCTGTGATAGCGTCCTCTCTCCAGTAGAGTAACTTTTCTCCCTTTAGCAGCTAGCTCCTTAGCTATAGTTGATCCTCCAGCCCCAGATCCGACTACAACAACTTCACTCAAAATAGTATCCTCGCTATAAACGTGGGATTCCTTAATAAACATATTTACAAATATTAATTTTTACATGTAATATTATCTAGCTGTTTTTCTTTCCATAAGTAGCTGGAATTAAATTACCTAAAAGCAAAGACTCTAGTGAGATCTCCCCATAGTGTTATCTTATCTTAGCTCGTGAGCTTTTGGTGTACTAATGTGACGAGAAGTACGCTCTAGCGGAGGCCCATAGAATATTTTTAACTTAATTAAGTATAAGTTAGAAATATTCAAGCTGATCAAAGAGAGATACGAAGTTTTTAATATTTTTCCTTCATTCCGAATAGGCCAGGCATACCTTGCCGTAATCGATTCCTACAGGATCCTCCCCCGCTCGACTCCCTACATAAGAGGGTTAGGATAATAATTTTTCAACCAGTTGGATGGAGCGTGCAGCCAAGGATCACGGGTCTGAAAAAGACATCCCTTCTATTTATAACCTTCCTAGTGATATGGACCCCGTACAGGTATCTGACGGGAATCTTGGGATGGAAGGTTCTAGCTTCAAGTCCCTTGCAGCTACTTACAGAGTCTGTGGTTAAGCTAATCGTATCTTTCGGTCTCGTGTACATATTCCTCAGGAAATATGGGGACTCTTGGAGGGATATTGGCGTAAAAAGTGAGAGAACCCTTGAATCTACCGCTCTAGCACTAACTGGCTCATCCCTGCTGGTGATCACATACCTAGCTATGGGAGGGGAGATGAGGCCAAAACCCCTAGGTCTTCTCTATCTATTCTCGGTGGTTGGACCTGCTGAGGAGCTGATGAATAGGGGATACTACTTCTCGATGGTGATGAAGGATTTCAATGGGAGGGAGGGGTTCCTAGTTGCTACCTTCCTCAGCTCCCTTTACTTTTCCCTCAGC
>JAOZGJ010000111.1 GCA_027491785.1 Thermoproteota archaeon | reverse complement strand
AAGTCTTGCCAACAACTAAGAACTCACCGGTTTCAGGATCTCTAGCGGCTAGATAGTAATCGCTGTACCACCTATGCCTCCTCCCATAACCACGTTCTGCCGCAACTATTACTAGATCCAAGGTATGTGTCTCCTTTACCTTCAGCCAATACCTCCCTCTATTCCCTGGCACATAAGGAGAGTTCAATTTCTTGGCCATAATCCCTTCATGCCCTTTCTTCAATGACTCTAGCATGAAGGATTGACCTTCATCAGGGCTATCGGTCACCATGGAAGGCACTATGAGCAGGGGTTCTTCGACTATTTCCTCCAGTTTGGCCCTCCTTTCAATGTAAGATCTCTCTAGATAGCTTTTTCCATTGAGTAGGAGAAGATCAAACAGATATAGTTTTAACGGGATCCTTTCCACGAGATCGAAGTCGGAGCCCATCCGGCGAAATCTTCTCATGAGTAACTGGAATGGTAAGGGCCTTCCACCTCCCTCAGCTATCACTTCTCCCTCCAAAATTGCCTCATTATCTCTAAACCCCCTCCTTACAATCTCTACCACGTCGGGAACGCTCTCGGTCACATCGCTTAGACGTCTACTGAACAATCTAACTCTGTCTCCCCTTACATGAACCTGAACCCTAACACCGTCCAGTTTGTACTCTAAAGCGCACTTACCTAGCTCCATTATAGCTAGCCTCGCATTCTCAGCCGTCTGAGCGAGCATTGGTTTGATAGGCCTGAAAATAACTGGCTGGAGCTCTAGATTACCCTTTCTCCTAACTATCTCGTATGGATCTCCAAGGACCATAGCTGATCTCTCTACCTTCTCTCTTTTGATATTGTAAGCATATGCTATAGCATCTATTAGGAGGCCCTCGCTTAGTCCAAGCCTTGTCTCTCCTACTATAGCGTTAGCCAATAGCCATGCCTCCTCCGGCTCAGTTCTCGAGAAGAGGGAGCTAAGTATGGCTTCCCTCTTTTCCTTAGATCCCGGACCCTCTGCTGAAGCTATGGCCTCCAACATTCCATAGACCTCGCTAATAGTGAGAGGTCCCTCGAAGAGAGACGTTTGCCTTACTCTCCTAGAGCGAAGCATAGATTCGACCAGTTCTCCTAAATCAACACCTTTAGGCTGAGTTTCGTTGGTGAGGGAGGATACTACATGAAGGAGGGTAGCCCAGGATACTTTAAGCTCCTTGGAGTCTGATGGAGGAAATACGCGACCTGTTAGTATTAAGAGTACCCTGTAAGCTTCTTCCGGTGATGATCTCTTTATAAGATTAGCTACGTAGCGAATCTTCTCTCTCCTTGAGGTGGTTGATGCGATGAGTCTTGCAATCTTTGCTAGATCCTTAAAGAGCACAAGAAGAATTATGACAATGATATATAAAAACTTAGGAAGTAGCAAGCAAAGATAAGGTAAAGAGATACGTTAGGAAGGTAATAGATCAAGTAAGTTCCCAGTTTTGAGGATGAATAGCTTATTGATGAACTCTTGCTTAAAAATCCAAATTTATCCACTTACCTAACTCCACACTCGATTCTAAGTAGAAGAAAAGGTTCTATATAAAGAGGGGTGGGACTTTCCAATGAGAATTCTTGTAATAACAAATATGTATCCCTCTGAGAGAGCTCCTTGGGCAGGGATCTTCGTAAAAGAATTCGTCGATCAGGTTAGGAAATACCATGAAGTGGATGTAGCTTCTGTGGGAGGTAGTAGAAAAGACTTCTTCTCTAAGATTGGAAAAATTTCTCTCCTGACGCTCAAGGTTCTATCTAGGTTCCCAAGGAGATACGATTTGATACATGCTCACTATGTATTTCCTCCAGGTTTTTTATCGCTATTATATAAGTGGAGAAGCACCCCTATTATAGTACATTGCCATGGATCTGACCTATATATAAGAGCACGTGGACCACTGAGGCCAGCTGTTAAGTTTGCGCTTAGAAGAGCAGATTTAGTATTATGTGTTAGTAGAGAGTTGATGGATATTGCCGTTACTCTTGGAGTAGATGCCAGTAAAGTGAAGGTTCTCCCTATGGGTGTAAACGTAGAGAGAATAACTCCATTAGATAAACGAACTTCAAGGAGAAAGATCGGTTTACCTGAAGATGGGGTTATTCTGACGCAAATAGGCGCTTTAATTGAAAGGAAAAGACCCTTATTGAGTTTAAAAGTTTTTTCAGAGTTAGTGAGTGAATTAGCAGAGAGGAAACTTTACTTAGTTTATGGAGGAGATGGACCTCTCTATAGGGAATTGAAAGAAAAGACATCCTCACTTGGTATTGAGGATAGAGTTTTTTTCTTAGGAGGATTTCCTGAATACTTAAAGCCGTTTTTATACGGAGCTTCTGATGTAATATTGCTGCCATCGAGACAGGAGGCATATGGTCTAGTTGCTGCAGAGGCGCTCGCAGCCGGAAGACCCATAGTAGCCTCAAATGTGGGAGGGCTTAGGGAAATCGTGAATCACTCCGTTAATGGGTTCCTGTTCAACACAAGAGATGATTTCAAGAAGCATCTTGCTACATTAATCAGTGATGAGGGATTGAGGGAGAGGATGGGAAGGGAGGGAAGACTTAAGGCATTAAGGAGTTTATCTTGGGAGAAGAGAGTAAAACAATTGTTAGAGATGTATGAGCAAGTCACCAAGTCATGATTCCCGATAGAATGGATATAACCGTCTTAAACACTCTATAGTTGAGGATTATCGATTTCAGTGGACATGTTCGAATCAATAATATGATTTATCTTGCTACGATAACCATTGAACGATCTCAGCATATCCTTTAACAGCCCTCTCAACTTCCTTCACATCAACCATTTCATTCGGGCGATGGGCCATTTCCTGATCTCCTGGTCCATAGCCTAATGTGGGTATTCCTAGCTCACCAGCTGTATAAGATCCATCAGTCCCAAACCTCCATGTGATTATATCAGCTCCTAATTTCTCAGCCAGTTTGCCTAGGCTGGGATCCTCATTAATCCAAGCTGGAAACCAAGCTTCAACTTCCTCCTCGTATCCAGTATAGCATCTCAGCCTTCTCCTAACTATAGTACCTCCTAGCTGTCTCTCCAAGTATTCCCTGCTTTCTCCAGGCAAGGTCCTTCTATCGAGCAGTAGCTGACATCTATCTGGGATTATTGGAATGATGCCAGGGCTTACCTCCACATTTACGGGAGCTACAGAAGCTGAGCCTAGGATAGGGTGGCGGGGCATCTTCATGCTCTTCAGTTCACGTAAGTAGTCGCACATGAGATCAAGGCAGTTCTCTCCAAGCTCTGGCATACTAGAATGAGCAGTTTTCCCTTTCATTTCCACTATCAGCTCTGCCCTTCCCCTGTGACCCCTAGCTAGGTTAAGTGAAGTAGGTTCTCCCAAGATCACGAGTTCGGGCTTATTAGCGAGGGACCCTATTACATGCCTGACGCCGAAGCCCTCGTGATCCTCCTCATGAACCACGAACGCATATATTATATCGGGAAATCCCTCCTTAACGAGCTTTATTGAGTAGGCAATAGCTGCTAACCCTCCCTTCATATCAACAGATCCCCTTCCATAAATATGGCCGTTTACTAGTTCACCTGAGAAGGGGTCCTTCTTCCAGTTAGCTAGGTCTCCTTCCGGTACGGTATCCATGTGAGCATCAAATAGTATAGGTCCTTCACCAGTTCCTGAGACCTTCGCCACGACGTTCCCTAATTCATCGA
>JAOZGJ010000108.1 GCA_027491785.1 Thermoproteota archaeon | reverse complement strand
AATGACCGAATACCTCTAACACATCCAGTTCCCTACAAAAAGCTTTTTTCCCTAACACCTCAGCAACACTAGGCCTAGTTCTCCCATCATCACCAGATATTAATTCCTTCACGTAGAGACCTCCATCGCATAGAACTGTCATTTCAAAAGTCGTATCGCTTATCTTTTTAGTTTTAACTTCGTAAACCTTTCTTACTCTTACCATATCAGCTCTTCTCCATAAGACTCTTTTGGGAGTCCTTTGCCTTATTGTAGCATTAGAGAAGGATTCCTCTATCCTATTAAGATCTCTCTCTGTAATTTCACCTTCCACACCAACGATTGCTCTATATAACTTCCTTACATTCGGTGAACTCTCTTTTATTCTTACTATTTCATCTCTCTTAGTAAATCTAAGTTCCCTTACCTCCATAATCCCTTTCCATCTTGAATTAATCTCCCTTTCAAGTAAATCAGGATCAACAATCCTTTTCCTAGGAGAGACTACTTCCATGACGAATGGCCGCCCCCTACCAAGCATTCTAGCATCCACATCTTCTCTACCAGCTCCATGTAGGATATAATCCTCAGCCTCAAAGAAATCCTTCATTACCTCTCCTATCATTCCCTCTATAGATCCTTCTGCTATTTTTCCAGTCCACTTACATTTTTCACAGCCTTTTCCTCCGCAGTAGGGGCATTTCCTCCTAGACTGAGAGATTCCCCTCTTTAGTTTCCTGTACCTCCCATAGATGAAGACCGGAGAAATTTTGAGAGATGCTCTCTTCGTAGAGAAATCAAAAATAATGAGAACATCGGGTTCATTGCTTACTTCAGCATTAGTCCCTGAGGAGAGAACAAGATCTAGCCATTTTATTAAAGTTAGCTTAACTGATTCCATATAAGGAGGATTGTATCTGGCCCTTATTCTATCCTCCTTCTCTATTACTGCTGGAGGAAGTACCACCCCAGCCTTTACCGATTTAAACTCTATCCCCCTCAACTCATTTAGAGCATCGTTTACCATAGAATCTATGCTTTCCGGTATAAGGTTACCGCATATCGCACATGAACTTCCTTTTCCCCCCTTATTTAACTCCTTTAGTATCTCCTCCATGGCTGCACCCTTGATGTAGTTCGGAATAATCGAGAGCTTGGATCCGATAATGCTACCTAAACAGAACGGGCATAACATGCCCTCCCTATCTATTATCAGCGAGATAAGGTCCAATTCATTCACTTATGCCCATCCTCCTCATTAACCTTCTCATCTTGGCGGGGGACGACATCGATTCCATCATCTTCTTAGCTTGCCCGTAAGACTTGAGAAGGCGCCTTACATCCTTCGCGGTCACTCCAGATCCTCTAGCTATCCTTTCTATTCTACTTCCCCTTATTATCGATGGATTTCTCCTCTCTTCCATGGTCATGGAATCTATAATCGCCATCCATCTCCTCATCTCTTTGGGATCGAATTCCATGTTAGAGAGCTTACTCCCTAATCCGGGTATCATCTCTAGAAGCTTATCAAGAGGACCAGCTTTCGTAAGCTGCTTTAAGTACTCTCTGTAATCCTCTAAATCAAATTTTCCCTTAGATATCTTCTCCAGTAAAGCTGTTTCCTTAAAAGCTTCTTCCATTCTCTTAGCTAGCTCAACTATGTTACCTCCGCCTAAAAGACGTGAGACAAAGCTATCTGGATCGAATCTCTCCAAGTCCTCCAGTTTCTCCCCTGTACCTATGAAGTATATAGGCGCGCCAGCAGCTGCCACCGCCGATAATGCTCCTCCTCCCTTAGCGGCTCCGTCCAGCTTAGTCACTATAACCCCTCCTATGGGTATGCTTTGAGCGAAAGCCTTAGCTTGGTTAAAGGCCTCTTGTCCTATCGTCCCATCTATAACTAGGAGAACAAGATCAGGTTTCACTGTTTCGTAGTAGCTTATCATCTCCTTCATTAGGCCCTCTTCATCCTTATGCCTTCCAGCTGTATCTATCAGGACTACGTTGTATTTTTCCTTCCTAAATCTCTCTATTCCCGTTTTCATTATATCCAATGGGTCTTTGGAGTCTTTCCAAAATACTGGAACTTCATTTCCCACCATCTGTTCTATTTGAAGCCTTGATGCTGGCCTTATGACATCTGAAGATATGATAGCTACCTTTCCATATCTCTTTGAGAACCAATGAGCTAGCTTAGCTACTGTTGTTGTTTTCCCTGATCCTTCTATACCAACTACGAGTATAACATTAGTTTTCTTTCCATCAAGTTCGAGACTAGGTGGTCTCTTTCCAAGTAAATCCGTCAACTCTTCGTATAATATTTTAACAGCTAAATCTCTCCTACTAAAGCCAGGAGGGGCCTTCTCCTTGAGGGCCTTCTCCTTAACTTTCTTAGAGAGTTCGAGAACGAGCTTTACATTAACATCTCCCTCGAGGAGGGCCCTTTGAACATCTCTCAAGAAATCCATTATAGCTGCTTCATCTATTACTGGCTTACCTCTGAGCTTACTAACAGCATTCCTCAGAGAAGAACTGAGTTTATCTAAGACCAATCCTCCTAACCGCCACCTCTAGTTCTAACAATTTTCCTTTTGCCCATGGATTCCCAGTATTCCACCTCTACACCTGGTTGTAACTTGGAGGCTAGTTCCTGGTCTTCTGGCATGGGCATCTCGAAAGTTTCATATGTGTTCATATCCATAAGCTGGACTGTATTACCATATACGCTGATCACTTGGGCTGTTTTCTTATCCACGATGGGTATCTCTATTAGGGCGTCAGCAGGGAATATTTTAGACCTTCTAGAGCCATCAAATATTCCTCTGGCTTCTATTCTCACTTTAGCTGCACCATGCTTCCCAGGTTTTGATTTTGAAATGCTTAGAACCTCGCAGGGCTCTCCATCCAATAACACATAGCTACCTTTCTTTAATTCTCCAGCTGAACCTCTAGTCATAGACAAGATACATCCCTCCTCTTCTTTCCCCTCAAAAGTGGGAAGGGTTTACCTATAAGACTTCTGGAATCTTGCCCTAGCGCTCCTACCTCCATACTTCTTGGGCTCAGTCTGTCTTGGATCTCCCTTAAGTATGGTCCTATCATATTCCTTAAATAGCTCCTTTAGTTGCTCACTTCCGCTATATTTCACTAGAGCTCTACCTATCGCCATTCTAGCAGCATCAGCTTGGGACATAAAGCCTCCTCCTTTAACCCTGACGTAAATATCTATATCATCAGATACGTAATCGCTCGCCAGCCAGAGTGGCTCTAATATCTTCATTCGTACGAATTCGTTAGTAGCATAGACCTCCACAGGAAGTCCATTTATGTAGAGTCTACCAGATCCGTTCCTAATTACGGCCATAGCCCTCGCCATCTTCCTCCTAGAGGAAGCTAAAGCAAGTATTCCATTCTTTTTACTCTTCTTCGGCATATTTCATCCCCTTCCATCCCAGTTCCTTAGATAACCAGAGGACGGTTACATAGCCCCTTGTTTTC
>JAOZGJ010000098.1 GCA_027491785.1 Thermoproteota archaeon | reverse complement strand
GATGAGATCACCTACTCCCAAGACTGATATTCACTCACGCCATTTTGAAGAGGAAGTAGGGTATATCCTCGGCCTCTAACACGATCACTCCCTTGGGATACCTCCTGTGGCTCTTCCCCGCTTTCACCTCCACCTTCAACTCTCCGGAGATCGCATCAATCTCGTAACCATCACGGTAGTAGTAGATCTCTCCGTACTTCCTATATAGGTGTTCCTGAACTATCCACTCATAGAGGGCTTCTCTCTTCACCTCACCCCTGATCTGATAGAAGGCCCTGGGTATCGACGGATCTCTGAAGAAGATTTTCTTCTCCTTCTTGAAATCTACTCTATTTCCACGCCTCCAGTAGGCCACGCCTACTGTGAAGAGATCCTCGAGGAGTTCCAAGTACTCCCTGACCGTGACGTGAGACACACCTATCTCCCTAGCTATCGAGTTGTAGCTCATGGCCGAGGGCCCCTTCTCTACTATCTGATGGATGACTTGCCTCGCTATCCTCGCGCTTCTCCCTACCTTCGCTAATTCCTTATCTATCTGCTCCGGAATCTCCAAGAGGAACGTGGGGTCCTCATTTAAGGATCTTGGAAATCCTCCCAGCCTCAGGTAGTCCTCGAACGCCTTCTCCAATTTCATCAAGCCATACCCCCTCACGTCGGCGAACTCTCTGAAGCTCAATGGTAGAACCTGAACGTTCCTTCCCTTCCCTCTCCTACCTGTAAAGGACTCAACGTATCTACGTACCCCGACAGAGGAGGATCCACTCACTATCAGGACATCTTTGGAGAAGGTGCCCCGATCAATGAACCCCTTAACCACGCGCCACCAGTACTCCAATCCCGTGACCTCATCCAGTATTATCAGCCTCCCCTTAGATGGGAGGGTGGAGAGAACGGATCTCAACTCTCTTAGATCCACTATAAGGTCGCAATTCACGTAGATAAGTTTGGCCGGCTCCTTGCCCTGTTCTATGAGCTCCTTTATGAGTAGCTTCAACCCTGTTGTTTTCCCCACCTGCCTCGGGCCAAGCACGAAGTTAAGGGAGAAGGGTTCCAAGGACAGCTCGTCCAGCCATCTAGGTCTCCACCTGTACTTGGAGTTGAGGAAAGCTGTGATGTGAGGATCCTCCTTTATCCAAGAATCGTTGTACCACCATGGATTGAAGGGCTCCAACCTCATCTCGTCTCGCTCTTGATATTTTACTTTCCATCTTTTATATATATGTTGATAGTAAACTATCAAATTAGAAGCTAGCTAAGGTACTGTAATGCTAGGCTTGAGGTTCGAATTTCAAACATAAAACTTTTAAATATCTAACGATATTGTTAGATTAGCTAAGTTAGATCTAAGGTGATATGTATGAACGAGGTAACGAAGATGCCCCTATTGGGTGACAAGTTCCCTGAGATGGAGGTCAAGACGACTCATGGCATAATAAAGCTCCCTGATCATTTCAAGGGCAAGTGGTTCGTCCTTTTCAGCCATCCAGCTGATTTTACTCCTGTTTGTACGACAGAGTTCGTCGCATTTCAGAAGAGATATGAGAAGTTTAGGGAGCTTAATACCGAGCTTATCGGCTTAAGCATAGACCAGACGTTCAGCCACATCAAATGGACCGAGTGGATAGAGGAGAAGCTTGGCGTGAAAATAGAGTTCCCTATAATAGCTGATGATGTCGGCAGTGTAGCAGCTAAGCTAGGTCTAATACATCCAAATAAGGGAACCAATACTGTCAGAGCTGTCTTCGTCGTGGATCCAGATGGAGTAATAAGGCTAATACTCTACTATCCACAAGAAGTAGGCAGGAATATGGATGAGATATTGAGGGCCGTGAAGGCTCTTCAGACATCTGATAAGTATGGCGTAGCCATACCAGCTAACTGGCCAGAGAACGAGCTCATAGGTGATAAAGTAATAATACCTCCTGCTAGCGATGTAAAAACCGCTAAGGAGAGATTAGAAAAGGCCAAAGCTGGAGAGTTCGAGTGCTACGACTGGTGGCTCTGCTACAAGAAAGTGTAATTCCTCTCTACTCTTTACTCTCTATCTTTATTTTTATTTCATTCTAGAAAGTCATTCCCAGATGAAATGAGGTCTCTCGGTAAGGTTCTTCTAGTAGCGGTTCTATCAATATCACTCATCATTGGAGCATTTACTGTTATGAATTCAAGTAACAGAATAAAGCCTTCTTATAGGAATATAGAGCTTAAGCGAATGTTCCTTAGTTCTTTACCAAGCTCCGAGTATTATTGGAGGGAAAAGGAGGTATTTGAAAGGAGAGGAAAAGTTCTTTCCGCTTTAGTTATAGTAGTCCCTCCCCTCAAATTTTCAGATAGGGAGATATCCTACATCCTGAGTTACGCCTATTCCTTGAGGAGCGAAGGCCTTCCTGTCGTGATCTTATGGACCCTAAATGACCATATATCTGGTATAGTTGCATACTCAAATATTATAGCAGCGAAACTGGAGAGTACTGCATCTAGAGTATACTTCTCCCTTTCATCACCAAATACAGAGCTTATTAGACCTTTTCTCAGGAGAGGTATTAGGGTGTGGGTGAATCAGGAAGGAGGAAATGGGTGGGTGAAGCTAAATTCATCTAATGGGGGAGATTTGAAACAGGCATTGGAGAAATCTCTCTCAGGAAAATGCACTAAGGGCTATGGATCTGGATGTTGGCGATGTGAAGAGTTATATCATGGAATAATTAAGCTTCAAGATGATGTTTGGTGGTTTTATCGGAGGAAATCTGGTGGAATAAGTGGATGCGTGAGATATGCCCCAGTAGAAACAGCAGCATGCGATATCCACCTGATCAGGAGGGCTTATTTTCTAGGGATGGGAGTAGGCAGTATATTGATAACGCTCCCTGGATATAATCCAGCGAGCAACTGCGGTGGGAGTTGCGGAGTTATAAATACTTTATGGAAGGGTAGGTGCAAGTACTCTATGAAGGAGGAGCCTTCTTACATATTCGCTAGTTATCTAATGACGGATACAAAAGCAGATCCATGTCCTTACTATAGCTACTGTGGATGCTTAGGTATGTGTAGGACACCTCAGTTATTTGTGTCTAATGTGATAAATACTTTCCCGAATACTGGCATAGAAGGAGAGCTGAGTAGATCTTAGGAATTAATTGGTAATGAAAATTAGAAGGCAGAATGGATCTATAATATAAAATCACTTAATGCTGATTAGGGAGCTATATTGTAGAGATAATCTGTCTGGATGATTCCGATGACGCTGCAATGAGTTTATCCGCATGCCTGCCCATGTAACGAAGTGTTTATGGATTGAGAGATCAGTTACATGCTAGATTACTATTAGCTGGCGAGGGGTATTGAAACGAGTATTAGTATGGCCCCTACTGATTGTAATGGGGTCAATACCTCCCCTAGTATAATCCAAGAGAGGAAGTAAGCAAATAGAGGCTCTGCCATTAAACCTAGAGCCGCTGATTCTGGAGAGATTATTCTCTGGGCCCAAGCTTGGAGGAAGAATGCCAGTGATGTTGCCAAGGCTCCTGTGTATATAGCGGCCCATAAGACTACCCCGTCCAGAGGAATCTTATATTCATTAAGCAGGGGAGAGAAGGCTAGTGCAAGCAAAAGTGTTGGAAAAGATTCATTAAATGTTATATCCAGGAGTCCCACCCCTCTGACGGCTCTATCTACGACTACTACTTGTAACGCCCATAGAATCGCGCATCCAATGGTAAGGATATCCCCTGCAGCTAATGAATCATATGATGCACCAGTGAGTAGGAAAAGGCCTAATATACCCAGCATTATCGCTATAATGGCTCTGATCTTAGGTTTCCTTCTAAAGAGGATGAACCCCATTAGAGGGACTAATGGAACATCTAATCCTGTGATGAAGGCCGATTTGGTCGCTGTTATGTACTTCAGTCCCTCTACTTGTAGGGCATATGAAATGAACACTATTAGGCCGATGGTTAATCCAATCTTTGATATATTAGGCTTTCTCTTTTTCACTAAATATATTATTAGGAGAGGCAATACGGCAAAGGAGAATCTAAGAGCCAGAAATGGCATTGGATCGGCTGAATGAAAAGCCATTTTCATCGCTGTGAACGTCCCTCCCCATATGGCAGCTACTCCCAAGATAGCTATCGTACCTATTATCGAGCTCTTGGAGAGCATCTAACCAACCTATGGGTAGAAGACATTTCCTCAGCTAAGGTACTGGCAATACGAAATCCTCGTATATTACCTCTCTAATTTAGATCTGGATAGGCCTAATAGATTTTTAGCGACCTCAGCTCCCTCTATCGCATTTCTTCCCCATCCATCTGCACCTATCTTCTCTGAAAATTCCTTAGAAGTTGATAAACCACCGATAAGTACCTTTACCTTACTGCGCAGCCCCTCCTCTTTAAGGGCATCTATAACGACTTTCATATAGTTCCTAGTAGTTGTGAGTAGGGAGCTCATAGCCAATATTTGGGCATTATTCTGTTTTACTGC
>JAOZGJ010000089.1 GCA_027491785.1 Thermoproteota archaeon | reverse complement strand
AAAATAAAACCTTACCTTGCAGTTGGAAGTTTAACCCAGTTAGGGTCGCGTTCCAACTTCCTAAACATTTAGTGAGGACGTTCCTCACCTCGCGCGCTAAGACCGACATCCGGTGCTATTATCGCCTCATATCCTACCATCTTACCGTTCTGGTTAGCCGTAACTTATGTAAATACCGCCATGGCTGACCTTCCAGCCTTTACTCATCGGCTGGCCTTCAAGGAGAACGGGAACTCCTCACATCTTCGGGTTCAGGCCCCCATTCGGGCTTAAGACCCCCACATACCGGGAGGCTGCATCGTTGATGCCTAGTACTCCAAGGCATTACAAATTATACTACTCGAAAACGCACAAACTTTACACTCTTTAATATTTATGAAACAGCTTCCAGCTGACATCAACTCATCACGCGATTATTCGTTAAGATCCTCATCACATCCTGAGTGATTTCGCACGCGTTCATATATGCGGGTCAGGTAGGGAGATGTCATGATCCACCGAAAAACAGTTAGGCTAGGCTAGACATCGATTACTCTGAGTAATCAAGGAAGTTCTTGGAATATCTTGTTAGAAAGAAGGAGGCAGATAGTAATGAGAGAATTAGAGGTTAGAGAGAACAATTAGGAGAATAAAGGGAATCTATCGGTGGAATTCATAAGAGAAGATCGAGAAGGGGGATGGATCCATGAAGGACGCTAGAGGCTCATCCAAGCGCATCCCCTACCAGCCTTCTGAGCTTTTTCCTAACTTTAGGAGGATTGTCAACCGAGATAGGTATCCTCTCAATGCTCCTCCTCAATATGTCCCTCAAATCTAGGCCTAGCTCCCTTCCCATCCTCTTCAAATAGTCCCATTCAAGTTCATCTCCCACTTCCATGAGTATTACCGCTATATCAGCTAGATCCCTCTCCCTGCGGGCTAGGGCCTTGAGCAGCAGGACGTCCTCGGGAGATATGACCCTCACCTTCCTCCCATATAGTTCGGCCTCTACCGACCTGTCTAGGAGCAGTCTCACGCTCAGGCCAGAGATCTCATCGGTGTACACATCTATATCCCCCTTCTCCCTGTGTTTGAATTCTAGCTTTCCAAGGCGAGGATTTTCCACTAGCACGTATCCTAAGCTGGATAATCCCTGTTTCAGCTTCCAAAGATCGGCCGGATCGACGGCCACATCAACGTCGTGGGTCGTCCTGAACGGCCTGATAGCTGACACGGCCAAAGCCCCGAGAAGTGCGTACCTCACCCCTCTCTCCTCTACTATAGCTAGGAAATCCTCAATAGACGACATCGGTCATCTCCTCTGAGACAGCTGGAATCTTCCCACCGAGGGCAGCCAAGTCGAGCACGCCCCTCCCCAACCACGTGATTAGCTCCAGCTTTAACCTTTCCTCAGTCACTACAGGCCATCCCGAGACGAATTCACTGGCCGGAAGATCCTTAACTGGTATGAGAACCAGATCGGCCAGTTTGCTAGCCCTTCTACCCAAAGGCACCCATCTCTCCATGTCCGAATCCCTCACATAGGCGAAGGCGGCCGAAGGCGTCTGAAATCCGGTCCTGATATAGGCAGCAGTCTCGTAGCATAGCACATAATCCCCTCCCCTGCTCCTCTCCTTGAGGAGTCCCATGGACCTTCTCCAGCTACCTGTCTGGAGGCGCACAGCCCTTTCAAAGAGTTTCTCTATGTAGAAGATCCCCAACATGTCCCTCGCTTCCATCCCGCTCAAAATTTCAGCCCTATCAGTTGGGAGGTATGTCTTACCTTCCCTCCTGAGCCAACCCCTGTCCTCGAGTTCCTTTACCTTCCTATAAGCGGTGGTCTTTGGCAAGGATGCCTCGGTAGAAGCTCTGGAAGGTGTAAGGGGACCCCTGAGGGAGAGCCATATGATGAAGAGCGACGACTCATCTATTCCCATATATGGAAAGAAAACTCGTCCTAGCTATATTAAATTTTGCCATTTATGAGTATGAGTATCGATGCGTCAAGAAACCCAAACTTAGAGAAGTATCGTGGCTTCAATTTCCTGTAAGAGGAGAAAGCGACTTCAAATCATGAGACGAATTAGGTGGGCAGGTACAAACAGAGATTAAGATATGCTCGGATCTCAGTTCTCCTCCAATATATAGGTCGCGCGCGATATGTGAGGGTAAGTTAAGCCCGAATGGGCACAGGTTTTGAAGTGTTCGAATTGTGGGTTTGAAGCCGACCGTGATGTGGTCGGCTCTTGGAATATTTCGCTTAGAGCCCTGAAGATGTGGGGAGTCCCCGTTCCCCCCGAAAGCCACCCGATGAGTGGAGGGTGGAAGGTTAGCCGTAATGAGGCTTACGAACTTTACAAAAGTTATGGCATTTTTCCTCGCCCTCTCCATACTGCTAGATGAGAGGCGGAAGGCCTCACCGATCTTTTCATAGGTTGTACTTTAATTCTCAGATATCGACAGGCTTCAACTTCGCTTGAACCCTCTTAGGAGCTAGGAAACGGCAATCCTCGTACCAAGCGAATATACAAGCTTCCTTCAAGCAACCTAATTCCTCATTAACTAGCTTGCGCGTGTGGTTCCTTACCTCATGATCATGGAGAATGGTACAAAGCCAAAAAAGGTATATATTCCCTCAATATGAATGGCCTGCGATATCCTCTAGCTCATTTGATCTACTTCTCTAAGAAGGGCAGAGCAGTACCTTCAGTCTCCCCGGGGATTCAATTGACCAGCATTCCGTTAGCCAGAGCTTCATAATACGGGGGAACGGATCCAAGGATGTAAGATATCAAAATTTATTTATAAGACAGGAGACAAATTGCATAAAGAAACGCAGAGAAACTGCTTGAATAGAATGTAAAATGGAAAAGCGACTACTTAAAGTAATGTAGGATTTAGGTGTGTTGGAATGAGGGAAGAAGATATAAAGAGATTTAAGGAAAGAGCAGATGCTTTTCTCGATACAGCTTTATATAATTTTGAAAAGAATAGATACGACATAGCGGCCTTCAACGTTGAACAGGCGGTTCAACTATATGCGAAAACGAAACTCCTTGAGATGGTTGGAGAATTTCCGAGAACCCATAACATAGTAACACTTTTTAGGGAAATTTCAAGGGTCTTCAGAGGAGAGGAAATTGAAAAATTCGTTAAGGAAAATATAGGAATGCTGACGAAGCTGTCCGACGTCTACATAACTTCGAGATACTACTTAAGGGAATTCTATGAGGAGGAGGTCAAGGAGCTCATCGAATTTGCGTATAAAGTAAGGAGGTTGCTAGATTATGATTGAGATTTACTTTGATGAGCTAATAAGGATAGCAAATGAGAGGAAGAAGTACTTTAAGGACTATTTACAATACGCAAGACTTGTTAAAGAATTAACTGGAGGGAGGGTCATAGTATTTGGTTCAGTGGTCGAGGGAAAGCATACTATGGCCTCGGATATAGATTTACTCGTAGTCATGGATTCTATTGGGAATAGAAACGAGATATTAACGAAAATAAACAAAGCTTTAGGCGAGTATCATCCCTTTCAGATACATCTTGTGACTCCTAAGGAGCTTAAGTGGTATAAGAGATTCATCAAAAAGTGGGTGGAGATTTAGAAAACGAGGAAATCTGGGATAGGAGACTAAGCGTGGATTAAAGGCAACTTTATGCGCGTTCTACTGGTCAGCTTCAGAGTTCTCAGAATAGCGCTTTATCTTACTGTCCTTCCCTTTTATATCCTCCATTTCCTGAATTGCAGCTCTGAGAAGAGATACCCTAGCTAGAGAGCATTTTTCCGCAACGAATATGCATTTAGAGAGGGAGCTGACCACTAGCATAGTCAGGGAGCTGGTATCTCTCAGCTACAGCATCATCCTGGAGGATCTGAAAGGTATAAAGGAGAGGACTGGGAGGAAGGCCAGCAGGAGTATCAGGTGCAGGCTCATCAAGTGGGACGCCAAGGGAGACGATCATCTACGAATGATGTCTCCTTACTCCCTGAAGATGTAGACCCGTTCATTAGCTCCGGGCTTCTCACCGCATGAGCGGACGAATGTCGCTATAAACCTTACTTCACTACGGCATAGCAGGCATATTTTTATCAGTGTGAAGGCATATCCCATGAAATGTCCATCGTGGAGGGACTAGTAAAGGAACTGGAGGAGAATCCCAAGATAGCCCGGAAACTTGTGGAGAAGATAATTGAGATATACCCGGAACTGTCCTTCTCCTTCCAGATGAAGGCTCTATTGGAGGAGATAAAGGCCCTGAAGGAGGAGCAGACCAAGATCTGGGAGGAGATAAAGGGCATCAAGGAGGAACAGACGAAAATATGGCAGGAGATAAAGGCCCTGAAGGAGGAGCAGACCAAGATCTGGGAGGAGATAAAGGGCATCAAGGAGGAACAGACGAAAATATGGCAGGAGATAAAGGCCCTGAAGGAGGAGCAGACCAAGCTCAGAGAGGACTTCAATCAAATGCTCGCAACCATAAAGGATCTCCAAGTTCAGCAGAGGCGCCTTGAGAAGAGGGTGGACAAGATGTATGAGGGGCTAAGCGCATCGATAATGTACGCCTTCGGTGAACTCAGCAAGTTCGCTGGAATGACCTTCGAGGAATTCGTCAGGAGGTTCCTGTCCGATAGGATGCGAAGGTCTGGCGAGATACCTGATGGAGCGGAACTCAGACAGGCTGTTATTAACGGGGAAGAGATCGATCTCTTCCTAGAGGAGCCACTCATAGTGGGGGAGGTCACGGCATATGCTAGATCTGCGGATGAGGAGGTTGGGAAATTGCTTAGAAAGGCGAGAAAGATAAAGGATCTCTATGGTAAGGAACCTAAAAAGCTTCTAATAGTTCAGACTGCGAACAAGGAAGTTGCGAGAAGACTCAGGGAGCTAGCGAGAGAGGAAAATGTTGAGCTAATCCTAGGGAGAGAGGTCTGATCCCTAAATAGCATGAATATAAACATGCTTTCGAAATTTTTAGTAATGATAGCGAGGCTTTCTTACTCTAAGATCAACTGTACTTCTTATCTAGATTAACAGGGTAGAGATTAAGGGATTGTGTGATCATAAATTGATTAATTATCTTAGAAAAATAGCTCCACCTTTTAGAAGATATAGATCGATCGAGTGAGTTATATTAGATCTAATAGTAGCGTAGTCCCCTAATTCGTGTTCCCTCCCTGCCCAGTACTTAGCGTCATCTCGGTGCTCTCAGCAATCTCTTTATTTCTCATTAAAATTTATAATTTATAATCCATCCACTAAGCATCAGAAAAATTCAAGAATTGAAGAAAGGTGAGGATCCGGTGAGTAGAGATCAGGTTGTTGGAGGATCGTTGCTCCTCGTAAGCGTAGCTGTGATCCTAGTTTACCTATGGCTAGTATTCTTCACCGTCTACGATATCCTGCTCCTGAAGCTGACCGGCTCAGTAGCCGTGATAGGCGTCTTCGGCATACTTGGGTGGATAGGCTACACCCTAGCCACTACCCCGCCTCCCAAGCCCATAGAGGAGATAGAGAAGGAATTGGAGGAGGAGCTCAAGAAGCTGGAAGATGAAAAGGAGATTAAGGAGGAAGGAAAGGAAGAAGAGGGAGGAAGCAGCTGACGGTGAGATTAGAGGGGAGAATAAGAAGAGGAGGGAGTAAGTAAAGCAAGTTATTTCCTCCCCCTCCATTCCCTCTAATTACCTAAAGCCCTGAATAAGCTCCTTGGATGCCCTCCTTACAGCTTCGGCCGAGCTTAGTTCGGGCGACCAGCCAGTCCCCTTTAGCTTAGTTATGCTAAGCAGCATGTACTTCACATCTCCAGGCCATCCCCTTCCTTCTGGCTCTCTTTCCCTGAAAACGAACTTGACATCGCCTAGATCCATTTCCTCCGTTACAATTCTAGCTATCTCCCTAACCGAGATCCAATCATCATTGCCCACGTTATAAACGTCGTTACGGATGTAACCATCCCTCATTATGCGGAAGAGATGAAGTGTGGCGCTGACGGCATCATCGACGTGAAGGTAGCTCTTCTTCTGCTTTCCATCCCCTAGTATCTCAAGCTCCCTCGGATTGAGCTTGAGCTTCCTTATGAAATCGAATATGATACCGTGGGTGCTCCTCCTCCCGACCACATTGGCGTACCTGAGGATGAGGGACCTCACCCCGTAGAGCCTCGAATAGGTGGATATCAGGTTCTCAGATGAGAGCTTACAGGCCCCGTAGATGCTGATGGGCTCGAGGGGATGATAGGACTCCGGAGTGGGGATCTCCCTGGCCTCACCATAGACCGTGCTGGAGCTAGCGAACACGATGTAATCGATATCGTAGCGCCTCACTGCTTCTAGCAGGTTGAAGGTCGACACCAAATTTTCCTCGAAATGCTTTCTAGGATCCACCGAGCTGGATCTGACATCCGGATTTGCAGCGTAGTGGAAGACAGCGTCGACTCCCTTCATGTGGCTAGTCCAATGCGAATCCTTAAGATCAGCTTCTATGAACGAGAACCTCTCCTGAGAGCTTACATGCCTTTTTATGTTTGCTATATTTCCAGTGCTCAGGTTATCTATGACGATTAGCTCATTCCCGTCATCCATGAGGGCATCGACCAGGTGGCTCCCTAGGAAGCCAGCCCCTCCCGTCACCACTATCCTCATGCAGGAGCACCGGGAGATGTGATACTTTTTAAATAAAACGTTGCTTGCCCTAACTTAACTGGGATGCATACATCATATCATAGTTATGAAATTTTTCTCAGGGTCGGTGACTGAGGAAATGAGTTCCCATGCCAAAGGAGCATTGCCTGCGATCCTCGTTGTTCTGCTGTTGGTGCCTATAGTGTTAGCCAGCGCCCAGCCCCAGAAGGAGGTGAGGGAGTTGTATAGGGAGATAGCTGCTTGGGAGAAGAAAGGAGCCAACCTGACGGACTTGGTACTTAAGTTAAATGAGGCTCTATCTATCATCCAAGGGATCAACTCATCCCAGCCAGCTGAGATCAGGATCGAGAAAGCTGAGGAGATAATTAATGAGGTTAGAAAGGAACTTCCCATAGAGGCAGAGCGCTCCATCCAATCCAACAAGGTTAAGCAGATGATGAGCCTCGCAGCTATAGTCACTTCGGTCTTCCTCGGAGTTATAGCCTATTTCTACCTTCCCAGGCTGTTCTGGAGGCTCTGGGTAAGGGCAAGATGGGACTGGAAGCTCTCCCCTGGGAGGGGTGGGAAATCGAAGGGCTCTAAATAGTCAAGTACACGACTATTTAGGTAAGCAGCAGGTGGGTAGGTAAGTAAGTAGGCTTAGACGAAGATGCAGATATAGGATGATATGGGTAGTGTACGTGCAGTTTAACCTATGTAGGAGCAGAACGTACTCCACTAGCAAGGTTAGGGTAGTGGCTGCTGGCCATACATAAGCTGCTCTCACCTGCACCTGCATCCAAGGTAAATTTTTATGGTTACAGTGTCCTCCCTCCCGATCCATCTTGCTGGACGAGGAAGTTCAGGCCGTCATTCTAGCTATAGTGGTTGTCGCTGCCGTGTTCGCGATCTCCCAATACTTGGCGGCTGGGAGGGTGGTCGAGCCATTCTCAGAACTCGGCCTCTTGGGTCCCAATAAGAAAATAGGAGACTATCCCAAGGAGGTATTGGTTAATGAGAGCATCAATCTCTACCTTTACATAGGCAACCACGAGGGGAGATCCATCTACTACATAATATATGGAAAGCTGGGAAATAAAAGCACTTTCATCAACGAAACGGTACCTGCAGATGCTCCTACAATAGCTAGATATGAGGTATTACTTCCCAATGATTATAACGAGACGATACCTGTGAACATCACGGTACCATCCCCCGGAACAAACTACAGGCTAATCTTCGAGATGTGGGTTCTCAATGAGACGACAATGACCCCCCAGTATCACGGCAGATGGGTCCAGCTATGGATAAACGTCACATCGCCGACTCCCTAGTCAATGCCACCAGCTTGGAGAGGCAGGTCAAATGAGCCAGGCATTCCATCCATTCCTGCGCTGTCCTGAACGTATAAGTTTTTCATTTTGGCGAGGTATTAGGGGAGATGCCAAAGGATCCCAAGAGAGCAGGTAGGCTAGGTGAAAAAGAGCTGGAGAGGGCCATACTAAGGAGAGTAAAGTCAGGATTGACCCTAGGAGAGTTGATAGAGTCGCTGAATGCTCCAGACTACGAGATAGCCAGGGTAGTTTACAGGCTGAGGGAGGAAGGGAAGATAGAGATGGAGGATCCAGATATCCCAAGGAACCTCTGGAGATATCTCTTCAGCACGAGGGCAACTTGGTTCTGGGTCCTCACATTGATTGTAGTGGCAACTCTGCTCACCGTGGCCTTTGGCCAAGAACCCCCACTCCTCTATCTTAGATACGTTCTAGGATCCATCTTCGTACTTTACTTACCCGGTGCATCATTGATAGAGCTCCTGTACCCGAAAGGAGACGAGCTGACCCAGCTTGAGAGGCTAGCCCTATCCCTCGGCCTGAGTCTAGCTCTCACACCTCTTGTCGGACTGGTCCTGAATTACACGCCCTGGGGAATCAGGCTGGCTCCCATACTTACCTCTCTCAGTCTCTTGGTTCTGATCTTTGGGTTCGGAGCGGTCTACAGGAAATACGGATATCACAAGCTTAAACTTTACACCTACGGTGGGAGGGAGTAGGGCAGGCAGATGGTTCGGGATTTTGGTTTGGATATTAGCGCTTTGATTAGCCTATAGATATCACCATCTACGTGGCTTCGCGTGGTAAAATTTCCTGTTTAAAGAGCATCACAGTCACAGCCTTTCCCCAATCCAAGAGGACACCCATTTTCACTTTTCAGTGCGCTCTCCGTAAAAGGAGCTTAGAGCATACATGCTTAATCTCGGCCCCATGACCTGCCAAGTTTCTGACTGAGCAGCGCTGATAGGGTAAGATGAGTACAGGTAAAGTAAAGTACCTTTGCGGTTCCTCGTCCGGCAACACATATATAGTAAAGCTACTTTATATAATATAGCATGAGGTTCGTGGAGCTTACTCCCGAGGGGAAGATAGTGAGATCCCTCATGGATGGTCCTAAAAGCTACAGTGAGCTCAGATCAGCTACAGGACTGAGCGATCGCTGGTTATCTCTCAAGCTAAGGGAGATGGCATCAGCTGGTATAGTCGGCCGCATTGACAGGAAGTACTTCCTCAGGAATCTCTCCCCGATAGAGGATCCCCTATTCTCAGCTTACTTGAGGGAGGAATCCTCATTAATCACTAAAGCTAGGCTGATAGCTGAGGGGATAGGTGAAGATGATAGAGTACTGGCAGTTATCCTCTTCGGTAGCTTAGCTAGGGGAACAGCTTCAGAAGGGAGTGATATAGATCTCCTCATCGTAACTCGCGGTGAGATCGAGAGGCCCTATGATAGGGTGTACGATCTCATGTTCAAATACGACGTGCCGGTCGATGCCGTATTCATAACCCTCAAAGATCTAATGATGAATATGGCGGAGGAGACGTCCTTCATGCTTGAAATCCTGAGTGGATACGAGGTGCTACTTGACAGGGGTAATATAAGGTGCCTGCTTTCAGTGGGGAAGGTCTTCCTATCGGAATGGTCCTATGATGAGGAGGCAGGAGCTTGGATTCGAAGGAAATCGATGCTTACATAGGGACAGCGAGAGGCCAGCTAGAAGACGCAAAGCTAGCTCTGAGGGAGGGCAGATATGCCCTAAGTTCATTCCTGAGTGCCTTGAGCGCCGAGAACGCCAGCTCAGCGCTGATAATAAAGTTGGGAGCTAGGCCCAGCAAGAAGCACAAGAACTCATTGGTACTCCACAGGTTAGTTCCATCCCTCCCAGACGATCTTAAATCAGTACTTGAGGAGATAATAGAATCACTGAAATCCCTAGAGCCACACATAACCATTTCTAGGTATCCCGTACGTAAGGGGCAGGACCTCCTCCCACCTGAGAGGTTCTATACCAAGGAAGCGGCAGAAGAATCGTTTTCCCTAGCTGAAATGGTCCTTAAAAGATGCATGGAGGTGTTGAAGTCTCTTAGCTGAATACCTATTTATTCCGATTCTCTTTCATTTCTCCTCACGCCGCATCATTTCATTATCGTACTACAGTAACCCAGCAAGCTTGAGCAGTATGGGTATAGCAGTAGCACCCCATACCGTGATTATTACTCCTATTGTCCACCTGAAGTTGCTGCTCATCTCCTTCCTGAGATCGCTTATCTCCTTCCTCAATTCGCTTATTTCACCCCTCAGCTCGTTTATATCGCTCTTAAGTTCCTTCCTTAACTCCTGAATGTCGCTCTTTGTGGCTGCATTGAGAGCGATCATCTCCTTCCTAAGGTCCTGAATATCTCCC
>JAOZGJ010000088.1 GCA_027491785.1 Thermoproteota archaeon | reverse complement strand
CTTACAGCTCAGCTCCTATACCAGATGGGGGTTAGCATGGGGAGAAGGGGGGCTAGGAAGCACCTAGAGATAGCGGAGAAGCTAGGAGTGAGAGATCCAATGGAGATATTGAGGAAGATATCTGTGCTAATATTTCAATCGCTTGGATACGCTCTGGTTGAGGAAATAGAGGAGATAGGAGATTCCTTCCTTGTAAAGATAAGTGATTGCATCGAGCTTATAGCCTTGAAGGAAGTATTTAACGAAAGTCCTGTCGCTTTAATGAAGGAATACTATCCTAAATGTAACATGGTCAGGGGGATGATAGAGGGAGCCATATCGGAGATAATGGGAAGGGACTACAAGTCAAGGGAAGAAAATTGTACGCTTGAATGGAACACATACTGCGAAATATATCTGACACCTAAGCATAAGAAGTAAGAAAGGGAAAGACTCTACGTGCTCTCCTCCTTTTTCCTTTTATTTATTTGCCTTTAGAAGTCCATGGCTTCATATATCTCCCTAGGCAGATTCGGGCAGTTCTTATCTAAGTAATACTTGCTTATCTCGATCTGGGCCTTGAGAAGCCTTTTGAACTCGCTAATCTCCAGATAGTTCGTTGGATCTAGTTGATTGAGCCTCTCTTCACTTATTCCTGGAACCTCAGATGGTATCAGGACTTTCTCTCCCCAGACGGGATGGGGCTTGTATCTAACAGCTCCTCTAGCCGCCTGCAAGATGAAAAGCTCCGTTTCCTCTATAGTAGGTCTCTCCCCCCCAACTGCCTTCGGTATTCCATTCTTCTCAACTAATATGGGCTCGGGTGCCTCTATTTCCACGTCTCCAAGCTTCATTACTGTCCAATTATATTTAGCAATTATCCTACCAGTGTTGTTAAACATGTAGACCTGTACCGGATCTCCCTGCTCGATCCTCCTCTTGAGATACTCGTAGAACCTGACGACGTGAGCTGTACTTGATACCCCCATAGTGAAGGGCTGAGCGAACCTAGCCACGTATCTCAGCTTCCCCACGACCTCCTTGGATTGGGCCGGATGCCCTATTGTGCGCCCATCAGCCAATGCTTTCGCAGCCAAGGCCGGATCCTCTATCTTAACCCAAGCCCACTCGGTAAAGTAGCCCGGGCTGAGGAATATGGCGAAGTTCAATGGGCCGGATGATTCCACATCCCCATCGAAGTATCCAGTGTCCTCAAGCCTGAGCACCGATCTGGAGTTCCTGTTCGGTCTACCGAAGTATTGGAATAGTTCTCCCTTGAAGGAAGGATAGCCCCTATCGTCGAACTCCGTGTTCTCATGAAGGGCGTGGGGACTCATGGCAGCGCGCCACATGGCCTCCTGCTCCGGAGTTAGATCCTCTGTCTTGGTCCACGACCCCCTCTCCGATCCTATCACTTTATCCTCAAATATGGCCACTATATCATCGTTCTTTATTGCTTGATCCCTGACGTATTCCAAGGGATTTATTCCGAAGTTCTCCACGTATTTCTTAGCGTTGTCCTTGGTCCAGACGTACAGGCCATGCGTCGATTTACCTGTACCAGTCAATCCCCAGACGGCCATTACTACACGTTTCCACTCTCCATTGACCTTCTTAACCGTAAATTCCCTGAGGGCGGCATGCTCCCCAGTTCCTCCCCTCTGATATACATGGAATATCCAGTGGGTTAGAGCTGCCTTCTTCACCTCCCCTTGATATGAGGAGACCGTCACTATCGTGAGCCTGTGATGGGGGAACCTCATCACCATCATCATCCTATCTGTACCAGGTATGTTTGGATTGCCCAAGTAGTGGGGGATCACGAATATCTCAGCATCAGGTTCCTCATCCGGGGGTGCATCGAAAACTAGCTGCTTCCACCTGTAGGCTAGATCGGGGAACTGTGGATCCACGTAGATGCGGGCATGCATTTGGGCTCTAGTTCCGGGCTTCCCCACGTATCCATCGACCTTTATCAGGGGGCCCTGTGCCAGTATATGTTCCAGCACCCTCATCAGCAGGAGCTTATGCTCCTCCTTGATCTCGTCGTCATTCTCGATGACTACAGTATTTTTCGCAGATCTGCTCCATATGTTAGAAGCCCAGTTCCAAGAGCCGTTTCTGTACTTCATACCGTACATCTTGGCTCGATCAAGTAGATCAGATGGATTATCAAGAATGGGCTCAAGTCCAGCTCTCTTCTTGATATCCAATATCTTCCTGAAGGTCCTCTTGAAGGTTTCGGGACCTATATCATCGAGGGGAGGAATCACCCTGCCCATAGGATTACCTCAATGGCAAGCCGCAGGGATCTATTAAAAATATATCCTAAATAACCATCAGCAATGACCAAGCTTCCGTGGAGTTATCCATGCCACGCTCATCTACGATCCTCTTTTAAATAAGTTCTGGCTAGATGAGGGCTTAATACCATCTCAGTGGGGGATCGAATAGGTAGTGCATGGAGCGAAGCGGAGGATATCTAGTCCAGCCTAGTCCAGTCTAATCACTCGTTCTCAAAGCAAACTCCAAGATCTCATCCAAGAGAGCGATTCTTTTAGGCCTTCTTCCAGCCCTACACTAGGTCTGAATCCAGTACTCATTAATTTGTCCATAGGTAGATCTTCTGGAGCCAAATCCAAGTACCTCATCACGTCAAGCCATTTGCTGGCGATCTTGACAGCAGTCCTTGGAATTAAAAGTTTTAAGCCTTTCCTCCCTAGGAAATCTGTCATTATTTCAAGCATTTCACCCATTTTATACATCTTGGGCCCTCTGATATTGAATATTCCCTCATAGCCTCCTTCGAGGAGGTGTATCATTGCTCCAGCGACATCTCTAGCATGGACAAGGCCTAGAGGTAGATCCTCTCTTATAATAACTGGGGTTATTCCCTTCTTGATCCACCTCGCCATGACGAGTATATCTGGATTTATGGAATAAGGACCGTATATCCATCCGGGCCTCAGGATAATGGGTTTAATCTCATTATTGGATAACACAGCCTCCTCAGCCTTGCATTTAGATTTCTCATAACCAGTTCTGGGCTTGCACGGGGCGTCTTCCGAGGCGCTCTCCCTGAGCTCATCCCCCAAAGCTAGTATGCTACTGGCCAGTACGAAGTACTCCGTCCTAACTGCCCCAAGTATGTTAAGGGTGCCCTGATAATTAACTCTCATGGTCGGGCCCCTGAGCACAGCCGCCAAGTGAAATACAGCATCTACTCTTAAGCGACCATCTCCGTACTCCTCTACCCTTGCCTCTACGATATCGCACCCCTTCAGCAGGTCCCTTGCCCATGGTCTCTTTCTCAGACTTCCCTTGTTTACCATAGCTACTACTTCATATCCTCTCTCCCTAAGGAGAGATATTAGGTTCAGACCAAGCATACCACTCGCTCCAGTTACTAGGACCCTCATCGAAGGAAAGGGAGGGAATGTAAGATAAAGAGTTCCCGTCCGATATGAATCACAACTCCCCCTCGCGAGACTAGAGCCATCCTCCATCCTTTCCGCTCTACTTAGATCCAGTAGCTCTTTGAGGTCAAGATCTCTTCATATACCGATTACGTCGAGAGGAAACCTCCATCTACCGGGATCATGGCCCCATTTACGTAGCTAGCCATGTCACTGGCTAAGAATATCATAACCCTAGCAACCTCATCGGGATCGCCCATCCTCCCCATGGGAAGCCTCTTCAGGAATTCCCTTGCTGCGGATGCTGCCCTGAAACCAAGCTGCTTGGCCACTTTCAGAACGCCGGGGGTCACTATGCCGCCGGGTATGATCACATTCACCCTGAATTCCTTACCATATTCCCTAGCTAGAGATCTGGTTAAGGCAATGACCCCAGCTTTGCTTATAGTATAGTGGGAAAGATCCTCCCTAAAGGGCAGTATCGCCTCTATAGAGCCCAAATTTATTATCACTCCCCCCTTCCCCTTCCTCCTCTCGATCATGCGCTGGCACATCCAGAAGGTGGATAGGGTATTCACACTGAGGACCTTCATTAGCAGGGACTCGTCTACCTTCAGGAAGTCACGGAAGGGATATATACCTGCGTTGTTCACGAGGATATCCGGTTCCTTACCTCTTATATGATCCCATAGAGCATCTATTTCCTCCTTCCTCGAGAGGTCCACGGGGTATGTCATTACCTCCCTGCCATACTTCTCTAAATCCTTCTTCAGATTTACCAGTCCCTTTTCATCTATGTCAACAGCTATGAGATCCGCTCCTGCTTCTACAAATCTGATGGAAGCAGCTTTCCCTATACCAGAGGCAGCTCCCGTTATCAGGGCCCTCCTGCCATCTAAGCGGATCATTTCTTGGAGAGGAGGTTTCCTAATGGATGGTAGAGTGGGCAACATGATTATCCTCTGGAATTACATGAATAAATTCCTTTTAAAGTGATATCCATGCCAGTCCTTCGATTCTCCGGATGCTCTCAGCAGATCTTGAAGCAGCCGCCGTACCCATCTACAAGCCTGACAGCATTGCTTTATAAGCCGCCCATGCCTAATGAACAGGTGCAATTTTGTTGCAATACAGTGAAGTAGTATACTCCAAACCCCTCAACTTCGCGAGGAAGGCGAGGGTTATAGGATTCAAAGATGAATGCACAGGAGAGAAAGTCAACAGGGAAGAATTAGCTTCCAAATTGGTCCTTGCGGCCATATCCAATCTAGTGGATCTGAATGCGGCGACCATAAAATGGGCCGAAGGGAAGGGATGGGGTCCCTTCAAGAAGAAGGGATTCGTTCTAATAGGAAATGGAAGAGGAAATTCAGATTCAGGGGGCCTTGAAGGTGCTCTACTGGCGAATGCTGGTAAGAGCTCCTTTCTCTCGGACGTGGTATCCAAGGTAGTTGGAGGCAAGAGGGTAGATCCGCACAGCGAGGTAATCAGGATAGTAGAGAAGGGCTTAGCTGAGAAGGGTAAGGGGACATATAAGGGGAGGATAAGAAAGAAGTTCCAATTCAATTGCGAAGAACCGAAAGATGAGGAGTTAGGTAGAGCGACATCATCTATGGGTAACCTTAGGAGAAGCTTCCCAGAGCTAGAGAAGGAAATAAAGAAATGCTTGAGGTCTCTAGTGGATAGGAGCACGGACGACTTCGATTAGACGTTCTCGCCATGCTTACCTTAATTTAATTTTTAACCTCCGGTATACTTGCCGAATTTATGACAGGGAAGGAAATTATGTGATCTAAGTAGGTATAAACTAAGAAGGAATGGCTTTGAGCATTAAAGATGGGCAGCTCGTTCCCTAACTGTTGCATCAAATCAGGATCAGGATATCTCCGCAAAGACCGATGTAATTCTATCCTCCTTCAGGAGCCCAATCGCTTAGAGAGGTATTAGAATTAGTTGAATTAATCTAATCAGACTAGGTTAAATTAAATTAAATTAGCTTTAGACCCTCTCTCCTTGCTTCCTTGATCAGATGCGAATACGTTTTGTTTGTAGCTACAATGAGATCCATCGCTAGTCCTATATCTAGTAGGAGGTAGAATTCCTCCTCCAAGAGGCTAAAGAAATCCAGCTCTTCGCTTGGAACTATGAGAAGATCGAGATCGCTCTCTCCCCTAATAGCGTAACCTCTAACTACAGATCCGATTATATAAGCTTCCTTTACCCTACCTTGAAGCTTTCGCTTGATCCTATCCAATATATAACCTATATCCTCAAAGCTTACTGGATCAATTTCCATTTTCCAGCTTCCTCCTTAGCTTCCCTATGACATCCTCCATAAAATCAAGATCTTCTTCCCTTATAGAGGGTACCACTCCATAGTCTCCCCTTTCTCTCAAGCTTTGAGCTCTGGCTATATCGCTTACCAGATCCTTATCTAGCTTAATTCATCCATTAGGAACCACATCCTAGAAATTAAACCAGAATGAGTTTTTGGTAAGCTCTTCCCATGATTCAAGAGCAAGGAGTTCAGGTTCATAGACCTTCATAGACCTTGATCGCGTGGCCTACTAAACCCTTGGGCATAATCTCCGTAGCTTCGCCCCTCCCGGGGAACCCCTTAGCCAGCATCCGAAGGTTGAGGGCCGCGGCCTCATCCCTGTCGATGATTAGGCCGCAACCCTCGCTGTTGACCTGCCCCGATAGGCCTTCTGGGCATGGAGGAGTTCCCTGATGATTGCATTATGTTCCCATATAAGGGTAAACTTTTATTGAAAGTGTACCCCTATATGACACATGAAACTAAAGGAGTACATGCTCACTAAAAAGAAGATATTCGGGATATCTCAGTGAAACGAAGGCTCAAGAAGGTTCCTGTCAGTAGAAATTTCGTGATATCTGTTATAGGGCCAAGGAGAGCGGGAAAGACCTATTTCATATATCACTTCATAAAGAGCAATAGGTTGAGAGACGATAAGTATCTATTCATAAACTTCGAGGACCCTGCCGAAGTAAGAGAACCGGAAAAACTGCCTATAGTCCATCAGGAGATCTATGGAAAGCTCCCCGAGTTCGTATTCCTCGACGAGATCCAAGCCTTGGATAAATGGGTAAGGACCGTATACTTCCTCTACGAGAGCAAAAGATATCATATCTTCATTACAGGCTCGTCTTCTAAACTGCTAAGCAAGGAGATAGCTACACAGCTGAGAGGGAGATCCATCACAGTGAAGATACTACCTTTCTCCCTGAAGGAGATCCTGCTGGCGAGGAGTATGGAGATCAAAGGGCACTATTCTTCCTATGAAATCGGTGTGATAAAGAATGAGCTAAGGAGATATATGGAGTATGGAGCTTTTCCTGATGTGGTTCTCGGAAATATCCATCCATCCTCATTCTACAGGGATTACTTAGATATCGTTACCTATAGGGATATAGTGGAGAGGTACGGGATTGAAAATAGGTACGTCCTCAACCTCTTCATGAAGGCCGTGATATCTTCTTTTACCAAGATTTTCTCGGTGAATAGGGTTTTCAATACCTTGAAATCTGTTGGAGTTAGTGTAAGCAGGAAAACTCTCTATAACTTCCAGAAGATATTGGAAGATATAGGCCTAGCATATTTCCTCAGAAAGTATGGTGGAAGCATTAGGAAAGTTGAGTTAACCCTGCCTAAAGTGTATCTGGTAGATAATGGGATCTATAGGTTTGTTGAGGGTAAAAAGGGATATGGAAGGCTTCTTGAGGGTCTAACTTTTCAAGAGCTATTGAAAATCGGATTAGAACCAAATAGAGAGATATTTTATTGGGAAAAGGGGGGAAGAGAGGTCGATTTTGTAATAAAGAATGGAGATAGAATAAAACAGCTGATTCAAGTGACTTACGCCTCAAGCAGAGGAGAGGTTGAGAGGCAGGAGATCGAATCGCTGATCAAGGCTGGAGAGGAACTAAACTGCGATGATTTACTTGTCATAACATGGGATTATGAGGATCGACTCAAAGCTGAGGGAAAGGAGGTGATGTTCCTGCCCCTATGGAAGTGGGCACTCGGCCTCCATGAGCGGTAAAGCATACGAATTGAAGATGCCTGCTTGGAAATTTCTATGGTTGAAGCTTTTCCTCAGCTCCCTTTAATTTGGCAAGATCCCTATCCTTGGGGAAGGGGCCTCTTTCTCTAGGTCCTCGATGAGTCCCTCTAGCTTATTGGGGATTCACAGCTGGGCTCCTACCTCTAACGATTCTGATTATTCGAGCGGACAGTAGGATCCCGGCTACTCAAGGACGCTCACCTTCCAATGATTCATTGATAGCTTCCAGACAGGATATTTGTCTTGCGAGTAATAGATAGATGGTTGGCATTCTTCCACTATCACTTAAAGATAAAGCTCCGTCGAAAACAGGGGATGCGATGGTCACCATCAGGAGAATGAGGAACGAGGATGTTGAGGAAGTCGGGAAGATGTACTCTGACTTCTACTCCTACCACAGAAGGATAATGGGAAGCGATGTCACTTACTCCCCAGAGTGGGGGATTGAGGAGCTGAGGGCCGTTGGAGGCACGGTTCTCGTAGCCTTGGATGGTTCCGAGATCGTGGGTTTTGCCAGAGTTAAGGAGGATGAGGGAGCTTACTTCCTGAAGGAGATATACGTGAAGCCGGAGCACAGGGGGAGGGGAGTG
>JAOZGJ010000084.1 GCA_027491785.1 Thermoproteota archaeon | reverse complement strand
CCCCAACCCCAATAGCCACTTCCACAGAGAGATAACCCTTACCTCAACCCTCTTCTCTTCTATAAGACCCTCCTGATCCATTGTAATCAAGATCGCCTTTCGACATCTCAGTTCCTTAGAAGCCCTTACTAGGGAACCCACTTCTCTATTAAATTGCTTGGGATCCTCTTCTCTCAAGTAATAGGTGACTTGTATCAACTTGGCAATGTCCCTTCCCTCCTTGATGACGAAATCCACCTCTCTACCATCACTGGTCAAGTAATAAAACAGGGCCTCATTGGGCTCATACCTCCTAGCGAGCTGGAGGAATACCACATTCTCCACTATCCTACCTATACTCGTGGCTGGAAGGCCGACCTTAGTGTGAAATCCCACATCTATTGTGTAAACCTTTCTCCTCGATCTCTCTACCTCTTTTGCCTTTGGAGAAAGCCTCTTGAGGAATCTGACCACTCTAGCAGTCTCAAGATACTCGCTAAACCTTTCCACTGTCCTTAACCCTATTCCCAAGCTCTTAGAAAGCTTCCTCATGGAGACTATCGTAGCAGCATTGCTCACATATATCCTAGCTAGAGATTCCAGCTTTCTTATCCTCCTCACATTATACCTCATGGCCACATCTCTCGTTACTATGTCCCGGAAGTACGTTCGGAGCAGCTCCTCCTTCACGGTCCGGGAGCTCTGAAGTACCACCTCGGGGAAGCCACCGTACTCCAAGTATTCATCTAACAGTGACCTTATCCTAGTTCTCTCCTTCAGGGCCTCAGCCTCGCTCCTTATCTCGAGTCCCTTGAACCTCAGAAACTCTCTGAAGCTCAGGGGCAATACCTCGATGCTTAAATGCCTTCCCGTGAGTAGAGTTGCGTATTCCTCCCCCATCAGCTTGGAGGAGCTTCCTGTCACCAATACTTTGGTTCTCTTGACCTCTAGAAGGTAACGAACGAACCTCTCCCACCCTTCAATGGACTGGATCTCATCCAACACCACTATCGGCCTTTTAGCGCCGGTGAGTTTCATGTACTCCTCGTATACCCTGATCAGTTCTCTTGATTCGATCCCCGACAATCTGGGATCCTCGAAGTTGAGGATTAACGTCTCTTTGGGGTCGAGGCCTCTCTCTATCAATCTCTTCAGGTATCCATACGCCAGATAGCTCTTCCCGGCTCTCCTCACTCCGAACAGTATCAAAGCCCTTCCCTCTCCCACGAATTCCTGTAAAGAATAATCTCTGTCTAAGTAGTCGATATCGTAACCGCCCCAGAAGTTCCAGTCGGTGAGGACTTCCTCGTACATGACTCGACTCTTATTGTGAGTCAAATAATATAAATATGACTCTTATCATGAGCCTGCAGAATGCCCTACCTTTGGCGATATTGTTGAGGCTGGGCTATGGGATCGAGAGCAATGTGACTGTCTATTGATGGTCCTTCTCACTTAACCTAATATACGAATCTCCTGAGGTTCTCCTTTGAATCAGGGGTTGCTATGTAAAATCCACCGTGATCGCATAGAATCGTCAGCCAGATCATCATGGTAGGGTAGGTCGCAGTAGTCAGATGCTTTCCTTAAAGGATTATCGACTAGGTATCTACAGCACCTGGTACTACCAAGTATCTCACCTTAGAGGCCTATACCATCTAATGATGGGAAAAGGATGGATCCATGGAAGTTCACCTCTTTTCCCCGAAATCACCTTAAAGGGGATCCCGTTTAAGCCCAAGCTGCAGTTAGACCCAATATTGGCAATGGATTTCAGCTCACCCGTTTCCTCATCGGCCTCCTCGATTCGTAACAATTCTTAAGTACGGGGTTACCGCCAATGAGAAGGGGGCAGCAGGATAAACTGCGCTAAATCCCCGGTCTTATGCCGGCTATTCGTCAATCTCCCTCCATTCGCCCTTGAGGAACCTCCCATACCAGCCCCTCCACCCATCCTCACTCACTATATGGATCTCGAAGGGGTGGAAGAGCTCCAGCTCCTCCCTGTCGCTAGACTCCCTGTAAGCTTCTTCTATTTGAGAGAGTAACATTCGGAGATAGAAGATCTATGTCCTTGCTGGATACGTCCATCCCAGTCACAACTGATAGAATATGAGATCCATATATTAGGGTAGGCGTCCTCCTACTTAGAGCTGGATAGAACGAGAGTAAAATGGGGAGCCATTCTTTCATGTCCCTCATCAAAGCAGGTCCTCCGCCCAAAGTACGGGTATGGCATTAAACATCCTCTTGAGAAGTATTCGGTCATCGACAGGTAGTTTCATCCTCTTAGCTTGGACATGGAATCTGGAGAATTCCTCTCTGAGTCTAGCGCAGGAGGGAGAGGAGAGCCAAGAGACCATATTCACAATGGAGTGAAAGCCAGACTAAGTGAGATAAGAAGGCCTTTCCCTCACTGGACAGCCTTTCAGGATCCTCTACCACGATACGGTCTCTGCAGCCACCTCCAGCCTCCACAGCTCTCCATTCAAACCCTTCCTCACGAACTCATCCCATTCTCGCTGGGTGGTGATATGGAACATTAAGTGTCCGTCCCTCAAGGGAATAAAACATTATGGTCGTGATATAGGGGAGGCAGTGGCCCTTCTAGCAGGATCCACCTCCATTATCATCGTGTTTAAGGCCGTAGTAGCGGTTGTGGAGAATATCCCCTGAAACAGGAGTAGTATGGCTAGATAGTCAATCCAGTGATCGCTCATGAATGCTGCCAGTACAAGGGCGAGTGTAGCAAAT
>JAOZGJ010000076.1 GCA_027491785.1 Thermoproteota archaeon | reverse complement strand
TTCTTCTGGGGTCTACCCCTAACACTGGCCATCGGCCTGCTTGCCTTCCTCCTATACTTGGATATCTACTGGGAAGGGGGGAGGAAGAAGATAGCTTACCTCGCATTAACCATCCTCTCTGCATTTCTGGTTCATGTAGCTGAGGCACTGGTCTTCGCGGCCTATTTATTGCTGGCAGCTTTACTCCTAGGCAGGAGAAGGGATTCTTCCATAGCATCCCTCTCAGCTGGAGCCTTTCTATCAGCTCTCTATTATTACCCAAGCATCTATAAAGGCTCTGGTCCCAGTACATCAGTATACCTGCTTTTAGCCTCCCTTCTAGCTCTGATCTTCAACGAGCTGAGGGATAGGAGGCTTGATACTCTGATTAAGAAGTCCTTCCATTTTCTCAGGAAATGGGATAGAGTGATAGTGGATTTCCTGCTCGGTCTTTATGTAACGGGGCTCCTCGTATGGCTCATCCATATGGGAGAAGTCAATGTAGACGTCATATATGATTTAGGACAGCTTCCGTGGTTCTTCTACCCAGTCATTCTGGGAATAGCGGGAATCCTCGCAATAGCCTCCTTGAGATCGAATTTCAAGCCGGAATTCGCCCTCCTCATTATGGTAAGTATAGCTATGGGGAGATTCGTTACCTACTACAAGCTATCGGGTGGTGTGATAAGCTACTGGGAGTACAGGTTCCCCTTCTATGCTGCCCTAGGCATGGCCGCTTTGGGATCCCTCTATATGGGCAGGATGAAGATAAAGATCAGGACCGAGTGGAAATACGGTGTGATCCTAGCTCTCCTCCTAATCTCAGGCTATGTAACAACGGCCGCTAGCTTCCAACTGTGGCACCAGCTTAGCGTTAACAATATAGGGGGTTTGAACGGAGTAGACTACGACTTCGCCTCGAAAAATATGTTCTTCAGGAAGAACCCGAAGATACCAGCCCTCTTGCTAACAGCTTACTCAGCTTCCCTTTCCAATATATTGTCACCGCCAATCAAGATAAAATCTCTCGCTCCTTGGCTACCTTACGGGCCTGAGATTCCGCTATACTCCCTATTCATGCTCTCTCCATCGAGTAAAGTAGCCCTTCTCGGGACACTGGCTGATGTAGGCTATCTAGAGAAGGTCAACTCGTCCTTCTCCTATGTCAGGAGATTTCTCGGACCAGTAATAAGATACCCGGCCCTGACCTTAATCAACCTATCCTCCCCACCTTTACCGAATGCAAAGTTAGCTTTAGTCCTACCAGCCGATACCTATCTAAGGAGAAGGGCTCTAGTTGCATATGAGCTCCTTAGAAAGGAGCTTCCTGTCCATACGATATTCCTGAGTGATGATCCCATGGCTCCAAAGGGGATCTACATAGGTCCATCCTCAGACAACGTAACCGTAAACGAAACGATTCCCACTAGCCCTTATGATCTCAGATGGCTCTATATATGGGGTAACTTCTCAAAGGGGCTTAAAATCAACGGAGGAAGGGGCTTCGCGATCACCACCTACGAATTAGATGATGGAAGCTACGATCTCAGGGCCTGTGGGCAAATGAGGGGATACGTTGCCCTCATATATGATTACAGAAACTTCAAAAACTATAGGATAGCCCAGCTCTACCTAGATAGAAATGCTCTCATTACCAGAGCTATTGAGAACGGAAAGGTGTCGTCTGGAAAGCCCATTCCAGTTCCACCATCAAAGGAATGTGCATATCTCAGGATTTCCCTTGAAAATAACAGGTTAAAGCTCGAAGTAAATGGTAAGAGGATAGATCTCTCTCCAGTGGAAAAGCTCGGCGTTTTGGGATTCGAGACAGGTAACTTCACGGGGAAGATAAGCGGCAGGATATCCGGATTCCACTCCCTGATATGGAACCCACCTAAGGAATCCACCCTACTCCTCGTAACGGGTAATGGCAGCTTAGCCAGATCCGTGAATCTGGGCTTGTCTAACATAACCGAGGCTAAGAAGACTTTCAAGTGCATAAAACTTGGATTGAAACCGGAGAAGGAGAAAATAGAGAGAGCGAAGTATGTGGCTTCATCGCTCGATGCAAATGGAACGATACTCGTTGAAGGACGTCCCATATGGATCCAAGTGAATGGAAGGAGGAATTATCTGAACGAGACCCATATCAAGGTAGAGGCTAAAGGTGTATCCTTCAGATACGGGGAGGGATTCTACGTAGACCTCTATCTTAAGCGTCCGAGCATTGGAAACGCTAGCGAAGCTATAGTTAGATTCAGGACGCCCGTGGAGGTGAGAGTCAAGGGAAGGCTCGAGCTCAAGGAGGGCCATCCCTTCGTTAGGTATGTGAGCAAGGTAAGTAACTTGGAAACTAAGGAGGCGAACCTATCCATAATGATGGCTGACAAGGTAGTTCTGCTGGATAAGCTTGAATATAAGAGGGTTGCGGGATCTCATGCCGGAAGAGCCCCATACAAATCGTTTAATGAAGGTAAGTACATACCAGAGGCGATTATTGAGACAATAGTGCTCTCTATCCTGTTCTATTACGTGTATACGAGGCATGTGACGGAATACATTCCAAAAAGGAGGGTTGAGAAGGAGGGGAAGAAGAAAAAGAAAGGGAGGAAGAGAAAGTAGGTAAGCGCTCTTCAACCATATTGTATCATACTATTTCTCCGTTCTACTATACCCTATCTACTGCTCATCCTAATCCATTAAATCCAGCAAAAAACGCTATCCTAGTGAAAAGCGTTAAATAAGTTAGGTTATCTCTCATGATGAATCAGGTGGCGATCATGTACGTCTTCCACATAACTCCTCCACCCTCATCTATTCAAATGCTTAGCTGGATCTCCTTAGCCTTGGTTCCTGTGGCTATACTACTATTCATAATAGGATTCCTCGAGAGAAAGGGGATTCACCTACCCTTCGTGAACATGCCCTCCTCTCTTGGCCCGAGAGGTAGGTTTTGGCTATCCATTGCTATTGGATTGATTCTCCTCATCCTGAGCGGATACCTATACCTCTCCATCTCGCCGTCAGCGGGTACCGAGGTAATAGTGAGGAAGGACGGCCTCCAGATAAGGGACATCGCCTATGGCAAGTTCATCCCTAAGGATTCACTTATAATTTCGAAGGCGAGGATAATAGATTTGAATGCTGAGAAAGGGTATAGACCGTCGATAAGGGATTGGGGAACATCTCTCCCTGGATATTCGGCTGGATGGTTCACCCTTCAAAACGGAGAGAAGGCATTAGTGTTTCTCTGTAACCATACCAGAATCGTCTACATACCAACCAAAGAAGGTTACTCCATCCTTCTGGATCTCGCAAATCCGGATAAATTCCTCGAGGTACTGAAAAAGGAGCTGGGCTAGGCTCCTAGCCTTCCATCGGACTCCAGCGACATTAAGGGGAGGATATCCCATGACCAGCATTGGTCACCAAACAGATCTAATCCGTCGCTAAAGAACATAAATCCTTCGGGGAAAAGTTTATTGTCTCTTTCCTCCCCAAATAGATAGGTAGAGGAGTGACCTTTATTGATAGAGCCTAGGAAGGTGATGAAGGAAAGGGAGCATCAGAAAAAGATTGCTGGGATCTTCAGAAGGTATGGGAAGCTGGAACTCCTGTCTATGATTACTGGCGCTATCTCAGGCCTCTCAGCGGTTGCTTTGGACACCTCTATAGAGATCTTCAGGGACTTCCTCGACTATCTGGAGAGCACCTATATGATAGGCCCCCTGGACATAGGACTGATAGTAGCTCCCCTAGTGGGAGGCTTGGTCTCCGGCCTCATAACATGGGGAATAGCCCCAGAGGTGAAGGGTCATGGCATACCAAGCGTGTTAGAGGCCTTCCTCCATAAGGAAGGGAAGATAAGGCCGAGAGTTCCTATAGCTAGGATCCTCTCCTCCGGTGCCCTCATAGGACTCGGTGGGAGCGCGGGGAGGGAGGGGCCAATAGGTCAGGTTGGAGCAGGAGTTGGTTCCTTCCTAGCGAAGCTCTTCAGGATGCCGGTGAGGCCTAGGAGAATACTCCTGATATCCGGCCTTTCCTCAGGCATATCTGCGGCCTTCGATGCTCCCCTAGGAGGTGTCCTATTCGGAGTAGAGATCCTGACGGGAGTTGCCCGACCCGTCGAGCTGATCCCCGCCTTCCTAGCCTCAATCTCCGCTGTCTCAGTTTCTTGGACCCTTAGAGGGGCGAAACCCATAATAGCCATACCCAAGCTCTCTTTACCTGGGGTTCCGGAACTAGCCCTCCTGCTTGGACTTGGTGTGATCACTGCGCTTATCTCTAAGGTATGGGTCGATGTGCTCTACAGGACGGAAGACAGGTTCAGGGAGATGAAGCTACCTGAGTGGATAAAGCCAGCCATAGGCGGCTTAGGAACTGGATTGATAGCCTACTGGTCCCTAGGATGGGGTATCATGGGACCCGGCTTTGATGGGCTTCACAGGATAATAACTGTCGGTGAGGGGACAATAGAGTTCCTTTTACTTCTAGCTGGCCTGAAACTTATAGCTACTTCCCTCTCAATAGGGTCAGGTGGATCTGGAGGTATATTCACACCAACCCTCTTTATGGGTGCTGCTGTAGGGGCTGCCTATGGGCAGGTGCTCCACCTAATCGATCCAGCCCTGTTCCCGAGGCCGGAGCTATTTGCCATAGCAGGGATGGCAGCTCACTTCGCGGCTGCTGCTAGAGCACCTCTAACAGCAGTCGTGCTCGTGATGGAGATGGGTAGAGATTACGCCCTAATCCCCGCACTTCTAGCATCCTGCGCTGTATCATATCTCCTCTCCCTGTTCCTATTGGAGAACACGATGTACACTAGAGAGCTAGAGGAGAAGGGAGAGAAGGTTCCCTCCATCGGTATGGAAGTATTGACGAGAGTCAAAGTGGAGGATGCGATGGTGAGAGATGTAGTCACGGTCAGGGAGGACCAGACGCTGAGCGAGGTCCATGACCTGATGCTTCACTCCCATCACATGGGCTATCCCGTGGTGAATAGTGGTGGAGAGCTTACTGGCATGATAACATTCGGAGATCTGATGAAGGTCCATAGGAGACTATGGCCTAAGGTGAAGGTCCGGGATGTCATGAGGAAGGACATAGTAACGGTATCCCCAAAGGATTCTGTTCAAAAGGTAGTTCAGAAGATGCTCAAATGTGATGTGGGAAGGCTTCCAGTTGTAAATAGCGGTAAACTAGTTGGAATAATCACAAGGACCGATGTGGTAAAGGCCTATAACAAGGCCATTCTCATGAAGGATCTCGATGAAGCGGCCTCCCTAGAATGAGATTCTCTAAGCCATAATTCTTCCTCTCATTTCAATCCCTTAGATTAGACAATAGTAAGAGAGAAGAGAACTAAGAAAGGTTCATCAGAAAAGAGGAGAGGAGGTGGGAAAGGAAGTAGATTAATGGAGCTATTCCTATCCTCTACTGATCAATTGATCACTGATCAAGCCCCTACATTGCAATTTATCCCACCTTACCCCGTTGCATCCCATTGTATCACATTTTACAGCATCACTTCTCCTTAAAGGGTTCCTTTCCGCTCTGAGTTGCCTCTCTTAAGTTCTCAAGCCATGTTCTACCCTTTATCTCCCTTATCAGACCTATGATTCCCTTGGGTAGGTACAGGATCGATATTATGAGGGCTAATCCATATACCAAGGTATAACCGAAGGGCATCCATCCCCTGAGTACCTCCTCAGCTCCGTATATCGTCAAAGCACCTATAATAGGTCCCTCTATCGTGTAAAGACCACCAAATATCGGCATTATCATTGCGGCTACCGAGATCGTCACACTGAAGACCTCGTAAGGATACACGTACGTGGTATATCCAGCATCGAAGCCACCAGCAGCTCCAGCAAGCAAGGCGCTGAGGGAAAATGCGAGCACCTTGTACTTTGTTGGGTTAACCCCTAGAACGGAAGCAGCATCCTCGTTCTCCCTTATGGCCGAGAAGGCGTAGTTTATCCCCGTCCTCTCGAGCAGTATGACTAGTAGGACGCTCGCTACAGCAATCCCGAGTATGACGTAGTAGTCTATGGTGACGTTCCCCCCGAAAATGGGTGGCACACCTACTCCCATGGCCCCGAAAGTTATCCCTCTCGCATAGAGGAAGAGGACCCTCATGGCCTCAGCGAACGCTAGGGTTGCTATTGAGAAGTACGCTCCCTTCATCCTCAGAGTTATGAATCCCAGGGCTACAGCCACGGGAAGTACAGTTAACCCCCCAACTAGAGGTCCCAGCTCCATTGGAACCTTGAAGTAGACGTTAAACAGAGCGGCAGCATAGGCTCCTATCCCGAAGAGGGCAGCATGCCCCACGCTGAGGTTCCCCGTTCTCGCCAATATATCGAAGCTTATCGCCAGTACCACGTACTTCAGGGCTCCTACCGCTACCCTCGTGATATATTCGCCCGATATAAGCGGGATGACTATAGCTAGGGCAGCCGATAGGTATATTATGATCCGAAGCTCGGTTCCCCTCCACCACTGCCCCCGCATATGCAACCTCACTTCCCGAAGAGGCCCGTCGGTCTTATTGCGAGCACAGCTACTATGACAGCGAAGGCTATCCCTGGAGCTAAACTTCCTCCCAAGGGAAGGAAGGCTCCTACAAAGGATTCAGCCAATCCCAGGATGATGCTCGCTATGATCATTCCCAAGTAACTGCCCATCCCTCCTAAGATGACCACACCGAATGCCTTCAGGGTCAAATCTCCACCGATAAAGGGATTTATGTAGAGGTTGAGGGTGACAAGGGAACCAGCAACCCCAGCGAGCAGGCTCGCTATTCCAGATGTGAGAAGATAGATCCTGTTCACATCTATCCCCATCAGGGAGGCAGCCATGGGATCTTGGCTTACCGATCTCATAGCCCCGCCAAGCTTGGTCCTCTCTAGGAAGAGGAGAAATCCTAGGGTGAAACCAAGAGCTATCCCGAAGGCTATGAGCTTCCCCAACCCAACACTGATCGGACCAAGCTGAAACACTTCAGAGGCATAGGGAACCTCTACCTGTCTCATATCACTGGTCCACAGCACCAGAGCTAAGCTCTGGAGGAATATTGAGAAACCGAATGTGAGGGCTATTTGATTATAGGCAGGGGCTCTTAGTACGGGCTTGAGAGCTACCCTATAGAAGATAAGTCCTACGATGAACATTATTGCCGCATTTACCGGTATAAACACTATGGGGTCTATTCCAAAGAGCTTGGCTGCCCAGAAAGAGAAATAAGCCGCTAGCATTATTAGATCTCCATGGGCGAAGTTTGTTATATCCATAACACCGAATATGAGGTTTAGGCCCAGGGTGACGAGAGCATAGAAGCCACCGAGCAGTATTCCATTTAGAAGCACTTGAAGCACTAGGCTAATCATGGCAAACTACCCTCTAGAATAAAATAGGGGGTTAAGTTAATCTATTCACATATCTACTTAGCTCAACCCCCTCTCTGAGACCAAGTGGGCACAGGGTAGATGAGGTTCCCCGTCTTGTACTCCTCAGGGTAAAGGATAGCTATCTTGCCCTTCTGCCATTGAACGACGAAGAGCCTATCAACTACCTGATGGAGTGTCTTTCCTGTCTTCTTGAACTTCACAGTTCCCAGCGGGGATTTCATCTGGACGTTCTCCAATGCCTTTATCAGATCTTCCTTAGTCAAGCTCTTCGCATTCTCTATAGCCTTACAGACCATCTTTATCGCTGTATAGCCAAATGGAGCCCAGTACTCGGGAGGACGGCCGAACTTATCCTCGAACTTCTTTACAAAGGCCTTTGCCTCTGGTGTGTTCAGATAGGGTGACCAGACATCAACTCCCGCAACGTAGTCACCTATGTCCTTCGGATACTCTGGGAACTCAGGAGCTACTATGAAGGTGAGCTTCGGGTTGAAGTCATTCTCCTTCTCGTTCCTGAAGAAGACAGGGTAGTCTCCAGGATAGCCTACTATGTAGAATATATCTGGGTTCTGCTGTTTAGCCTTAAGTACCACTGAGGAGAAGTCAGAGCTACCGGTCTTGAAGCTCTCCCCAACGACTGTCCATGGGGCATTCTCCTTCTTGCTTAGATTGACGAAGTACTCGTAGCTCGTAGTACCGTAGACGCCATCCTCGTATGCCACGAAGATCTTCCTAGGAACCTCCTTCATGTGATGCAGGAAGAACTCTATGACCGTCCCCTGCCTGTGATAGTCCCAAGGATGCATATGGAAGAACCATCTCTCTTGCCCGACCAAAGACTCTACTTTGACAGATGAAGCCCCTAAGACGAATACTAATGGCTTATATTCCTTGATCGCATTCATTGAGGCATATGTAACCGTAGAGGAGTAGAAGCCTATTATTATAGGGACCTTCTCCTTTGTTATGAGATCTGTGGCCCCATTTATCGCAGTATTGGGATCTCCCTTCGTATCCCTGATCACGAGCTCCACCTTCTTTCCTAGAACACCCCCGTTGGAATTTATCTCAGCAACAGCCATGTTCATGCCCCTGAGAGCCTCTTGACCCGCTGAAGCATATGATGCTGTGCTCAGGGGTAGTATCACCCCCAACCTAATCTTCTCAGGTAGCTTTTTCTGGCTTCCCGGAGCCGGCTGGGACATTAAAAGATAGGCAGCACCAGCCAGAACTATGATCACTACCACTATCACAGCAGCCATAGCCTTTCTGGACATAGAAATATCACCGCCCCTATGGGCAGGCTCTCCTCCCAAGGTAAAACTTAAAGGCTTCGGCAACCCACTTAAGGTAGATCACATCGTTTAGGCTATCGCCGGTTACATCGATCTCAGAGAGGTGCTTTGAAGCAAGGAAGAGAGGTGAGTAGTTTGGATGGTTCAATACTAGCGTTAAGGGACTTAAAAGTGGATCTTGACTCTCTAGGTGAAGTTATCAGTGTAGAGGATATCCATAAATCCTTTGGAGGACTGAAGGCTCTTAAGGGAGTTTCATTTGATGTCAAGCCTAGGGAAGCCCTAGGAATTATAGGACCAAATGGTGCGGGTAAGACCACGCTGTTCAATGTCATTACGGGCTTCCTAAGACCAGATAAGGGTAGGATCGTCTACTTGGGCCACGATATCACTGGGAGGAAACCACACTACCTGAGCAAGCTCGGCATAGCTAGGACGTTCCAGATAGCCAAGCCCTTCGAGGGTATGACGACCATGGAGAATGTCCTGATAGGTCTCCTATTCTCCAAGAAGAGGAACAACGGGTTTAGGGCGGGCATAGATGACCTGAAGAGGGAGGCAGTCAGCATATTAGAGACAGTAGGTCTCTATCACAAGCGGAACTCCCTGGCCCATCAGCTGACCGTTGTTGAGAGGAAGAGATTGGAACTAGCTAGGGTTCTCGCTATAGAGCCTAAAATACTCCTGCTCGATGAGGTGATGGCGGGACTAAGCAGCCAGGAAGTGGAATGGGAGGTCAACCTACTCAAGAGGATAAAGGAGGAGAAGGAGCTCACCGTGGTGATGATAGAGCATGTCATGAAGGCCATAATGAGCTTCAGCGATAGGCTTATAGTCCTTCATCATGGGGAGAAGATAGCCGAGGGGAAACCAGAGGAGGTAGCTAGGAACCCAAAGGTCGTTGAGGCCTATTTGGGCGGGGATTGAATGCTCCAAGTCAGGAGATTGAACGCTGGATATGGGAAAGTCCAGGTCCTTTGGGATGTCGACCTGACCGTGAGAAGGGGGGAGATCATCTCCATTATAGGGGCCAACGGTGCGGGTAAGACCACGACCCTCAAGAGCATAATGGGCCTGATAATCCCTTTTAAGGGTACAATCCAGTTTGATGGTGAAGATATAACAGGCTTACCCGTCCATGAGATAGTGAGGAAAGGTATATCTCTCGTCCCCGAGGGGAGGCATCTATTCCCAAAGATGACCGTTCTAGAGAACCTCAGGATGGGAGGATATGCTGTAAACGGGAATAAATACAGGGATCTGCTGGAGAAAGTATTTCAAATATTTCCCGTTCTAAAGGAGAGGAGAAATCAGCTTGCTTCAACACTTAGCGGGGGTGAGCAACAGATGCTCGCAATAGCTAGAGGACTGATGAGTGATCCGAAGATACTCTTGCTAGATGAGCCATCCCTAGGTCTGGCTCCCAAGATAGTAAAGAAGGTGATGAAAGTGGTATCTAAGATAAGGGAGGAGGGGATAACGATACTGCTGGTGGAACAGAACGCCAAGATCTCGCTGGAGATATCCGACAGGGGTTACGTCCTAGAGACTGGTAAAATCGTGCTTGAAGGTACAAGCGATGAGCTCTTGAGAAACGAGCATGTGAGGAAGGCTTACTTGGGTTTAATGTAAATGCGAGTGGGATCATGGGCGAAAGCGAGGGAGTAATGAACTGGCGGGCCTTCGTAAAGGAAGCCCCTCTCGTCATATACTACCCATCCTGTGGTGGCGGGGAGGAGTGCATAACTGCCTGTCCAACACCCGATAGGGTCTGGACTGTTCAACCGATGGTAGTCCCCCTTTTCGGGTTCAAACCGAAGGTCAGGTATAGGCCAGTGATGTCGAACCCTGATGCATGTAAGAGATGCTATATATGCATCGATGCATGTCCAACCGGAGCTCTGAGGATAAATAGGGGAAATCCCTTCCACAACAGGTTCGTAGAAGCATTAATATTCCTCTATAATACGATAAAACTCCCCTTCAAGAGGGGACGCTATGGCCCAAGATTCGTTCTTAGGAAGGAGCATATAGATAAGTTCGTGAGGAATAGTTTCCAGGAAGGCATTCAAGCTAAAGATTTGAACAATCTACAGAAACATCATTTGAGCTAGTAGAGCAAAAATGTGAGAGAAATAAAATGGATATACGATAAAATAAAAATGGAATCGAGGAAGAAAGAACTATAGTTCTATTCTTGGCGCTAAAACCCAGAGGACCTTAGAATCTTCTCTTCCTATGTTCTCAACATAATGTGGAGTGCCTTTGGGATTGAGTAGTAGGTGCTCTCTTCTTAGAGTCACCTCTTCCTTATCCGTACAGAACTTAACCTCTCCAGATATTACATAGGAAAGCTCATCGCTCTCTGGATGGACGCTGAACCCTTTAGCTGGGAACCTCTGACCGACTTTTATGACCGCTATGCCAGCCATTAAAATGTCTCCTTCGAGCAGACTTGTTGCTTTTCCCAAAGATTTCCTCCAAATATCCTCGGTCAGCTCTACCGCTTTCAGGGGCATATGGCTGAACCTCTACTTCTCATTTCACTTCTTAACCTCTCGGTCTCTTCCCAGTTTACTTCCATTTTCTCAGGATCTATGATAACTCCATAAACGTTTCTGGCCGTGTCTAAGGTTATGTATTCGTTTTTCACATCCCAAAGTACAAGCTTAGGATCACGTTCAAGGGGTGATCCCCACCCTCCACCACCTGCGCTTCTTAAGCTAACGAGATCTCCTTTCTTAAGCAGTAAAGCTGCAACCTTCCTTACCCTCCTCGGTTCCTCTCCCTGCTTCATCACCAAACAGTAATTAGGAGGTCCATTGCAACCACCATCTACGCCCCACGGTGGGAACTTAGACCTGCCTATGGATACTGTAAAGGAGGCCTCATTGCAAAGTACTCTATAATCCCTTATGATGCCGAAGCCTCCCCTGAACTTCCCATGGCCAGTACCGTCCTCCGTGTTGAGACAGTATCTCTCCACCAAGATGGGCATTCTCCTCTCATATACCTCAGCTGATGCTATATAAGTCTCTCCATCTCCGCATGCGACTAGCGCGCTTTCTCCATCAGAGTTATAGCTAGCCCCCCATCCTCCTGGCTGGGGTTCCACTATGGCGAAGGGCTCCCCTGTCCTGTCATCCACTCCTCCAAGAATTGTCGCGAGAATAGACAGGAAGTGGCCGGCGCTCAGCTTATCTGGGACATGAGGAGCTAGAGCCTTCCAAACCAAGTCTGTCGTATAAGACATAGCCTCCCAGAAAGTCGATGTTGGAGCTGGTCTTTGAGGGTTGAATACCGTTCCTTTAGGAGCTATGACCTTAAGGGGCTTGAAATATCCACCATTGGGGAATGCATGAGGGTCTGTGATGGCCATGTACGTTTCCCTAACCCCTGATACAGTAGCAGGTAAGGGAGAGTTTATCGATCCCTTCGCTTGCTTCGAACTTCCCGTGAAATCGGCTATGATTTCATCATCAGATATCTTCACCTTAACCCTGACATATAGCGGTTCGTCAGTTATCCCATCATCATCTATGTAATCTTCAGCCTCAAACTCTCCTTTTGGAAGCTCTTTTATCTTTAATTTAGCATATCTCTCCCCATCGGCCAGTAGCTTGTTCATAGCATCTAATACACTCTCTAATCCATATTTCTCTATGAGGGAGATTACTCTCCTGCTTGCAACCTTTAGCGAGGCTACCTGAGCTTCCATATCTCCTATGGTAAACTCAGGAAGCCTTGAATTGTACTTTATTATCTCTATTACATCTCTATTTGGCTTACCCTCTATGAATAGCTTAACAGATGGGTATTGTGTTCCCTCTTGGAATATCTCGGTAGAATCAGATGTCCAGCTTCCGAAATGCATACCTCCAACCTCGCTCCAATGACCTTTGTTTATTGCAAAACCTATCAGGTAGTCCTTGTAATATATGGGCATTGTGAGTGTCACATCATTCAAGTGGGTTCCTGAATTGTAGGGAACGTTGCTCACTATAACATCTCCTGGCTTCAGCTCTCCATGGTACTTCTCCAATATTTCCTTGGCAACGAAATCTAATACGCCAGAGAAACCTGGGACTCCTGGAGCTATTGCTATAAGCTCTCCATTTCTATCAGCTATTCCTACTGCATAGTCAAGCACCTCATATATTACGGGACTCTTGGCTGTCCTTCCAAAAGCATAAAACATTTCCTCATTTGCTACTATAAGACCATTTTTTATTATCTCAAGGGTAAATGGATCTACCATATAATCACCTCCTCCTAAATATTATAATATTCCCAAACTTATCTATCTGCCCTTCCTGATTTTCCAATATTATCACGGTAGAAGTTGGATCCTCTACTATTGCTGGTCCTTCAATGGCCGAATCTCTGGGAAGCATTGTCCTGTCGTATACCTTAACCTTAGAGAAGCTGCCATTCAAGTAAACATCTCTCTCTTCTTTTACCGCCTTCTCTAGCGAATTATTCCTTTCTGGAAGCTCGCTCAGCTCCATCTTCTTTACTCTTATTATGCCAGTGACGTGAAAATTGACTATCTCTACTGGACTGTCCAATCTAAATGCATACTCCCTTTCATGGGTAGAATGGAATCTCTCCTTTATTTCCTCAACTTCTTCATCTCCTATCTCGCCTGACATTATGGGGACGTGCACGGTATGTTCTTGCCCATAGTACCTCATATCAGCATATCTTTGGATGATTACGTTTCCGGGATCGAATCCCTCTGATTTAAACATCTCAAGCACTTTACCTTCGAGCTCCTTAAATAATTTGTTCACCAATTCCTTGGTATCTGCTTTATCAAGTCTCACTATGTACGTATGCCTCGCATCATGCCTTACATCAGCTAAGAGCATGCCCCAAGCTGAGAAAACACCAGGAGGTATGACAGGAACCACAATTTTCTCTATCTCCAATTCCTCTGCTATGAAAGGGGCAAACATGGGTCCTGATCCTCCATAGGCTATGAGGGTGAAGTCCCTAGGATCGTAACCTCTCTGAACTGAGACGAGTCTTATGGCATAGGCAGCATTATCATTAGCCAGCTTTATTATACCTTCCGAGGCTTCCTCCACACTCACACCGAAGTGTTTAGCTATCTTCTCTCTTATAGCTCTCTCTCCAAGGTCCTTATAGATGGGAAGCTCACCGCCCAACAGATACCTTGGATTCAAAAGGCCCGTAACGACATAGGCATCTGTAACCGTCGGCTCACTACCTCCCTTACCATAACAAACGGGTCCTGGTTCAGCTCCAGCAGCCTTAGGCCCAACCCTAAGATTTCCAATGTCATCTATCCAAGCAATGCTAGTTCCACCATTCCCCACTTCTACTGTCTCGAGGACTGGAACCATCACTGGGTATCCAGATCTAAATCTGTCCCTCTCTATGTAATACTCTCCGGTTACTTTAGGAGTCATATTCTCTATTAAGCTCGCCTTAGTTGTGGTGCTTCCTCCATCGATAGATATTATGTTTTTCTCTCTCAAAGCTTCTCCTATGGCCATAGCCCCTATAACTCCAGCTATAGGTCCAGATTCAACGGTATATATCGGATACTTACTCACAAAATCAAAGGTAGCCATTCCTCCATTGGAAAGCATAGCATAATACGTTCCAGAAAATCCCATGCTTGAAATCTCTTCCTTAAGCCTCCTTATGTATCCCTGCATCTTGGGCATCACATATGCGTTAAGCACCGCTGTACTCGTCCTCTCATATTCCCTCCATTCTCTCGTTATCTCGTGAGCAAGGGTCAGCGGGATATCTCTCACCATGCTATTGATGATCTCTCCCGCTCTTTTCTCATGTTGTGGATTCGCATAGCTATTTATGAAGCTAACGCAAATGGCTTGAACTCCCTCTCTCAATAGCTTCTTGATAGCTTCCTTCACATGATTCTCATTTAAAGGTCTTAAAATAGAACCGTCCGCCATGATCCTCTCATCTACCTCGAGCCTGAGGTATCTCGGGACGAAAGGCTCAGGTTTCTTGTACCTAAAGTTATACATATCTCTCCTATTGGACCTTTGTATCTCCAAATTGTCCCTATAACCTCCAGTTGTGATCAGACCTACCTTAGCTCCCTTCCTCTCTATAATAGTATTTATGACCAATGTCTGACCATGTATGAGAGAGACTGCCTTCCCTAGAGGTAGCTTACTCTTCTTAACGGAGTTTATTACACCTTCCGATGGGTTAGCTGGAGTAGTTTCTACCTTAACCCAAATGGTTTCTCCCGTCTCATCATCATAGGATATAAGATCGGTGAAAGCTCCTCCAATATCAATGCCTATCCTTAGAGGGATATGTATCCCCTCCCAGAAGCCCTTCAAAGAGGAAAACTTAAAAAGTTGCCTATATGTGATCCAACCGACCTTTTAACTCCTTATCTAGCCTAGTGAGATTTATAGCTCCATTTTCAGTTACAATTAGATTATCTTCTATCCTAACTCCGAATTCGCCTGGTAAATATATACCTGGCTCCACTGTGAAGACCATTCCCCTCTTGAGCCTTAGCTTGTTCCCTTCTCTTATGAAAGGTTCCTCATGAACATCAAGGCCTATTCCATGGCCTGTTCTATGAATGAAATTGTCTCCATATCCCTCTCCCGAAATTATACCTCTAGCTACTTTATCTATTTCTTCAGCAGCTACTCCAGGCTTAATATAGCTTATTGCCGTCTCCTGAGCATTCTTAACTATTGAATAAATCTTCTTCTGGAGATTAGTTGGCTTTCCTATAACAATGGTTCTAGTTATATCGGCTACATATCCCTCGTAATTGACACCAACATCCATTAGGACGAGATCTCCCTCACTTATTCTTCTCTTTGTTGACTCTCCATGAGGCAATGCTGTGTTCGGACCAGATTGAACTAGGCAAAAGGGAATGCTCTCTGCTCCTAGATCGAATAGTTTGTTTTCAATTTCCCTCTTTAACTCTAATTCGTTCATGCCAACCTTAGCTACAGAAGCTCCATAGATCAATCCTTCTATATCTATTTCTTGAGCTTTCTTCAGCCTCTTTATTTCTTCATCATCCTTTATCATCCTTAGTTCATAGAGTAAGTCGTCAATTAACTGTATATCCAATTTGGGCTCTATATCCTTTATCATTCTTATGGTCTTATAGGGAGCACTGCCCTCGATCCCTAAAGAGGATGCTCCTAGCTCCACTAACAAATTCGCTAGGACATCTTTAGGTCCTTCTGCATCACTATATTCGAAGAACTCTATCTCCAGATCTCCAGCAAGCTCCCTTATCCTCTCCCTCTCTAGCTCAGGAATAATCATATATATACCGGAGGATGAAAAGGAAGCTGCTACAAGTCTTTCATAGGACTCTACCTTGATATCCAAGAGATACCTCATGTTAGAGCCAGGGAGTATCATGACTGCATCTAGATCCTTATCTCTGATTTGCTTCCTCAGACTATCTATCCTCCGCAAGAGGAATTCCTTGCTCATTTAAAGAGCCCCCACTCATCTACTTCCTTAGCGGGTGGAGATTCATACTCGCCTATCTTACTATGAGACCATCCTGAAACTCTCTTCAACTCTAGGAGAAGCTCAGCATACTTAAGTGCTGCTACGACAGGATCTATAACAGGGACTCCTATCTCCTTCTGTAGTGTTCTGTAAAATCCCAAGAAGATTGTGCATCCTAGGATGAGAACCTCTGCTCCCTTGTTTGTTGCTTCCTTAGATGCATTGATGAGCCTCCTCTTTGTCTCTTCCTCATCCTTATGGAGTTCATACACCCCTAGATCTATAGACTCGAAAGAAGCCAACCTATCTCTCATCCCGTAATTTATCACATTCCTCTCCATGAGAGGGATCCATTTTTTCCTCCCGACTATTATGGAGAACTTATGCCCGAGGGAAGAGGCTATCATCATGGAGGATTCGGCAGGAGCCGTGACTATTATATTACTGACTTCTCTTGCCTCATAGAGACCTGGATCATAGAAGCAACCTATTATGGAAGCGTCGAATCCTTCCTTTTCTGCCCATCTAACTTTTTTCAGAATATCAGGTATAACTAGCGAATCATAGCTGTAATACTCCAGATGAAGCGGCCCACTTTGAAATGAAGTGACTTCTATCTCGGTACTATCCATCTTATGCTCATTTAGGTACTCCTTCATCGGCTCATCGAAAATAGATGTTCCAACGGGATTGATAAATAAAATCTTGTTCTTGCCAATCAAAAGGGCGCACCTCCTTATCTTGTAGAGGCAAAGGTGAATTTTATAAGTATGACTCAAAATTTTAAGCTCTAAGTCCAGTGATTAGTTAATAATAGAGAATAATGAATGATATTAAGGGAGTTCTGTCCTTAAACATATTTGTAATGCGATTGGCGGCCGAATAACCTCTACCGTTTATCTATCTGATAATGTTAGGTGAAAATTCCATGGAAATCATTCACCTACAAGTTTTATTAGTTATAGGCAGCTAGAGGAGATGAATTTAGGGAGGTCTTCCCGAAGTGAAGATGTCCACATATGTGGCTAAGAGGACCATTTACGTCATCTTCACACTCTTAGGTCTCTCTATCCTTGTATTTACTCTCGCTAGGGTGTTGCCTGGAAATCCCGCTAGAATGGCTGCTGGTTCTAGAGCTCCGGAATGGGTAGTAGAGCAAATAAAGCATCAACTTCACTTAGATAAACCACTTCCCGTTCAGTATGTCTACTGGCTATCAGATCTATTACACGGAGATCTGGGATTCTCGATAGTTAGTAGGAGGAGCGTGACAAGCGATGTAATAGAATATCTTCCCGCTACGTTAGAACTAGTTATCTTTGCAGCGATATTCGAGGTGGTAGGAGCCTTGATTTTTGGAGCACTTGCTGGTAGATATGCAAACAGGTGGATAGACAATGTGGTGAGGATAGCCACATATCTGGCAATATCAATACCTTCCTTTGTCTGGGCAATAATATTCCAGCTGGTCTTCGCTTGGTGGTTCAATATGTTCCCCGCTCAAGGAAGGATAAGCGAAGGGTTGGTCCTTCCTCCTAGGGTAACGGGCTTCATGGTAATTGATTCACTACTTGCTGGTAGGATCGATGTTACTCTCGATGCTGTATGGCATCTCATCTTACCGGCATTAGCTCTCAGCTTAGGAGCTATGGCCCAAGACGCTAGGATAATAAGGTCTGGAATGATAGAAAACGCTGATAAGGACTATATAATGCAAATGATATCACATGGGGTTCCAAATAGAATTGTCACCATGAAATACTTGTTGAAACCCTCTATAATACCCGCTGTAACAGTAATGGGGATGGATATAGCCTCCCTACTGGGAAACGCTTTCCTAGTTGAAATAATATTCAATTGGCCGGGCTTCTCAAGGTATGGGATAAATGCGATGTTGAACAAGGATCTCAACGCTATAGTAGCAGTTGTCTTGGTTATAGGAATAGTCTTTGCCATAGTCAATATAATCATAGACGTTATAGTGGCCTATCTCGATCCGAGGATCAGGCTCCTAGAGAAGGGTGAGTGAAATGATCGTAATTAATATGGAATCCCCTAGATGGAGATCTTTCAAGAGGACCTGGTATAGATTCAGCAGGAATCCTCTCTCTATAGTAGGATTGATCATAGCGATAATAACAATAATAATAGCGATCTTCACGGGATATATAGCCCCATATCCAGGCCATGCTGGCTTCTACACTAACTTCAAGGAAGCTCACCTTCCTCCATCTCTAGCACATCCCTTCGGTACAGATGAGTATGGAAGGGATGTGCTAAGCAGAGTCCTGTTCGGCTTCAGGTATTCGATGATGATGGCCGCTGTCGTCTTAACCCTCACGGTACCACCAGGTGTTTTATTGGGACTTGTAGCTGGATATTACGAGAAAACATGGATAGATAATGTGATAATGAGGATAGCCGACATGTTCATAGCCGTCCCCCCACTGGTTCTAGCCTTGAGTATCTGCTCCGTTCTTACTCCAAGCGTCTTCAATGCTATGATGGCCGTTTCTCTGATGTGGTGGCCTTGGTATACCAGATTGGTCTATAATGTAACTACTTCTCTGAAGAACGAGTACTTCGTTCAAGCTGCTGAAGTTATTGGAGCCAGCAAGCTCCACATAATGTTTAAGGAGATATTTCCAAATACCCTAGGGCCCGTACTTACTAAGATAACGTTAGATGTAGGATGGGTTATATTAATAGGTGCCGCCCTGAGCTTCGTTGGTCTTGGAGCTCAGCCTCCAACACCCGACTTGGGAACGATGGTATCTGAAGGAGGCAAGTATCTGCCTGAATACTGGTGGATCAGCATATTCCCAGCTCTAGCAATATCTTTCATAATTCTTGGCTTTAACTTGCTCGGAGATGGGATTAGGGATGCCTTCTCGGGAGGGTGATTAAAATAAACCATCTTCTTGAGGTTAGAGACTTAAAAGTATGTTATAGAACATATAGGGGGATTTTAAAGGTCCTCAATGGGGTAAACTTCACCGTAGAGAAGGGAGAGAAGGTAGGGATAATAGGGGAATCTGGTTGTGGGAAAACTACAACTATGAAAACCATTCTCAGAATTCTCCCCAGCAATGGAATGGTTTGTGGAGGAGAGATTCTCTATGATGGAAGGAACATCTTGGAGATGGGAGAAAATGAACTCAATATCATAAGAAGGAGAAAGATTGCTATGATATTCCAGGATCCAACAGCTGCTCTAAATCCAGTCTTTAAGGTTGGAGAACAATTCATGGATATACTGAAGCATTCTAAAATTCTGGAGGGAAAGAAGCCTACAGAGGATGAGCTGAAGGAGGAAATCTTGGATATGTTCAAGGAGGTGATGCTTCCCGATCCAGAGAGGGTCTTCGATAGCTATCCCTTTCAACTCAGTGGGGGGATGAAGCAGAGGGTCTGTATAGCTATGGCCCTTGCTACTGCTCAAGAATTGCTGATAGCAGATGAGCCGACGACCAATTTAGATGTGACGATCCAAGATCAGATACTTAGGCTCATAAAAGATCTGGTTGACAGGAGGAATCTATCAGTCATTCTGATCAGCCATGCTCTAGGAGCGGTCAGGGGCTTGGTTGATAGGGTATATGTCATGTATGCAGGCAACATGGTAGAGGTTGCCGACGTCAAAGAGCTCTTCAGGGAGCCAAAACATCCATATACTAGAGGACTACTGGCTTCCGCTCCAAAGCTCACAGGAGGAGGTATCTCTAAGGGAATACCAGGGAGAATTCCTGATTATTTGAACCCACCAAATGGTTGCAGGTTTAACCCTAGATGCGATCAGGCCATGGAGATATGCAGGGAAGAAGTTCCTCCTTTCTTTGATCTGGGCTCACATAAGGTTGCATGTTGGTTATATAAGGAGGAAGATGAAAATGGATAGTCTACTTGCTGTGGATAATCTGAAGAAATACTTCGAAACTTCCTATGGGGTTGTTAAGGCAGTTGATGATATAAGCTTTGATATAAAGTCTGGAGAGACCTTTGGTTTGGTAGGAGAGTCGGGCTCTGGGAAAAGCACAACAGGCTATCTTATAGTGGGGATATATAAGCCGACTTCTGGCAGAATTTTGTACAAGGGTCAGGATATCAGCATTCCTGCTAGAAAGAGACCGAAGCATTTAAAGAAGGAGATACAGATAGTTTTTCAAGATCCCAAGTCCTCCCTGAACCCTAAACAGACAGTGAAAGATATAGTGGAACTCCCTCTCAAAGTTCATGAGAAGAGTCTCTCAAAAGCTGACAGAGAGGCCAGAGTGAAGGAATTGCTTGAGGCAGTAGGTCTACCACCAGAGGATTTCATGTACAGATTCCCTAGAGAGTTGGGTGGAGGAGAAAATCAACTAGTGGCTATAGCCAGAGCTCTAGCCAGCAATCCTTCCCTTATAGTATTGGATGAACCCACATCTGCCTTGGATGTCTCCATTCAGGCGAAGATAATAAATGCCCTGATAGATCTGCAGAGAAAGTATAATCTCTCATATTTATTCATAACCCATGATCTGAGCTTAGAGAGGAACGTTGCCGATAGGATAGCCATAATGTACTTGGGTAAGATATATGAAGTTGCACCAACCGATAAGTTCTTCATTAATCCTCTTCATCCCTATACTAAAATGCTCCTATCCTCAATTCCAGTTCTAACGGATGAAGAGGAAAAACTTAAGCCAAAGGAGATAAAATCAGTCGGTGAGATACCTAGCCCAGTGAATCCACCATCTGGATGCAGGTTTAGGACTAGATGCCCATTTGCCACCGAGAAATGCGCCAAAGTAGAGCCATCATTTGTCGAAATGGAGCCAAATCACTTCGTTGCTTGTAATTTATATGAATGAGCAAGGATAAGAAGATGCGACTCCGCAATCATTGGCTATTTAATAAAAAATTTAAAGAGAACGAATCTTAGATCACACTTGAAGCAATATTTAAATGCATTCTCCTTCTTTAGAAAAGGGTGTTTTTATGTCCCGCGCAGCAACGATCTCCCTGATTATAATCGTTATTTTGATAATAATAGGGGCTGCCTTTCTCCTTATGAGACCATCTGGCCCGACTACTACAAGTGCGCCCACTACTACAACCACAACAACTGTAAAGACTACCACAAGGACTACAGCTCCGCCAACAACGACAAAGACAACTACAGTTAAGAAACCGACTATACTCAGGGTAGCCTTTGCATGGCCCACTTATATAGATCCTGCTGTTGGATCGGATTATTCTAGCTCAACAGCCTTTACAAACCTTTACGACCCTCTCGTCTTTCCAACACCTGATGGTAATGTAAAGCCATGGGTTGCTACTGAATGGAATGTATCAAGCGATGGACTTACATGGACCTTTAAGATAAGGAAGGGAATAAAGTTCCACTCTGGGAGGGAGCTAACTGCCGAAGACGTAGCTTTCAGTATGAATAGGCTTCTGAAGATAGGCCAAGGATATGCATATCTATTCTCGCCCTATGTAGAAGAAACTAAAGTTTTAGACAAATATACGGTTCAATTCAAGCTTAAGAAGCCATTCGGTCCATTCCTCATAACCCTAGCTCGTCTTTACATATTAGACAAGCAGGAGGTCATGTCTCATATAAAGAAACCCGGTTCCTATGGGGAATATGGTGACTTCGCAACCAAATGGCTCCTGACCCATGATGCTGGCTCAGGTCCCTATAAGGTGAAGGATGTCAAGCTAGAGGAGTATGTGGATATGGTCAAGTTCTCAGATTACTGGGGACCGATGTCTGCTAACTCGCCTGACGAGATAAGGTTTGTAGCCGTAACCGATCCGTCAACAACCAAGGCTATGATGGCTAAGAAGGAACTGGAAATATCCTCGCAGTGGTTGCCTGAGGAAACATTAGCAGCACTGGATAAGATGGAAGGAATAGATATAGCCAAGATACCGATGCAATCAGAGTTCTACCTGATGATGAATGTAAAGAAACCTCCTCTTGATGATGTACATGTAAGGAAAGCTATAGCCTATGCGTTCGATTATAAGACCGTAGTAACCGAGATATTCCCGGGATCTCCCTTGGTGGATGGTCCAGTACCGTCGACGCTCCCTGGCTATTGCAAGACGGGAGGCTATACTACAAACCTAGAGAAAGCTAAGGAGGAGCTGAAAAAGTCAAAGTATTGGCCAGACATTTCTAAGAACCCAGATAAATATACCATTGTATATCACTGGATAGCGGAAGTGCCAGCTGAAGAAAAGGTCGCTATACTCTTCGCTAGCAATATGCAAAAGATAGGGCTCAAGGTGAAGATAGTAAAGGTGCCTTGGACGAAGGTCGTGGACGAAATGGCAAAGGAGGAGACCAGCCCGCACATAGTATCGATATTCGTGGCTGCTCACTATGCAGAAGCTGGTTCGCTTCTGGAATCTAGGTATCACTCGAAATCTGCTGCGACATGGGAGCAGAACGAGTGGCTCCTCGACCCCAAGCTCGATAAAATGATAGAAGATGCCTTATCTACCATAGATAGGCAGGAGAGGTTTAAGAAATACTGTGAGATAGAGAAATACATTACAAACTTATCACCGAGCCTGTTCCTCTTCCAGCAGATATCAAAGTTCGCCTACCAGTCAAGCTATGTAATTTGGCCTCAGGCCCAAGGAAAGGACATAATCCCTGTCATGGGCTATAACATAGACGGACGTACCATACAGGTACTCCCAACGAAATCCTAAATTTTTTCATTTTTCTTCTCCCCTTAATTTAATTTTTACATCACGCCGATTTGCTGTTTGGATTGTGCCGAGAGGGGATTGATTATTAATTTGATGGCCTATGCAGTCATGACAGGGATTATCATGGAAGGCTGTGTGCTAAGGCTAGCGACCAATCGCAAATCCGTCAGATCTTATTCAAGGGAGGGAGTCCCTCTATCTTCTGTGCTTTATGCCATAAAGGCAGCTCTTCAAGCTCCCTCAGGAGCCAATCAGCAGCCATGGGTCTTCGTGGTAATCGAGGATATGGAGCTTAAGAAGAAGATAAGGGAAGTTTGCGAGAGGGGGGAGAGGAAATTTCATGAGAGGGTGAGGGGAGAACTCAAAGAATGGTTCAGATCTAGGGGTATCAGCTGGAAGAAGCCTTTTCTAGAAGAAGCACCCTACCTAATCGCAGTATTCTCCCTCATAGGGAAACCCTTCGCCATACAGAGCACTTGGTTATCCGTAGGGTACCTGCTCCTGGCCTTAGAGGAAAAGGGTTTGGCCTCCTTGACTTACACACCCTCTAATCCCTCTGAAATCGGAAAGATCCTAGGCGCTCCAAAGGAGGCAGTTCTTCAAACCATAATACCGGTTGGGAAGGAGATAAGAAGTAAGGTGAAGGAGCCCAGGGAGGGATTGGAGGAGAAGATCTTCATCAACGGGTGGGGCTCCCGCATATCACCTGACCTCCATCAGTAGAGATACCGGAATATCCAAATATTCGCCTCTCTTACCTCGATGTGGGTTGGTCCAATCGATCTCATCCCTCCTCACCGGTCTTCCCAATTAAACCTTGGGGGAGTATCCTCAAGGTTACCGCCACCAAAGGGATCAGCAGGATGGAAGCTATTCCGAATGTCAGGGGAGCATACAGGTCGTAGAAGATACCTCCCACGGCGGACAGGGTTCCCGAGAGGTTCCCTTCCAGCAAACCGCTTATCGCGTTTATCTTACCTCTCACATCCCTCTCCGTCAGATCAGCAATCAAAGCAAGGGCTGCTGGTCTAGATGCAAAAGCTACCGTCACGAGCATCGATATGAGGACGTAAAGAGGATCGTTCTTAGGGGCTAGAGCCAGCATACCAAGGCCCATGGATCCAGAAGCATATCCTAGGGCCATGACCACATTCCTACCTATCTTATCCGTTAGGAAGCCTGATAGAAGAGTGGTAAACGTGGATTCTATGGACATGAATGTGGAGATTATCCCCCAGAACTCCTTCGAGACCCCGAGCCATTTAACAGCGTATATCTGGACGAACGGGAAGGACATCCTATAGAGGGACCTGGTCGAGGAGGTTACTAGGATGAGCTTCCCCAAGTCCCCTCTCAGTAATTTAAGGGAGGCTGCATATTCCTTTAAAGCCCGTCTCAGTCCCATACCCGCCCCGCCAGCATAGGTCTCGATAAGCAGCAGTCTCAGTCCCCCGGCAATCACGGTAACTATGGCGGTTACCAGGTAGAGGAGCCTCATCGCGCTAACGAGCCCCATCATGGAGACCATTATAGTAGCCATGGGCGGGCCGGCTAGCGAGACTATCTGCGAGGGAGTCCTAGCCGCGGTCAATCCCCTACCCCTCATATTGGGCGGGAGGGTATCCGCCACTATGGCCTGGATCGCTGGCTGGTACATGAGGGCGATAGAAGTTACTATGGAGCCCAGCAGGACCCAGGTCCAGTCAGGGGCTATAGCATAGAGGATGTAAGCCAATCCGTATACAATGGTCATCGGTACTATTATCCTCTTCCTGCCCAAGGAGTCGGTTAGATATCCCCCTATGAGCCTTGAGAAAGCCAGGACAATCATTCCGGACATGGCAACTATTCCCACCTCTAAGGGGCCTCCACCGAGCTCTAATATGTAGAGCGACGAGTATACGTCTGTAGCTGATGAAAATGGTCCCATTAGGGCCCAAGTAATGGCTAGTATGGTCATGTTCCGCTTTACTACTCCCCTGCTCACGGCAAAATTTTTCACTCCTAAACTTATAAACCTGGGTTAAGCTAGGAGCCTCCTCAATGGCTATTGCCCTTGGATGCAATTGGACTAGCGGTATCTGATAAGGTGACAAAACTTCATCTCATTTTATTTCCCTTCTCATTCACCATATCATTACTTCTACCTTTGATCCCCTTCCCTCATAGTCAACTAGGCAGTAGCTTTGAAGGACCCAGCTGAATTAAGCCACGAAGCTAAGTAGTTGAAGGAAGACAAAAGTTAATGATATTTATGCGGAAGCTACCCTATGAGACTGAGACTGTATCTCGTTCACGAGAACTGGGAGGTTGAACCGATTCTCCTCAGTTTCGATAAGCTCGTTCTAGGAGGATGGACAGGTAGGAGAAGGGAGAACGTCCTAGCTCACATTGAGGAGCTGAAGAGCCTAGGAATACCTCCCCCGGAAAGGGTCCCATCATTCTTCCATGTAGGGACGAACCTACTGACCACAAATAACTCGATAGATGTTCTAAATGAAAACAGTAACGGGGAAGTTGAGTATGTGATCTTTCTAGAAGGGGGAGAACCCAGATACTTGACAGTAGGTAGCGACCATACTGATAGGAGCTTGGAAAGGAATAGCTTCCTGCTTTCAAAGCAGATCTATCCTAAGGTGATTCCTCCCATCGTATGGTCCTATGATGAGGTAGTTGAACACTGGGATGATCTTATACTCAGGATGTACGTTGATGGAATATTAGCTCAGGAATCTAAGGTAGAAGATCTCCTCAGCCCGGTTGATCTCGTAAGGGAAGCCGGTATAGGGAGGAGGAATGCTGTTCTATTCTCTGGATCAATATCATGGCTTAACGGTATGGTTTTCGGGGTGAGATATAGGATGGAGGTGGAGGATCCCATTATCGGGAGGAAGATAAGCTATACCTATAGGACGGTAAATGTGACTTAGGCGAAGGAGATAAGCTAAACGGATGGATCGGCCTAATTATATTGCCTTGCTGTCTACTGCCCTTAAGGGGAGGATAGCACCTCCCTAGCTCTCACCCTAGCATATTTGTCCCTTCCAAAGTCCTTTAAAATTCCCCAGGCCTTAGCCTCGCTTTCATTCTCAAATACCTGTATCTCAAAGAGGGAGAATGCCTTGCATTCCTCTAGCTCCTTGACATCCTTCCTGCCCAGTATCTCCCTTAGCTTCTCTCCGACAACTCTGTTGAGGATATTCTCAACTTCTGATGCCTCGCGCTTAGCTCTGTCGAGATCTCCATCGACTACAATGAGGTAATCTATGTCCCTCCCCATGAAGTACCTTCCGCTGCGTAGCCCCTCACCACCGATCCTGTCAGATAGTATTATCCTCCTGACTTTCACCCCTCTGAGCCCCAAGATCCTCCAGATTATGTACCAAGCCCTATCCTCTATGTACTTCTTGTAGAACTTATAGAATTCCATGTACTTCAGCTCCATATTCGAGGGTATTTCCCCAGGTTTCCTTTTCATCAGCCTAGGGCATACCTTCAGAAGAGAATACAGATCTTCCCTCCTAACAGGCATTTTCTCCGCTTTTAGTCTTTTTAATGCATAAGAAACTGCATCCTCAACCAACTGTTCCAGCTGACTTA
>JAOZGJ010000071.1 GCA_027491785.1 Thermoproteota archaeon | reverse complement strand
GTAAGGCCCACGCCTATTGCTAGGGTCAGGATACCGTTTACCACGAGGCGCCCATTAAAGGGCTCTTCAGTCAGATTTTTCCTAGTATAATCGATATTGAAGTGTATCGGATTCATATTGTTGGTCAGGAGGGTGAAGAGGATATTATCGAATTCAGTCACGGTCCTTCCGAGGGAGGATGAGTGCTTCCTTCCTACCTCTATATCCTCAAAGTACATAGGTCCTCCCCTCCTTCATCAGAATAAAAGTTACCTCATGGTTAGTAGGCCTCATCCTATGATAGATTAGCTTGGCCCAGCGAGGATAGATGATCCCAACCTGAGTCTTAGTAGGCTCCCCTAGACCTAAATATCGCTTATGAGATTCCACCATTCATGGCCTCACTTCAAGTCCAGGGATCCTGGCGAAATCTAAGTCGAATGTATAGACTGGAACACCGAGCCTCATGGCCACGGCAGCGATCAGGGCATCTGATGTGAGGATCCCATACCTTAGGAGCCCGATGGACCTCTTCCAATCTTCTACGGTAACGCCTTCCAGGATTAGGCCCTTTAGCGAGGATACATAATCCCTGAACTGACTAAGGGTAACTAGACACTTCTCCCTGAAGTTAGCGTCGCTTGCAAATCTCTTCTTAAATCCCCAGAAGCTACTCTCTCCCAACTCGCTTCCCTTAGCTAGAAGAAGCTTAAAAGAAACTTCCTCTAACACGTGGGTGGTTACGTAGCCTATTATGGATCCTGTTTCCACGCTGCTCAGGAGGCTTTCAGCCTCGTTAGCTCTTTTCTCGTCAAGGAGGAGATGGAGGAAGACGGAAGAATCAATCACGACCCTCATCTACCCACCTGATACATCTCCTCTAGGTTCTCCAAGCTCAGCTTTGATTTCACGATTCCCCTCATCTTACTAGTTTTCAGCTCCTTTCTCTCACTTAGGAATTCTCTGAGGGCCAACCTCATGAGCTCAGCCTTGCTTACACCTAGCATTTTGGCCATCATGGTTAGCTCCTCATCTAGAGAGGGATCGAGCCTGACGAGCACCTGGGGTGACATCAAAAATTGATATCATGATATCATATAAAGATATCTCCGATCGCGGTGAATGCCGGACCAGAGGTAAGTCAAAGGGACGTTTGCATTGGTATAAGGGCCAGAAGAGCCTCTCTAGGCCTTCCAATGATCTTCCAATTGTATCAATAACTCACCTAGCATCTCTTCTAAGAGTAGATTCATCGGGGAGAAGTACTTTTTCTCAGGGCAGCTCTCCACTCCTGACCTGACTGACTTGTGTAACTAGGGTCGTCGCATAATGAATGATGAGGAAGGGAGAAAGAAGGGGATATTCATCAACCTAAATGAGCGCCGTCAAATAGGCTAGCAAGTTGAGGAGGGCCTTAAGGAAAAGATCCTGAGTTAGGAGAAGGTGGAGCTGAGACCACCATATCATGTGAATTTCCATTGCGCATCGCGATCCATGGCATCACAGTCATACTTTTAACTTGGAAGTAGGACAAGTATTGTTGTCAGGGAAAGGGATCATTAGGGATCGGGCGAGAGAGGAAGAGTACAAGCTACTTTACAATCTTGGGAATTTGGTAGAGGAGGCCATAGATTACGCCCTATCTAAGCTAGCTGCTAATGGTCTAAAGTTGAGCAGAGCTGAGGTTCCTAGGGTCTTCCTTCGATGTATGCACCTGCTAACCACTGGTTTCGATTACGAGGAGCTAGATAGGTTAGATGTATCCTACCTGGAGTTTTACAAGTTCTTCAGGAAGTACATAGAGGAGAGATGCTGGCTCATAGTATGGCGGCTCCTCGAGCTAAGGGGCGTGAAAGTCAAAGAAATTGTGATAACTGATAGAATGGGTGGAGAGGGTCTATCCGAGTTCAGGTACTATATGGGAAGGGACATAGATTGCATGGTGGTCGTGGAGAGCCCCCTAGCCAAGGCCAAGGTAGAAGCAGCAAGGATAGAGGAGGAAATGAACGGCGTATTGAGCAACGAGCTTAAGAAGATAGCGATGGATGAGGGAACCGACGACTATTTGGAGAATAGCGAATCCTATGATCTATTCGAGATAGAGGTCTTCGAAGATTATGAGGACGCGAGGAGATGGGGAGT
>JAOZGJ010000070.1 GCA_027491785.1 Thermoproteota archaeon | reverse complement strand
AGTTTTATTCCACTTACACCGGAAATCGTCATAACTAGCATTCGGCTCAGGGAGAAGACTGGTCTCTCCTTCTTCGACTCCCACTACGCCGCAACATCTCTCTACCTAGATGGTCAGATCATTTCATTTGATGAGGCCTATGATAAGGTTCCGGGCCTTGTAAGGATAGATTTCAGATCTGATTGACCTGTAAGCCATTAACAATTAGAATCGGCTATTCACATTGTTAGCCTGAGAGTCGAAACTATCGGGATTTTGGCATGCTTACATCAATGCTCAGCTGATAACTAAAGGATACCTTTATCTGACATACTCGGTTGGATGCACATGCGTTACTTTAGTGATTACTCATTGCTAGCCCCTCTTGGTCTGAGCCCTCCCATCGTTACGGAGCTAGTCCAGTACTTAGACTGGCAGTACAACATGAAGCCAAAAACCGTGGAACTAATCCTCACAAAGAATAAGCTCGTTCAGGAAGGCGCTAAGCTCGTTGGGGCGGCCGTGAAGGACAGGTACCCTAAAGCCAAGGTGATTAGCCTTACTTTGGACTACGAGGACATCTTGAATGAGAATGTGGCCTTCGATTTCATGAGGGTAGCGGCTTCCGAGATAGCCAGACTGGAAAAGCCCCTCTACCTCCTCATCTCAGGAGGAAGGAAGAACATATCTGTGGAAGTGGCCCTTTTAGGACAGGTGCTCGCGGTATCCGGTATCTACCATGTAATCATGCCGGACGTGAAGGTGGCTAACATCGAGCTCGAGAGGCTGAGGCCAGAGATAGAGGAGCTTGCCTCATCGGACGATCCTCTCAGCTACTACAGGAAGAGTAAGGAGTTACAGAACCTCATGTATCCTCCAATGACCTACAGAATCATGAGGATACCCACGCTCCCACTGCCTTACTCGATCGTAAAGAGGGTGGCGGGGATCCTCAGCAAGGGAGGCAGTAGGTCCGAACTCGAAGACCTCGGGGAAGACTACATAGCTGTCCTCAGATTCTCAGGCCTTATACAGGTATCGGGAGGAAGGATCATACCCACTGATCTGGGTAAAGCGATAGGAGAGGCTATGAGGGAGGCTGTGGAGTGAGCTGACTTGCTAGAGAAAGCCGATTCATTAAACACGTAAGCCCACCGAAATCGATCTGTAGGTCGTTGAACTGGTCGTCCTGTCATATAGTCCGAATGGTCTCAACATCATTAGGATCCGACCGGCAGCGCCGAGTATCGTCCTTATAGCGCGAGCGAGACCATGGCTGCTGCGAAGGTAACGGAAACGGACTATTCCAAAGGAGATAAAGGATCATTGGGATAAGTGAGGATGACGAGCTGATGGTCGAGGTCAGGAAATGAAGCAATAATCATGAGACCCTTACCCTACCGAGGAGCTAGCCGATAAGCTTGGAGATCATGGTGATGTGGGGAAGATGAAGGCTGAGATATAGAGGAAGAGGTAGGAATATAGGTGAGCCATCTAGTCATAGCTAGATTTCTCGCCGAGTGCCTTTTCACAAGTGATAAGAGAATTGCCCAACAAGGCACACAAAAAAGCTTACAGAGTTGCTAGATCTAAAAGCACGATGATCTCCACAGTATTAATGGGCTGAAAACTCATCCGTCCAGGGGGAGGGGAGCAGGATAATATTTGCCTCTCTAGTAATTTGTTGACCTCGCTTATATGCAAGAGTTCACGCGCTAAAGTAGTCATGACCTTCCTAAGGCATAGCCTCTACTTTCTGGGGATTCACGAGTATAATTTAGTCTACGAACCATCATTCTAGAAGGCTATACACCTCCTGCTCAAGTAATCGCATAGTCTCTGAACCGAAGGGCTATTATAACTCAATAAATTTAAAATAATGGTCCAATTTGTATATAATTATGGGTTAACTTTCCCAATAATTAGGTAATTCCTTTAATTGAGGTAACAATCCGGACTATAATGGTGAATGAGATGAATAAAACTGCTTTGGCAGTTGTTATTCTCGTAATAGGTATACTGCTTGGCATTGGAATAGGATATTTCCTCTACAATCCGCAGAGAAGCCAGACGACGAAAACAGTCACACTGTCTGTAACGAAAACCAAGACGGTAAAGCAGGTGCAAACACAAACTGTGCGCGTTAAGGAAAATTACACCATACTACTATCGTATAATCCGAAGGTGGGCCTCTACCTGACCGACTCCAAGGGTAGGACCCTGTACTTCTTCGCCAAGGACGTGAATGGCACTTCCTCATGCTACGGTGCCTGCGCGAAGAAGTGGCCGGTATTTTACGTTGAAGAAATAAAGCCCTCACCGGGCTTGGATCCGAATGATTTCTCGGTAGTGACTAGGAAGGACGGCACTAAACAGATAACTTACAAGGGCTGGCCCCTCTACTACTTCTTCATGGACAAGAAACCGGGAGATATAAAGGGAGATGGAGTGAAAAACGTCTGGTACGTTGCGAAGCCCGATTACACGCTTCTAGTGGGCTACAAGGAGAATCTTGGCCTCTACCTGACCGACTCCAAGGGTAGGACCCTGTACTTCTTCGCCAAGGACGTGAATGGCACTTCCTCATGCTACGGTGCCTGCGCGAAGAAGTGGCCGGTATTCACGCCCAAACCCTCAACTAAATTCGTGATACCCTCAGTACTAAACATGACGGACTTCAACTTCATCATCAGGAAAGATGGAAATGTTCAGATTGTTTACAAAGGACACCCGCTATACTACTGGATTAACGATATGGCCAGAGGAGATACTAAAGGACACGGCGTCAAGGGAGTTTGGTTTGTAGCTAGCGTATCAGGTAAGTTTCCCTAAACGAGAAATAACGAAACGAAATGATATTTCTCCCTCTATTTTCCTTTTTATTTGAAGATTAGTATTTGAAGGCGGGGCATTAAACTTATTCGAGTGAGAATTCTGTTTAGGGAGTTAAGAGGCCTTCTTCTCAGTTGCCTCAGCAACCTCCTCCTCAACCACCCACTGAATATCGTCAACCGAGTTGATGTTGTAACTATTCTGTTCTGTTAAAGTCATTGAAAAATGTACTCCATGATATTTCATATTGGGGCATTAATCTGAAACTAAGGCACATCTCACTTATAAAAAACTGGAATAGTAAGGAAGGAATGATGGGTAGCCTAGCGGCTGCTCTTCGTGGGGGTATATGGATGAGTGAAGATGAGGTTTACCAGTTCTCCGTTAGTGATCTTCTCAATAGGGCTCTAAGCGTCGTTAAGTTAAAGGGAAGAACGAGAATATCTAATGTGAATAACCTCCTCGAGGTTTTAGAGTCTGAGAGCGATGAAATAGGGGCTATTTATCTGACGGCTGCCTTCTCCCTAAGACAAGCTTCAAGAGGCTTCTTGGATAGGAGAATGGCAATCGAATTAGCGCGTAATCTCATAGAGATAGCCTCATCGAATGTCTCGAACAAGAAGCAAATCGCAAGGAAGTTTTTAGGATTGGTTAGATGGATCTTCGAAATATCGGAAAGGATGAATCTCGACACGAGCGGCGTACAGAAGTTTGAAGACTTAGTTGTGTCTATTGGAAGGGTGGGATGAGTTGAACTTACCTCTTAGGACTTTCGACAAGTTCTCGGTTTCTTACATCATAAGGGGAAATGTGATTAATAAAAGTCCTTTAAGGATTGGAAGCGGTCGCTCTCAGTCCTTGACAAGCGCTGTGGATAATCCTGTCCTGATGTTGAGGTTCGGAGAAGAGGAAGTTCCTGTCATCCCCGGGTCCTCATGGAAGGGACTCCTAAGATCGGAAGCTGAAGTGTTTGTCAGATCCACGGAAGGGCTGAGACAGGAGTTTGGGGAAGTATGGAGAGCTTGTAACATCTTGGAAGTCGTGAATAACGAGGAGCTCAGAAAAAGTGAGGAACAAGATCCATGCGCGGTCTGCAGGGTCTTCGGTAACACGGGGATAGCAAGCCACGTGAGGTTCTTCGATTCCTATCCAGTGAGTGGCTATTCCCTAGAGACCATCTCGAGAGTTGCGATAGATCGGATCACAGGCGGTCAGAGTCCTGGAAAGCTCTTCAATGTACAAGTGGTCTCACCACTGACTCAATGGAGTTTCGAAATGCAGGTCCTGAATATAGACCTTAGAGAGAACTCTCCGGAGAGTAAGATTATCTCATATCTGATGGCCAAGCTCCTCACTGGCATCCAGATCGGTGGAGGAAAGTCCGTGGGATACGGCTTTGTCAAACTCGATAGGGACAGCATAGCAGTCAAAGAAATCAGGCTTTCCAAGGGGGGATTATCTTCTCAGATCCATCGGGGCGATAGCGCTTTGAAGGTACTCGGTGTAGAGGTGGGAACATGAGCTCTGGATCAGGACTGAAACAGTGGATATCTAATGATCTTCTCGTGAGGACGATCACGATCGAGGGAGTGATAGAGATAAGAGAACCCCTCAGGGTGGGTGCAGGTAAATCAGACACTCTGACATCCACTTCGGATCTGCCAGTGCTCAAATTGAGGTTCGGAGAGGAGGAGATCCCCGTCATCCCCGGATCCTCATGGAAGGGGGTCTTCAGATCGAGAGTAGAATCTCACCTCAAGACCTATGGAAAGAAAGTTTGTGGTGGTCCGGGGGATACATGTATGGACAGGGGGAACCTCAAGCAGAGACTGGAGCAGTTGCAGAGGAGGCCTAGCGAGAGCAGCAGGCAGGAAATAATCAGTATTCTGTCTAGGGATCTTTGCCTGGCCTGCAAGATATTCGGGGCACCTAGCTATATATCCAAGGTGCACTTCTCCGATTCGTATCCTCTCATGGAGAATGGGACCTACATGTTCACCCTTGGCAGGAAGCCAGGTATAGCAATCAGCAGAAAGACAGGGGCTGTCAGGAGAGGGGCGTTCTATAATGTTGAGTTTGTAGAACCTGGGAGTAGATTCACCTTCCGCCTAGATGCAAACAACCTGCCTAACTACGCATTAGGATTCATAGCCAAGACCTTGACTGAGCTCCATGAGGGAATTCTCAGAGTAGGTGGTTTCAAGACGAGGGGATTCGGAAGGATTGCATTCGTTGACATAACTCACTCGGTCTCAGGATTGGCGCCTGAACTGAATGCGGATCAAGGAAAAGTCTTGAAAGGATTTACGGATAGAAGTAAGCTGTGGTTCGATGAAGAGGACTCAGATGTGACCTATGACGGTAGCACATGGGATCTATTGAATAAGCTCTCAAAACTGGCCGATGAATGGCTCGAACAGGGTAGGGAGGGAAATGGCTAGGCTAACGGTCATCAGGTCACCTCCTACACCCAGAGACATAATGGAAAACCTAACTGGGAGCTTGGTCTTCACGATCGAGGTCCTAGAACCTGTTCATATAGGTGGAACTGGTATTTCCATTAGAGGAGCTGGTGAGATACTAGATCAGCTGAAGGAGGCTGCAGGGAGTGTTGATTACAAGATAGCTAAGCTTAGAGAAATCGTTGAAAGCAGGTTGATGGGCAGGGACATCGCTGAGGTCTTCTCCTTAGGGAGGGAGAGATATCCCACCATAACTGGCAGCTCTCTGAAGGGTGCCGTGAGATCTAGACTGGAACTCTCCTTCAGAGGCTACCAAGGGAAGGTACCCTCATGCTTCTCCGTCTCAGAGAGGGGCGTATTTATTGCTGAGAAGGGAAGATCCGGATGGAGGCACCAAGACATATATCCCTCCTCCCAAGAGGACAGGGGAGGACCATGTGACTACACTAGGTTTAGCGCGGTGTGTAAGGTATGTGACATATTCGGGGCCCCTGGTCTCGCTGCGAGGATACACTTCCCATCAGTGATATTCCCCTGTGATCCTGAAGTCTTTAATGCCTCTTTCACAGGCTTCGTGGAGGTGATTCCAAGAGGATGCGAGGCCGAGGGAACGATGGCCTTCACAAACTTGGAACCTTACGAGCTGGGACTCGTTCTGATTGGTATGGGAGATATGAAGCCTCTCCTTGTGGGATTCGGGAAGTATAGAGATCACCCAGACGGGAGAATGGGAAAAATCCTCATAAAGCCGAAAGAGTGGTTCCTCCTTCCAACTTCTAGTAGGACGTTGAGACGTTTAGGGATAGATTTCGAGCTCAGAGATGGCAGGATAAAGGTAGAAGCGAATGGGCTCTGGAGACTATCAGTGTCAATAGCTAGAGAGAGGTATTCCGACTACTGGGGGGAGGTGAGGTTGCCTGTCTGATCGCAGACTCGTGGTGAGGCTCTCCAAGGATCTGACTCAGGTCCTTTACCTGATAGAAGGAGAGGAAGAGATCCCGCTTTCCTACGTTCCACCAAAATTTAGGACTAACCATGAGTATGAGATTAATATGGGGCCTGGGTGGTTCAGGAAATCGGAGATCGCCAAGAAGATCTATTTGCATCCCTCCATCAGCTACAGAGGCAAGAAAGGCCCCTATGTGGGAGAGATCCTAGGAGGCGATGATTGTGATAGTTAAGGGAAACTTGGTTCCGGCTAGGAACCCTGAGGGAGGCATATTACTGGTCACAGAGGCTCCCAGTCCAGATGTATTCTTGGCTTACCTGTCAAACCTCAGGAGATTCCTAGAAGAGTCGATGAAACTATCTGGATTGGGAGAGGCTCCCCAGGAGGAGAGACTCGAGTTCATAGCTGATATGATAGCTCTCTTCTTCAAAGCACCCCTCCTAAGGGAACCGGTGGAGGGCTTGCACCTTTCTCCATTCAAGGCATACCTTTCCTATAGGATACTTAGGAAAACACTCCCGACTCTCACTACCATGCGGGAGGTCTTGAAGATCCTCTTCGACAGGGATGTGGAGGATCAACTGGCCAGCCTCTTCAGCATATTGAATGAGGCAGCTAAGGGATCAGAGGTAGTTCTCACGGGATATCCAGCAGACACTAGGCCTGGCTACAACTTGTCCAGCCTAATGATACATTGGATGGCCGTTTCGGCCTTAGCATGGTCTAGGGGATACAGGCTCGGGTTAGGAAGGAGGGAAATGGCTAGGCTAAGGATAGCCTCACTACTTCACGATGTCGGAAAGCCTTTGGAGCCAAGGAGACACGTTATTAAGGGAGTGGAGGTGATAAAAGTCCTTCTCAGGGGTCTAATTGATGAAGAGGATATGAAGGCGATAATCGAGATAGTGAGATCGCACCACGCGAGGGAATATAAGGGTCCTTACGAGAAAGAGGTTCAAGCTATAAAAGAAGCAGATCACTTCTCTTCGGGTATAGACAGGCTTGGATCCGTAGTTAAGGAGGTGATAGTAAAAGAGCTGTCCTCGATCACTGGGATGTCCGAGGAAGAGACCTTTAACAGGTTCTACTCTCCGGGAAGCTGGGATGCTTGGGATGAACTGGAATCAAGCAGACCAGGGACTCTAAGAAAGCTGACGGAGAGATGCGTCAAATCACTGATCTTCCGCGAGGTTAAGGTGGAGGATATCTCCCCTAAGACCTTCCCTGAGACCTTCTTACTGAAGCTGGATGTAGCATCCATACAGAGTTTCATCAGGGAGTCTGAGAAGCTCCCGCTGCTGGCAGCATCCAGCTACATAGTGGACTTAGCGGTCATGTTCAACTCTCTAAGATCGGTTCAGGAAACCCTTTCTACAGGTAAGTACGGGGTATGGTATCCAGTAGAAGGCTTCCTTTACTCGGCTGGGGGAAATATATTGGCTATCGTCCCCAAAGGGTTAGTGGAAGGGGTTACCGAGGTACTTAAATCCTCATTTAGGAGGAAGGGGAAGTTGTCACTAGGATTTGGTCCCTTGGGCGTGAGGATAGCAGTTACCGAGCTTAAATCGAACTACGGAGAAATAATCGAGGAGTTAGATCGTAAACTCCTGAGGGAGAAGATCTCCCTAATGGAACCTCTAGAGCCTGGAGAAGATCCTTACGAAAAATCGAGTGTAGAGGGGCTAACTGGAATAGAGAGAACGTGTGATTACTGCGGGAAGAGGCCAGCGGTATATCCGCCTATAAGGATGGGAGAGGAGATCTTCTATGTATGCGAGGAGTGCAGGGGGAAATATGAGCTCTTTGAGAAGGGTAACGTTAGGTCAAAGTGGAGGAGGGCAGTCACGACATCGGGCATTAGGGTGGAGGAGGCCTTCGGCCTCGGATGGAATGAGGGAGATGAAGGTGAGAGGGTCAGGGACGTCCTTATTGAAATAATAGCTGGTCATGACGCGCCTAAGGAGATTAAGGAAGGAAGATTGCTCAATGTGGCCGTCCTGAAGGTAGACGGTAACCTCATGGGGGCCTTCATGGCGAGATCCATCAGTTTCAGCGATGCCCTTGAGAGGAGCGCTAGGATCGATCTTGCGCTGAAGAAATCGTTCAAGACCGCTCTGAGGTCTATTTATGAGGGATTGAAAGCATTCGATGGAAGGTCGGATAGGGAAGAAGCTAGACTTCTAATAGGCCTCCAGTATATGGGAGGAGATGACGCCCTCCTATTCTCCCCATCTTGGGCATCAATACCCCTCGCTATCGTCCTCATGGTGGAATTTGCGAGGGAAATGGGCTTCTCCTACTGGGAAGACCGTTGCGCTCATACGGGCGCGACTCTTTCCATTGGGCTAGCTGCAGCTCCGGCTAGGCACAACATCTGGGCGCTACTCGATGCAGCAGAGGAACTCTTGGATAGGGCCAAGGAAGTAGGTAGGTATCCAGTATTCATGGGTGCTATGGCCTTCGATGTGACTGAGGGTGGTCTGCTGACTGGTAAGGCCGTGGCCACGAGGGAGAGGGTGCTTGCATCACTGAGGTTAACTGTCCAGCCTTGGGTCATAGGACCCTTAGGAAGAGCTGATTGTGATCCACTCTGGACCCTCCGCAAGAATTCAGATCAAATAAGGAAAACTAAGCCCATACTCGGCAAGCGGCCTGATATAGTGGAGTTCCTCTCATCGCTTATGAGGGTTACGGCTGGTGGGAGAAAGCCTTGGTTCGCAACCAACGAGGACCTCAAAAGATTCTATGCTGAGATCTTCAAGTCCATCTACAGGGAGTATTTAGCGGAGAAATCAGGTGGTATGGGAGAGAAACTTGAGAAGGAAGGTAGTGAGGCGAATCTCAGGAGGTTAAGGAACGTAGCTAGGGAGCTTGAGGTCTTACCCGGTAGATTCGACGTGTCGCCTGGTGAGATAGGATATGAGTCCATGATCAGGCTGTTTGCAGCTTCAAAGGCCAGAGAGAGGGATGAAAGGAGCAAGGCTCTCTATAAGGTAATTACGACTACCTTTACTCCTGAAGGAGCTGCCTTGGAGGACGTCAATCGGTTGTGTAAGATCATGCTGGGTGGTGCTAGATGAGGAGAATAGGAGTTGAGTTGAGGAATCTCAGCCTCCTCACAATGGGTTCGGCCTATCCCCGGCTTACCCTAGCCGATGTGAACACTGTGAGGATAGGAGGAGAGATATTGATTCCCGGTTCTTCCCTGAAGGGTGCTCTCAGGACTGCCGCCCACAGGGCGGCAGGGAAGTTTGGCTTCACCTCCTGCGGTCAAGTTGAACCAAGGATGATTTCGAGGGCCCACGAGGCTATGGGTAGGGTCTGCGATGTGTGTGAGCTCTTCGGCATGCCGGGCGTCCCTAGCAACTCATCCTCGAAACTCCTCATCTCGAATCTCAGGCCGAAGCTGGACGTTCCCACGATCACTGTCACAAGGGTCTCCCTAGATCCGGAGAGAGGGAAGGCTAGGGAGGGAGGCCTATTCACCGTGGAGGCTATACCTCCTTGCACGCTCTTCGAGGGAGAGATAACCCTCCTGAGCGATGGAAATGGGAAGTACCTAAAGCTCCTCATGGCAGCGTTGGATGAGCTGGCGAACGGATCATTCGGTAGGGGAGCAATTGTGGAGATCAGGGTGAGGGATGTACCACTACAGGAATTCAAGCACTTAGAGAGCTGGAGGTGGGATATATGCCCGTGAACGTGAGTCTTGTAGAGATAAAGCTTGAAAGTCCCACCCTGCTGGTGGATAGGGTGGGCAGGACGGGTTATTCCTCAATATACGGCTGGATACCCGGATCAACCCTCAGGGGGAGCATAGTGACGTGGACCGTGAGATCGGGTTACGCTGGAGAGGAAACGTACAGCAGCGAGATGAACGACCCCAAGCTAGTAGTTCATCCAGCCTATCCTGTCGAAGGCGTGACGGCGAGGCCGCCCACTCCCTTCATCCAAAGGTGCAAGATGGAGGATGAGGTTGTGGATGCTCTGGGAAGGGAGGCGGTCTCAGAACTGACCCTAGCACATGATATGGGAGAGGTAGCGAGGCTCATCGACCGGTCATCTAACCTCTGCAGCTCTTCCCGTGGCATACCCAACGCCACTAAGGCAGAGAGGAAACCTGTCATCTTTGATGGAAGGATCAGGAAGTACTACCCGCCCAGCGGGGATACTGATGTACTCACCTCGGTGTCCATAAACAAGTACCTCAGGTCCGCTGAGACCGGAATGCTCTTCAACTATGAGGTCCTGCTCCCTGGCCAGAGGTTCAGGACTGTGGTGGTTGATCGGACAGGAGATGGGATATTTAGCGAATATCTGAAGAGAGAGGGCCTCCTCTACCTAGGTAGAGGAACTAGCAGGGGTCTTGGAAGGGTTGAAGCTAGGATACTCAGGACATGGGAGCTAAAGCCCCTCATCCAAGAGCTCAAGGGTAAATTAGAGGAATGGGTGGTCGATGTGGGGTCCAGAGTAAGGGTTACAGTTTATGCTAGATCTCCAGCATGCAGAATGATGGGCTGGGGAATATCCTCCTTCCTGCCCTCCCTGGATCCTGATTGGTTGGGAGTCGGCGCCGACTTGGGCCTAGCCGTGGATAGGAACGGTCGTCCAATGGCCATAGGGAGAAGGACTAGATTCCTCTCTGTATCGTATCCTACGGGCATTCCTAGACCATCGCTCGCATGTTCCGATAGGGGCAGCATATTCGTCTTAGAGTCCGAAGGGAGTGAGGATGATGTGGGCATGGTGCTCGCTATAGGATCCATCCTTGGATGGGACGGCCTCGCTGTCCTTGGCCTGAACATCCTGCAACCATTGGGTTGGTGGTATGATGATCCGATCTACTCGTAGCTACGTGCTCAGAATAGAAGTGCTAACCCCTCTCACCATCGGTAGCGGACGGGAGAGAGGGATGATTAAGGAGGTCCTCAGGGTGCCTGTGATGACCTCCAAAGGCTTGAAATACCTTCCAGTGATACCTTCCAGCAGCCTCAAGGGCGCTTTCAGATCCATCGGCGAGATGCTTGGGAGATCGTGGGCGGAGCTGCTCGATGAACCTGAGATGAAGGTGATGTCCTCACACAGGAGAAACGGCGGTGCGGTGATCCACGAGGTAGGAGAGAGCATTGTGGAGGAGCTGCTATCAGGATTGAGCCAAAAGGAGAGGGAGATACTTGACAGGAGGTTCGGAAGTGCAGGGGAAAAAGCAGCCTATTTCTGTCCCATATGCAGACTCTTCGGTGCGCCAGGCATATCAGCGGGCGTGAGATTCTCCGACGCCCTTCCAACGAAGTTTACCGTGCAATCGATCACCCGCACATCTATTGACAGGCGCAGACTGAAGGTAATGGAGAATCGTCTCTTCGCTGATGAGGTAGTGGCTCCTGGATCCGAGTTCAGGGCCGTAATGCTCGCGGAGGTACGTGAGGGCTCACTGGAGGAGAAGTTACTGGAGATGATAGTGAGGTTCGCCAGCGAGGTGGGGATTCAACTCGGAGGAAGCAAGTCAGTGGGAAGGGGTAGTGTCAGGATAGAAGGCTTGGAGATCTCCCATGGCACAACTACATGAAGGAATTCTGAAAGCGATTATAGCATCCCTATTGGGTTACGACGAAGAGTTAGGATTATTTACACTCTTACACAGGGAGAAACCCCTCTCTATATAGACACGCTTCCTTGAAAAGATGATTAAACTATCGGCAGGACTTCTATCCTCATTGTAGCCTGAGGGAATC
>JAOZGJ010000067.1 GCA_027491785.1 Thermoproteota archaeon | reverse complement strand
TTTTTCCTACCCTCCTAGGTCCCAAGATGGCTACTACATCCGGGGGAGAGGAGGGCAAGCTGAGGTTCCGGGGTATCTCCCTGACGTACTTGAGGGAGCCTAGGTACTCGCTGGTCATCTCCTTCAGGAAACCCATTATGGAATTGCACTCCATATTTATATATAAAGAATATGGAATATAATTCAATAAGTGAGTATAAGATGGCCACGCATCGCAGCGATCTGCTACCAAATGAGGAACCAAAAAAGGTTATGGTCAATATACCGTAGCTCATGCCCATCTCAGCGAGTCGATCCCTCACCCTCTCGTTCCCCCTGAATATCTCTATAATCACGCTTGTATCAAGAATCGCATCCATTTCTCCACCCTCTTGAGCTCTCTCCTCAGCTCAGCGACCTCCTCATCGCTTCTGGTCCGGAAGGCTATCATAAGAACATCTAAGTTGCTCCTCTTCCTGAGCAAGGATCTTATAACTTCAGAGAAGCTCCTATCTCCCTTGATCCTCTTAAGCTCCTCGTACACATCATCGGATATGGTTATAGTCCTAGGCATGTGTGTATGCATGAGACATTGAGATATAAAGTTGATCTCGCGCGCTCTTCCGCTACATTAGAGGGTTTCCGAGCGAAGTTGACGTGCCGAGATATCATTGAAGGGGATTTTTGATGGGTAATTGGGCATCTGTGTGCTCTAGGGATGGACTGAAGGCCCTTAAACCTCGGCTACCTATTCCATGGAGGCTGAAGAGCAGCTTCCTTGTCTATCCCTTCGAGGGAGGCGATAACCACCCGACCCCAGCTGAGCACAGAAAGGCAACGGCTGAGTTCGTCCCCCTCCTGAATGTGGCTTACCATTGCTGGACTGGCGACGGTGGATGTCCTACCGCAGACACAATATGCTACAATTTTAAACAGAATGAAACGGTAGGGACGAACGGCTTAGGAGTGATCTTACCTATTATTCATTATTCTCTGACAAGCAAGGAGCTGGATGCCATGATGCCTTGGGCTCCCCATAGGCCCCCCCAAATATCCTGTCATGTATGTCTGTCGCAGCCTTTACTCCATCTCCAACAGCCTTCGCTATCTGCATCGGTTCTCCTGTTACATCCCCTACAGCATAGACGGCAAAACAGTTGGTACGTTGCCAATAATCAACGATGATGAATCCCTTTTCATCTACCTTGACTCCAGCCTGTTTTGCTAAGGAACTCTGGGGCTCAACTCCGATGAAGATAAATACTCCATCTATCTCAACGAACTCCTCCTCCTCAGTGACCAAATTCTTTATCTTTACAGCTTCTACTTTGCTATCGCCGATGATCTCCGTTAGCACACTGTCCCACTTGAAACTTACATTAGGTAGGGATAGTACCCTATCCACTAGGGCTCTCTCAGCTCTCATCCTATCGCGCCTGTGAACTAAGATGACCTCACTGGCCAGTTTTGCTAGATATAGAGTCGATATAGCCGCTGTATCTCCTCCCCCTACAACAACTATCCTCTTGCCCTTGAAAAGAGGACCATCGCAGACGGCACAGTAGCTAACACCTTTACCATAGAACTCTATTTCACCAGGGACGCCCAATCTTCTATCTTCAGTTCCTGTTGCTATGATCAAAGCTCTAGCCGAGAACTCCTTTCCGCTTTTGGTGAAGACCTTCTTCCAATCTCCCCTAAGCTCAAGTTTAACTACCTCCTCTGGGAAGAGTATTTTAGCCCCTGCCTTGATAGCATGCTCATGAAATATCTTGGAAAGTTGTTCCCCAGATATTGATGGAAAACCAGGGTAGTTTTCAACTATGGGGTTTATAGATACTTTCCCTCCAGGGGAGTCCTTCTCTATTACTAGAGCCCGAAGACCATATCTCGCTAGGTAAATAGCAGCAGTAAGACCTCCAGGTCCTCCTCCTATTACTATGGCATCCCAATCCCTAGATAACTCTTCTTCGCTCTTTGCTGGAAGTAAGAAAGCTCCAAAGCTCACCTTTATCAACCCTGCTTGGATTCCATATCAAACTTTATCAACTTTAGTTTAGTCCCTTTTCTCAGGATACGGCTACCATATATAGAGCTCAATTCCTCCAAAAGTTCCTTCAGATTGGAGAATCCATCTTCCCTCGCATGCTCATCGGTTAGCTCCTCAACCCTTACATCTGAAACCTCTTTAATCAATGCCTCTCCAAGGCTCTCTTCCCCGCTCTCTATTATCACCTTATCTCCGGGCCTTAACGAGGTTCCCCTCCTTATGGTACTCTTCTTCCTACCTGACAGCAGTTTCTCCCTGTATTTCCCCTTAAACTTCAATTTCTTTGGCAATCCATCACCCTATTTCACTTCACCTGTTCTACGTTCATCTGCATTTAACTATCTACTTAACTTATCTAATTAGTCAGTTTAGTTAAATTAACATGTCTTTTTGACAAGATATGGGTCCCTAAATAGGCTTATTCCTCTTTCCGAGCTTCCTTAGGCTGACTCACAGCAGTAGATATGAACTGCGATCTCAGGTGAACAGGTAAGTTTTATAGGCTCAATTCATGCGTCCTAGATGGTACTTATAAGACCGTCCAAGGTAAGGGGAAGGATAAGAGCTCCTCCATCTAAGAGTTACTCCCACAGAGCTTTAGCAATATCTCTCCTCTCCCGAAGTAGATCCTTACTCAGTAATGTTTCCCTCGCTAATGACGTTAGGGCTACCTTGAATGCCATTGAGCAGATGGGTGCTAAGGTGAATGTTAAAGTCATGGAGAGACGCAAAGCAGCTATTATTGAGGTAGACCCACCATCTAGGCCTAAAATACCATCAGATGTCCTATACTGTGGCGGATCGGGAACCACCATGAGGTTCTTTACCTCAATATCGTCGCTCACCGATGCCGGATATACCGTACTGACAGGAAACGACAGCCTTCGGAATAGGCCCATGGGTCCACTATTAAATGCAATAATGCAATTAGGAGGTTGGGCAGTAAGTACTCGAATGAACGGGAAGCCTCCTCTAATAGTCAGGGGAGGGGGGCTTGATGGAGGAATCGTTTCTCTCCCTGGAAGTATAAGCTCCCAATTCTTCTCCTCCCTCATGATATCTGGTGCCCTATCTCGCTCCGGAGTAGAACTCATTCCGGAAGGAGAACTTGTCTCTAAGCCTTACTTGGATATGACCGCTTTCTTGTTGAGAGAAGCGGGAGTAGATTTGAAGGTAAATGCCGGATTTACTAAGATATCGGTCAGGCCTTCTAAGCCTTTAGGGTTGAGATTCTCAGTTCCAGGAGATTTTGGCTTGGCTGCCCCTCTCATGGCAGCGGCCTCCATTACTGGAGGCGAATTAGAAATATCGAATCTAAATATGGAATTGCCGCAAGCGGACTCCATGATAGTGGAAGTCCTCAAATCCTTCGGTGTGGATGTGGACATTGGCCATGGGTATATCATGGTATCAGGTAAACCTACGAAATCTGCTGAACTAGATCTGAGAGATGCTCCTGACTTACTGCCAGTAGCAGCAGTTCTCGCTTCTTTTGCTCCAGGCACTAGTATAATAAGGGGAGTCTCGCATGCTAGGATGAAGGAAAGTGATAGGATATCTAATATGAGGAGGGAGCTATCCAAAGCCGGAGTCCACGTTGAAGAGCTAGAGGACGGTTTAGTCATCAGGGGAGGTCATGTCGTGGGAGGGGTGAAGCTTAACTCTTGGGGAGATCACAGGATCTTCATGGCCCTTGCTGTTTTATCCGCAGGTTCCTCTAGGCCCTGTGTAATTGAGGGACAGGAGTGGGTTTCAGATTCCTATCCCAACTTTTTGAGCGATATGAGGAGCTTAGGCTTGGTGGTCGATGAATGATCTTATATCACATAGGTGTATCTCCAGGGGATCTCCCAGGCAGAGTGCTTCTATCTGGATCTAGAAGAAGAGTTAAACGCATAGCCGATTATATAGGTGGAAAGCTTGTAGATAATGGAAGACAGCTTGTAGCAATAGGGAAATATAAGGGAGTTGACTTAGCCGCCGTAGATACTGGAATGGGACCCTCATCTGCCTCTATAGTAGTTAGAGAGGTTATAGAGGCGATTAACAGGAGAGGGGTCTTAATGAGGGTGGGTACCTGCGGTAGCCTCCAACGCAAGGTTGAGGTGGGTCACTTAGTTATACCAAGCGGCGTCGTGATAGACGAATGCGTCTCTAAGAAGATCTCTGGGGACATACATCCTATCCCATCTGACGAAGTAACCAAGGCCTTAATCAGATCAGCTGAGCTAAGGGGATACAGAAGGGGATTTAACCTTCATGTAGGGTACATACACACAAAGGACGTCCTATACGAGTTTGAAGAACCTAATCTCTCTTCGGAGCCAGAGCTGGTTAAGAGAAGGCATGATTTTCTGGAGAGAATGAGGGTACTAGCCACTGAAATGGAGTTTTCAGTTATCTTATCCCTAGCTTCTAGATACAACGCGGAAGGAGCTGATATAAGAGCGGGTGGCATACTGCTTGTAGTCTCACCTTATATAAAGAACGGCCTCGTGTTCGAGAAGCCACCTCAAGAAGACCTAATTTTCGTAGCATTGGAAGCAATCTCGCAACTCTAGCGAGTTGGTTGAATAAAATACTAACGTTTAGGAGTACTCTCTCCACGTGTAGCCGCATTTAGTGCATGTATAGATCCTCGTTGGAGGCTCATCGGCTGCCCTAGTCTGAACTATTTGGAGATAAGCTCTGTCATTTCCGCATTTAGGGCACTTAGCCTCAACCACTGGGGCTGACATCTTCTTTCCTCCCTCAACTATCACCACATCATCGTTATCTGAAGCGACCCTCGTCGTTACCGCAGTTGATCTGCCCGGATTTTCCTTCATTTCATAACCGCAGCTTGGGCAATAATAGATAAGCCTATTTCCAACTTTTTTAGGTCTCATCAGGGTTCCGCACTTTGGGCAAAACATTTTGCCTCAAGGCTACCAGAAAGAAGCCTATATAAGTTATGGTGTATTGAACCCATCGATAGGAATGAAGGTCTTGAGAAGTGTGAGGAAGAAAAGGGGAAAACAGTTAGCGATAATAGTTGATGGCCCTAATATCCTGAGGAAGGAGCTAGGAATAGATCTGGAGGAGATTAGGCAGCTTATTGAGAATGAAGGTAGAATTAGGATAGCTACTGTTGTCTTAGACAGAAAAGCCCCTGAAAAGCTTGTAGAGGCTGTTGTGAATGCTGGATTCAGGGCAGTAATATCTACTGGCAAAGTGGAGGTAGATTTCACAATAGCGGCGATGGATTCCATATATAACGATAAGGTAGACTCCTTGGTCTTAGTTGCTAGGAGTGCAGCCTACATGCCCATAGTTCATAGGGCTAAAGAAGAAGGGAAGGAGGTTATAGTTATAGGAGCTGAGCCAGGATTTAGTACGGCTTTGAAGAAGGCAGCAGATCTCTATATATCACTCCCAACCTCTGTCTCGGAAGACCTTACCAAGTCTAAGGGTAATAAAGAAGATTGATATGGCGAATATTAATGCTCCCATCTGCATGGATAGGAACCTAATCAAACCTATGGTTCCCTCCATATATTGACCGATGAAATAGAAGGACATCCAGAGGGAGAGTATGAGCCCAGCACCCATTATCTTCTCAAAAGCATCGACCTTCCTTACTGCGAGACTCTCTATGGCGCTGCCAGCGAACATGAGGACTAAGGAGAGGGCTATGAATCCACTCGCTTCCTGAAAGAGCTTTGCCATTATGAGCTCAAGTGGGTAATTCTGAGCTGCAAGAGACGTAGCCCTGCTATAGGAGAAGAAGAGCGAGATAAGTATGCCGAATATTCCCATTATAAAGGAGAGAAGGCCTATCTGCTTCCCAAAGTAACCTACTCCTCTTCTCAGTTTATCTGATAGATCGAATCCCTTATCTAGAAATATGGTGCCTACAACGACCAGCGCCCCTATATATAAGTATCTCTGAAGCTCTAATACGGAAAAAATACCTGCCAAGAGAAGCAAAGCTCCAGGTAAGCCGAAAAGAAGAGCTCTAGAGGTAGGGGACTTCATGAGCTTCTCGAAATACCTCTTCAAAAGTATGTAGGTATGCTCTATCTCCCTGCTTTGCTGAACTATTACCCTTCTAACGCTCCTTATTGGAGCATACCTCATGAGTAGTGGTATTACAAGCTCGTCATCAGCTCCATCTGACACTAAGATTATGCTATCCGGATTAAATCTATCTACAACAAGTTCTATCTGCCTTTTTATCTCTTCATCAGCTAGTAGCTCACTTTTAGGGTGACCTGTAATTGTTACTACTTCGACTGAAGTTGAAGAATCGGGGAATAGCTGCCTGACCTCATCATAGACCTTTACAGCACCAAATATTGCATTTGCGTCAGCTTCTGTGGGATCAGCTAGGGCCAACTTAGATGCGGCTTCTATATTGGCCTCCTTACCTAAGACGGGACCCTTTACTCCTGTTTTGACCCCTAGATCATCGTCCCTATCGACGCAGACTATGAGTATCTTCTCTTTAAGCTTCTCCTTTCCCATCCTTACGGATTAGGCCGTCATAAGATAAAAAGTTCAACCACCTGCTGGTTTCTCAAGGAGTCCAAGCTCCATTAGCACCTTAAGCTCATCTATAGTCAGCTTTTCTCCCGCCTTATATTTCTTGAAGGCTTCCTCAGCTAGCTTTTCCTTGAGTTTTCTCTCGGTCTCCTTACTACTCGATACTATCTTCTCGAATCTATGCCTTATTTCCTCCTGTATAGATCTGATCTCCTCTCTAATTTTCTCCATCTCCTCTCTCATTTCATCGACATGCTTACTCTTCTCATTAATTATCTTACTAATTTCGTCGATTTCTTCCCTTCTTCTATCAAGTTCCTCTTTCTCCTTTGTTATATACTCGTATATTTCCTTCAATTGATTCTTTATCTCCCCTATCTTCTCTCCTGAATCTCTAACGAAGAACCTCCACCTCTCAGCTTCAGCCATCATCTCTATTAGCTTCCTCTTGAGGGCTTTAGCCCTGTTTAAGTCCTGTAACATGGCTTCATATTGACTAATCTGCATAACTATATCTCTTTCCTGATCCTTCGTGAGCGGAGAAGTTTCTATCCTCCTTTCAAGTCTAGAGATCCTCCTCCTGAGGACCCTCTCAGGAACTCCAACGGAGTTCACTAGATCTTCATATTCCTGCTTGATCTTCAGAGCTTCATCCTTTGCTTGTCTAAACTTCTCAAGTGCTTCCTCTCTTTCCTTTCTTATCTTAGCTAACTCTCCCTGTAGTTTCCTCTTATTTTCTATGACTTCTCTCAACTTGGCTCTCTTACCCTTTATCTCTTCTATGAGACTGGATCTCTTAGCTCTAAGTTCCTTCAACTCCTCTATAAGAGATCTCCTTTGACTTCGAAGATCTGAAAGTTTCTGTCGAAGCTCTCTCTCCCTTTGCTTTAGGGTACCTACAGTTTCCTCTACCGCGGCCATGTAGTCTCCTCCTGCTATTTCTTAGGGATCGGGCTAGCGACCAACGATCCTTGATTATTTTCTACTTAAAAAGTATTCGGTTGACTAAGAGAAAGTTAGAGATATGGAATAAACTTTATAAGTATGCTGGGAAACAGCAGAAATCTTCCAGACGGAACACGGGTTTTCCACCTGAATTCGACATATCCTATTAATACACTTGGAGTTCGGGAAAGAATTATCTAAAACAAACTGGAAGCATATTTACCATCAAGCATAGATTACCCGAAGGCGAGAGGACAGACCATGTTCTGGCAGAGATCGAAGAGAACAGCACCACAGGCGTTTATCTCCGCGATCTATGGATTCGGCGACATCCTAGCAGGCACAATCCTCTGGGCCTACTTCCCCACAAATGTAGCTTGGGCATCAATGCTCTATCCTCCAGTTATAGGGGCTAGAGGGGCGATTTCGGGCTCTTTTGTAGGTAGATTAACCTCAGCCCTAAATTTAGGTACGGTAAAACCTAATTTGAGCAGGGAAAATGAGAAATTATGGGAAATCCTATCTACTACCATAACAGCTTCCCTTTTAGCATCAGTAATATCTCCTCTCCCTCTGTTATTGGTGGGAGGGAAAATAAGCTACTTGGAGCTCTTCTCCGTTTCCTTAATAGCGATATCCGGCGTAGCTCTGATACTATTACCTTTAAAGATCTTGGTAGCCTTTAAATCATTCAAGAGAGGACTAGACCCAGATATAGTTGTATATCCACTCACCTCAACAGCTGCTGATATAGTAGTCACTCTACTATATATCTACGCGATAAGATACGCTAATAGCATAATAGAAATGATAGTCGCTCTGATCATATTAGCAATATCTATTATAATAATCTTATTTTGGTTTTCCAGAGGATTCATTAGGATATTAACGGAAATACTAGCTGCTACGATTATTGTAGTTGGAATAGAAAGTTTAACAGGCGCTTTCTTGGGAGAAGCCATTTCCATATCAGATCCTAGGATCCTACTCATATACCCTGCCATGTTAACCGAACTAGGAGATGCTAGCTCCATAGTAGGTTCCATACTGACTACGAGGTTCTTCTTAGGTATGATAAAAAGTAAGATCCTCCTAGGTGATGTAATTCCAGAGGTAGTTAGCATATTTGGTACATTTCTAGGGTTTTTCTCCTTAATGGGAGGAATCCTCTGGTTTCTGGGTGGCAATCCGCTAGTGAGCATAATCACATTTTTAATAGCCTTCCCAGCGATGCTTCTCATAACTACCCTAATTGTAGTACTAACCAGTAGGAAGCTCGATCCAGATAACTTCACAATACCCATATCAACCTCTTTGGCAGATCTGATTACCACAGCTGCGATATCCTCTGTATTAGCCTTACTAGGATAGCATAAAAGGGATTGATGATCTTCGAATAATTAATCATTATATTTCTCAGTTACTTGCTCATGTATGCTAATCGACCTAGGCATGAAAGTCAACTGGCTTGCAAGGACTGGATGGATGCAGTTAGGGATACCCCCTTCAATGGCAGAGACCGTCTCTCAGCACACGTTTCTAGCCTTATTAATTGCTGTTGACCTGATGAAGGAGCTGAAGAAGAGAGAGAGGAAGTTTAATGAAAATAAGGTGCTCAATATGGTACTCATACACGACTTAGCTGAAGGAATCGTGGGAGATATACCATTATGGACTAATAAGCGCGTTAGAAAGAAAGACTTAGAGGAGGAAGCCTTGCTAGGTTCAGGCGTTCCTTTAGATTTGGTTAACATTTGGAGGGAATATGAGGAAGGCATCACTATGGAAGCGAAGATATCCAAGCTTGCCGATCTAATGGCGACTTGGAGAATGGCAATCCATTATAAGGAGATTGGTTTTCCAGTTGATGATATAATGAGGTCTACCGAGAAGGAATCCTTGGAACTAGCTAAAGAGCTAGGCTTAGGCGTGAAAGACGAGGATAATATGATGTGGTAATTTGTAATGGATTATTCAATTAAATTAAATTAGGGTTAGATCACTTGTACGTCATCGTACCTAGGCCTAAGTCCAGGAAGCTTGTGAAATGGTTCCCTGATCCTAACTGCTTCCTTGAAAGCCTCTATAAGGTCCTCATCAGACCCTCCTGACCTCATAATGCTGAGGAAATCTACGAGATCGTCATCCTTCCTGAGACAGGTCTTGAAGTATCCGTCTGCTGTCACCCTCAGCCTAGTGCACTTCATGCAAAAGTATGGATTCACAGTTCCCCTAACTATCTCTACTGTGGCTCCGTTTCCTAGGTGGTATATGGGTCTGCTCTGCAGATCCCTTACTTCCTTTCTAACCGCTCTCTTTGAAAGTTCCTCCTCAAATCCCTTCAAACTATAGTAGTATTTGATCAAGGAAGGATCTATCGGCAGTAGCTCTATGATTTGAAGCTTAATACCCTTATTGGAAGTGTAATCGATCATATCCCAAAGCTCGTTCTCATTATAGCCCTTGAGTACAGTGAAATCTATCTTAACAGGCGTTAATCCACATTCAATAGACTTATCCACTGATCTTAAGGCCCTGTCCAGTCCATCCACACCCGTTATTCTCCTATACACATCTCTTTTCAGGGAGTGTATGCTTATATTAACTCTTGAAAGCCCGGCTTCCTTCAAAGAACAAGCTCTCTCTGTTAGAAACCAACCATTGGTGACCATACTGATCTCTTCAACCTTCGAATCTCTTATCTCCCGTATGATGTCCTCTACATCCCTCCTAATCAAGGGTTCTCCTCCAGTTATCTTAACATATTTGATCCCTAGACCAGATAATAAGCGGACAAGTCTCCCTATCTCCTGATGAGTCATCTCGCTTCCATTGACATCATGTCCCTCCCTATGGCAAAAGAAACAGTTGTAATTACAGGCATTAGTTATGGAGATCCTCAAGCTATTGACAGGCCTACCCCACCTATCGACGAGCAAGCTATTCACCTTTCCTTTCCCTTTCCTTGATCTTCCTCAGTACCCTTATATTCTCAATTCCGGTGGTCGGATAATTTCCCATCTCATCTTTCTCTAGATATTTCACCATATCCCATACGTTAAGGAGGGCAGCTGTTACTCCACTTAGCGCTTCCATCTCAACGCCCGTTTGTCCAATGGATCTGACCGTAACCTCCACCTCTACATGCTCCTCTCCTATATTGAACTTCACTTCTACGCCTGTTATCGGGATCGGATGGCAGAGAGGAATTAACCTGGGGGTGTCCTTGACCGCCTGCACGGCAGCTATCCTAGCCACCGTGAGTACATCTCCCTTCTTAACTTCCCCCCTCAATATCCTATCTATCGTCTCCTTTTTGAGCTTAATCTTACCATAAGCTGTTGCTTCTCTATAGATAGGAGGCTTCTTGGTTATATCCACCATCAAAATACATCACCGAACTATGACAACGCATCCAAATGGATAGCATACTATATTGCTTTTAGTATTATCATAGTTATACCGCATAAGGCTTAACTCAATGATCCTCCACGCCAACCCACTTCCCCCCTCCTTCCTTAAATATCTCCTTCTTCCATATTGCTACAGACCTCTTTATCTCATCTACTATCCACTGGGCAGCATCAAAAGCTTCTTTTCTATGTTTAGCAGCTGTTATGACTAAAAGAGCAATATCTCCAACTTTGACTTCGCCTACCCTGTGTACTATCGTCGCATCCATTACATCAAATCTGGAAATGGCCTTCTCCCTTATCTCCCTCAGGGACCTCTCAGCCATCTCAGGATAATAATCATAATAGAGCTTTTCTATCTCCTTTCCATCCGAAGAGCCTCTTATTACACCCCTAAATGTTACAATTGCCCCTATCTCATTGGAAGCCTTCAGTAGAGAATTGAGTTCAGCTTCGACGTTTATGTTAGATTCTGTGATGTATGTCCTTCCCAAGCTAACCACCCGAGAATATCGGCAATACTGCTACTATATCGTTTCCCCCGATCTTTTCATCTAGATCACTTACCACCCTATGATTCACTGCGATGAGTAGCTTTCCCCTCAGTACAAAATCCCCTATCTTTTCATCTACTAATGCAAGTAAGTCCTTTAGGCTTCCTCTAAACTCTATCTCCTTTTCCCTCCATCCTCTATCCTCGGATATCCATCCATAAAGCCTGATATGTACCATTTCTAAACCCTACCTAACCTATCCTATTATATCAGCTCTATAGCCATGCTCTGAGCCCCTCCTCCACCATGGCATATGGTAGCTAAGCCCTTACGACCTCCTTTTACTTGAAGAGCGTTTATCAGGGTTACCAAGATCCTAGCTCCGCTGTTACCGAGGGGATGCCCAATGGCAACAGCACCTCCAAATACATTGAGCTTCTCCATCGGGATTCCCAGTCCCTTGGCTACCACTAGGCTAGCTAGGGCGAAGGCCTCATTATGCTCATAAAGATCAAAATCACCTATTCTCATTCCAAGCCTTTGAAGTAGCTTTTCAGTAGCTGGGATTGGCGCTTCAATGAAATCTTTTGGCTCCACACTTGCGGACGCAAATCCAATTATCTTAGCCACGGGCTTCAATCCTCTTTCCTCAATCACATCTCTGTGAGCTAGAACTAGAGCTGATGCTCCATCGCTCAGCTGAGAGGCATTAGCCGCGGTTATTGTTCCATTGGGGATGAAGACGGGCTTGAGCCTTGATACCTTCTCTAAACTAGTGTCAGGCCTTATCCCCTCATCTCTATCTAAAATTACCTCATCTCCTTTTCTTATAGGCTCTATCTCCCTAGAAGAGTAACCTTTTCTTGTGGCCTCAGCTGCTTTCATATGACTAGAAACAGCGAACTCATCAGCCTCCTCCCTGCTTATTTTCCACTTCTTCGCAGTTTCTTCAGCCTCTTCACCCATCAACAAACCTGTGTGTGGATCCACCAATCCATCATGAACCATGAGATCTATGAGCTTCTCTCCCGCGAAGGCGAATTTCACTCCCCACCTCCATTTAGATGGGAGGGAGTATGGAGCCATGCTCATGCTTTCCATTCCTCCTGCGATAACTACCTTGTTCTCCCCAAGGGCAATGCTTTGGGCAGCTAACGATACCGCCTTCATTCCAGATGCGCAGACCTTATTCACGGTGAAACCGGGTATGGTAACCGGAAGACCTGCTAGTATGGACGCCTGTCTAGCTGGATTCTGCCCGACCATCGCCTGTATCACGTTCCCCATTATCACCTCATCTACATCATGAGGATCCAATCCTGACCTCTTAAGGGAGGCTTTAATTGCTACCGCTCCAAGCATGGGAGCTGACCAGTTCCTGAGGGATCCACCGAACTTTCCGATTGGAGTGCGAGCCATTCCAACGATGAATACATCATTCAGGCCTGGAAACATAAATATCACCTACAGGCTTCTGATAGCCTTCCACCCTAATAAAAGGGAGGAAATGACTGACATATTTTCCTCAGAGAGCTCCTTCTTAAGCTTCGAATAAAGACTATCTTTAGGCTTTCCATCTACCTTAAAGAGGTGTTCTAGTGTTCTAACTGCTATCTTAGGTATGGATGTGTAGAGCCTCCTATCTTCCATGAGGCTGACTGCCTTCCTGGCTCTGCCAAGATCTCTCAGTATTCCTCTCTCAAGTAGAGACCTATATTTCTTCAGATTGGAGGATGATACATCTCCCTTACTTAACGCATCATCCACTGTCTCAGCGGCAGCTATCGCGCTCTCTATGGCGAAATCCATCCCCCTTACAGTAACCCCATAGTTAACGCAGAAGCCAGCAGCATCCCCTATCACTATCATTCCATCAGTATAAAGCTTAATTTCCCTTAAAAATTGTGTTTCAGGTATTATGTGGGCTGAGTACTCGACGATCTTTCCTCCTTTTAAGTACTTCCTGATGATGGGATGGGACTTGAACTTCTCAGTGATGCCCCACATAGCAGTATTGATATGTCCAACATTCTCCGCTAGAGATCCGATCCTCATAACGACCCCCAAGGAGACGCTTTCCAAATTAGTGTAGAGGAAACCACCACCTATTACTCCTTGGGTCAGATCTCCTATGTAAAGTTGTGCAGCTCCTTCATCACCTTCTAGCCCAAATCTATCCTCTATAACACTCCTTGGCAGCTCTATAACTTCTTTAGCTCCTACAGCAAAATCCTCCCTGGATAATTTCTGCCTGAGTCCTGCTTTCTCTGCCATGAAACTGAGGGCCCCATCCGCAGCTATGACGACATGCGATTCTATCTCCTCCCCATCCTCAGCCACTATCCCCTTAACCTTGCCATCTTTTATCAAGGGGGATCTGACCTTTATACCCGAGATTACCTCAGCTCCCGCATCCTCTGCCTTATCAGAAAGCCATTTATCAAACTTCGCCCTCAGGAGGGTGAAACTCTTAGCTTCGGGCTCAGTGCTCAGTTTTACCTCAATCCCTCTATCTTGGTGAAGGAATCCCAGAACTTCCTTCTTGACTTCCCTCTCCACAGGGGCGTCCTTCCAGAAGCTGGGGAATACTTTCTCTAGGGACCATGCATAGAGCCTTCCACCGAACATACTCTTGGATCCAGGCCTCTTTCCTCTCTCTAGCATTAGAACCTCGTGCCCCTTACTAGCCAAGAGGTATGAAGCTACAGATCCAGAAGGTCCCGCGCCAACCACTATGACGTCGAAGTCGACCATGTCCTAAGCACCCTTATGCTCCCTCAGCTTCTCCACTAATATGGGAATGAATTGGTAGAGATCCATCACAACACCATAGTCAGAGTGCTCGAATATCGGAGCCTTAGAATCTGTATTTACGGCTACGACAATACCGGAATCCATAATACCAGCAGCGAATTGCTGCTGTCCAGAAGCCCCAATGACTATAAGTAGCTTAGGTGCTATCCTGACACCACTTATCCCTATCCAGACTTCCTCCGGCATCCACTTTAGATCAGCAGCTAGAGGTCTTGTAGATCCAACAACTCCACCTAGAACATCAGCTAACTCGTAAGCCAGCTTGAGATCTTCTTTCTTTCTGAATCCCCTACCAACAGCTACTACTATATCTGCTTTATCCAAAGGAACACCTACCTTAGGTTTCTCCCTCTTCTCCACGAGTTCGATTCTCCTTTCGAAGTTGGATAGTTTTACCTCTCTTATTGAAGGCTTTAATCCCTCTATAGGCTTGAATTTACCCTTTTGAATTGATATTACTGCTGGTATACTCATTTCCTCGATAGCTATTGCTTTCCCTCCAAAGGTCATCCTCTCGATGACAAGCTTGCCATTTGACTCCTTTAGCGAGGAAACATCTACAGCTGCAGATCCACCTATCCTCTGGGCAATCTGACCAACTAGCTCCCTTCCTCTTCTATCTCCTGATAGTAGCAGGACCTCATATTCCTTACCTAACGAGGAAAGTAGCTCTACTAGCCCTTCCTGATCGCTACTCTCGATTTCCTTACATATGAGGAGTTCATTTGGTCCCATTATTTCCTCAGAGCTTTTCTCCTGATCTGAAGTAATTAGTAAGGATACATCTCCTAAAGAATTTCCAGCTGAAACAAGCTCTAGAGCCAAACTTATATCATGGCTGAATGCCAGTACCCTCATGAAAATTCACCCCTCATAATACACCTTCTCCCTTCAAGGCCTGTATTAGCTTCTCAGCCGATTCTTCCGCATCTCCTTCTATTATGATGTGCTTTCTCACCACCTTGGGAACCCTCAGTTCCCTTACATGTAGCTTAGGTTCCATCTCTCCATTGAATTCTTTTTGATTTAGAGGCTTCTTCCTCGCTTTTATTATCTCCATGAGCTTAGGAACCCTTGGCTTATTTATCTCCTGAGTCACAGATATTACTACAGGCAGTCTTACCTTTACTACCTCCTCATAATCTTCCAAGCTCCTCGTAACTAAAGCGAACTCGCCATCCACCTCTATTGAAATAGCATAGGCTATATAGGGCCAACCAAGTTCTGCAGCCAGTCTAGCAGGCAAGAGACCTGAGAAGTTATCCTCACTCCCTTCAGCAGCTAAAACAAGGGAGTACTTATCCCTTATCTCCTCTGCTAATACCTTTGCCACTACGAAGGTATCCGCACTCTCGGCTCCCTTCCCTGTGATTAATACCGCTTCATCTAAGCCCATAGCTAGTACCCTAGTTAGAGCTTCCCTTGCCTCCTTCATCCTCTTGCCAGACGATCCCCAAGTGGAGAGCATGAAGGCAACGGCTCTTCCTCTCAGCTTTTCCTTCAGTTTAATGGCCTCCTCAGCAGCATTTAGTTCTATATCTCCCGCTTTAGTTGGAGCATCCTCTATGTACACCTTACCGCTATCTTGGTCTACCCTGAGCTCTTGGATATCTAGGGACTGTTTAACGAGAACCGCTATATCCATGGGATCACCATATCTACGTTTCCGAAAGATATATGAAAAAGTTGATTAGTTAAATAGCCTGATCTGAGGGAGTGATAGGCGATGTCCAAGCTCTTCAATCTATCCATAGAGGATAAATTAGCTACAACGCACTTCGAAATAGATAGTAAGCCTCACATATGGATAAAGGATCAGGAAATATGTAGGAAATGTAATGAAAAGCCATGCCAGATCGGATGCCCAGCTAAGTTATACGAGTGGAATGAGGATTCTAGAGAAATGATGTATAACTATGAGGGCTGTTTAGAATGTGGGACCTGCCTACTCATCTGTCCTTATGAAAATATTCATTGGGACTATCCCGCTGGTGGAAAGGGAGTCGTCTACAGGTTCGGTTAATTTTCTCGCCTAGAGTATATTTTTACGGTTCAAGCAAATATTATTTTAAGTTTTCAAGAGGCATCAGCTAGGGTGCATTCCTTTGGTTGATTTCGGTTTTAGTGAGGAAGAGGAGGTATTTAGGAGTACTTTAAGGGAATTACTGTCTGAAGTTTTGGCTCCTAGGGCTAGAGAGATAGATACGAAGTGCAAGATTCCAAATGATGTTATAAAGGCCTTAGCTGAGAACGGTATACTGCTGCTAACTATAAAGCCGGAGTACGGAGGACAGGGAGCAAGCTGGGTTATGGGTGCAATAGCTACGGAGGAGCTGGCGAGAGCTGATCCAAGTGTTGCTACGGCGGTCTTCCATCTAGTGGAAGCCTCTTGGGGCAAAATAGTTGAGAGATATGCTAAGCCGGAGTTAGCAAAAGAGGTTTTGAGCAGAGCTGCAAAGGGAGAGGGATTCGTTGGTATAAACTCCACTGAACCTCAGAGCGGCAGCGATGTAGCTGGATTTAAGACATTAGCTAAGAAGGAAGATGGATACTGGGTTCTCAATGGGGAGAAAACCTTCATAAGCGGGATAGCTGAAGCTAAAGAACTTGATGGAGGCTACGTTACACTAGTTAAAACTAAACCCGAGGCCGGTTCTAGGGGAATGAGTATAGTATGGCTACCAATAAATACTCCAGGAATAGAAACGGGGTTCTTTGAAGATATGGGGAGATGTGGAATAAGCACTGGATGGATGAGATTAAATAATGTGAAGATACCGGAAGATTACATATTGGGAGAAGTCAATGAGGGATTTAACATAGCCATGGAAGGTTTCAATAGAGCGAGGGTATTCGTAGCTGCTGGATGCACCGGCTCTGCCATGAGCATGTTTGATTATACCAAGGAGTACGTTAAGAATAGAGAGGTATTCGGTCGCTCGCTAGCCTCTTTCGAGGGAATACAGTTCCCTCTAGTTGACTACTACTCTAAGCTTGAGGCCACTAGGCTTGTCATATATAAGGCCGCTTGGATGGTGGATCAGTTCGACAAGGGGAACGCTACTCTAAAGGAAGTAGGGTTATGGGCAGCTATGGCCAAGCTCTTAGCTCCTGAAACTTCTGTAGATGCGATAAAAGAGTTTATGAAATCAACAGGAGCTTATGGATACACGAAGGATACTCCCCTCGAAATGGCCTTTAGAGGGGTCTTTAGCTACTTCATAGGCGCAGAAGGTGGGCAGCATATAATGAGGTTAATACTTGGCAGGTTCCTGTTTGGCAAGGAGCACCTACCATATAAGAAGTGATCTCATTTATTCATTTTTCTTCTCCTATTACCTCCCTAATTTCCCCATCTTATGCCTTATCCGGACGTTGAAGGTTAGGTTAGGTACATAGATGAAACCGAGTACCACGCGAAGATCAACGAGTAAATTATAAAAACGATAGGAGGAGCCCTGAGGGACATTTCACTTATAAGGAAACTGATTACATGAAGTAGGGGGATCTCATGAATGTTAGAATGGTTAATATAAGGGGGATGCCTTTCATCGGTGTTGAAATAGAACTACCAGACTCCCCTCCCCTAATCCTAGTATATGGAAATAAAGGATTTGCTATGTGTGGATTCCTCAATCTAGATGCAGCGGAGAAGATTGGACTAACTGCGGTGATGGCTAGTGGAGTTAGCAGCATCGAAGATCTGTTAAATGCCGAAGTCAAGGGAGCCACTAGTAAGGCATTAGAAAGAGGTGTCAGATTAGGAGATAAAGTCGCAGATGCATTAGTAAAAATAGAATCGGTGTAAAAATTGCCGACTTTTAGGTGCATAAGATGCGGTTACACCTCCTCCAACTACTCCGCTAAATGTCCCAAATGCGGCTTTCTCATGGAACTTGTCCCTGAATATCTAGAGTGGTCTTTGGATGAGAAGGAGCCAAGTATATGGAGATATCGCAATTTGCTCCCCCCTACTAATAAAGAAATTAGCTTAGGAGAAGGACTGACTCCCCTCAAGAGAATAGAGGGTATCATGGTGAAGGACGAAACCAAGAACCCCACGGGTTCCTATGTTGATAGGGGATCTTCAGTTTTAACAAGTTGTTTAGATCTGCCTAGGGAGATTAGTTTAGGATTTTCTCAAGATATAACGTCTTCCCTAGCAACATACCTCGTTAAAGCCGGGATCAAAGTTAAGATAAATGTAGATCCGGAAAACGTCGAATTAACTGAACTCCTCTATCTATCAGGTCTAGATGTGAAGATATCATATGGCAGAGGGGGAGGGATCGTGTATGAAAGCCCTTATATGATAGAGGGGTTTAAGACAATAGCTTACGAGATAGCAGAGAGCAGAGCAGACATAGATGGCATTATAGTACCAGCGGAATCTGGAGTACTAGCTTATAGTCTAATGAAGGGATTTAGAGAGCTTGAGGAAATGGATATAGAATCTTCTCCACCAATGTACTTAGCTCATCACGGAGGCATCGTTACAAAGCTAATCGAGATGTTAGAATCCCAAGGAGCTAAACTTGTGGAGGTAAAAACAGCAGATGCCCTTGAATCTCTAGTTCAACTAGCGAGAAAGGGTATATATGTTAAGCCAGTAGCGGCTAAGTCGTACTCTCTAGCTAAGAGGCTGGGAGGTAACAAAGTGGCTGTGCTTACTGGTTCAGGTCTAAGGAGATGGTCTCATGAGATGGATCGGAAGCCCTTGACTCCCCTCCAGAGGAAAATCCTCTCAATAATGGAAAAGGGAGGGGAGATGACAGCTTATCAGATCTGGCGTAAGGTCGATGAAGCCTCACTCCAAGGAGTATATAAAGCTCTTTCCAAGCTTGCTGATATGGG
>JAOZGJ010000064.1 GCA_027491785.1 Thermoproteota archaeon | reverse complement strand
GGATCTATGAATGCCCATCCTTTCCAGCTCATCAACGATAACCCTAGCTGCATCTATCGTTGCCTTCCAATAATCTGGCTCATTGTCTATGTCCAAGAACGGGGTTACTGCTACAACGTTTTCCTCTATGTAGGGATCCTCCTTAGCCTTAAGCCTCCTGTAAATGGAAGTCGTCGCGTAGATAGCCCTAGTGCCCGTCCTCAATAGGAGGTTTGGCAGTCTAAGCGACTCTACTGTGAGCGGGGACCTTCCAAGATGCCTGATCCACCTCTTTCCTGCGAGAGCCAGCCATCTTCCTCTAGAAAATTTCACAATCTCGTTTTTTACGTCCTGCTTGCTGTAGTGGCCCCTCACCAACTCATCTTGCTCTTCATCCTCACCTAGAAACTTCTCAAGGCTCGATTTCTTTCTCAACTTCCTCCTCAGCTAGAATGGTTCTGCTAATATTTTATCTTTCTCTTTCTTCTCTTCTTTCCTCTTCTCTCTTTCTCAAGGATGCCTAACACATCCGGAAACTTTAGACCTGACCAATGAGTTCGGTCAGGCATCCTTACTTGCTTGGATCTAGGCAATGTTAATAAGGGCCCACTGCCGGCGGAAAAAATATGAGAAGGCTTAAGCTTCATCTACTACTCGCTCCAACGCTGCTTGTCCTCATAATAGGCTTCCTAATACTCTTATCTCCCCAGTTTGAGGGGTTGAGGGAGTCCTTGGGGATGCCAGCTCACCTCTACGGTAGCAGATACAATCCCAAGGTTGGGGCCACTGAGATAATATCGCAAGAGGGCGGGAAGGATTACCTGGCTAGGCTCACCTTTGTCTATCACAGTATATTCGCCCTCCTGATATACGCGATGATGATACCTCTGATCGTAAGAAAGGGGATTGATGAAAGTGTACTGGATTTAACTGGAACAGGTGCAATTCTGACCGTCTTGGGAGGGTTATTCTACGCTTACTTGGGTCATTTCCACCTGTGGCATGGCATATTCATAACCGGCCTAGCCATGCTGTTCTTCACTGGCCTAATGGTTCTAATCAAGCTGAGGCCCAAGGGCCTGTTAGAAGTCAACGTATGGCTCTCAGGTTTATTCATGATATTAGGAGCAATTATAGGTGGATTTTTAGGATCAAGCTTCATGAAGGAGAGAGATTACTTCGTAAAAGCGCTGATCGTCTCGAGGTTTAACTCAAACCTATCAGAAGGCAACGCCTTGTGGAGGGCACTTACGGCCCATGAGCATGCGATGCTCATGCTGGCTTTAACGCTCGTTTTCCTGATAGGGACAAGTTTCCTTGAACTCAGGGAAGACAGGGGCACGAAGGTGTCCCTCTACATGATAATGGTAGGCGAGATATTGGCTGCACTAGCTAGCTATGCAGTCTGGCCCTTGGGAAAGGTGGCGCACATGGTGATAACACCGGCTGCATTGGTTCTACTTATTGGGACCACATCGCTGAGCTTGAAGGCAGATGGGAGGGACCTAAAGTGGGGACTGGTGGTGGGCAATGTGGTGATGTGGGCTGCTGTGGCTTTCCCAGGTGTAATCGTGGCCATGAGCCTCAGAGCTCCTCTCTTCTTTAATCCCCCGTTCAGAGATCCTGCCTGGGATTGGGCTGAGCTTGCCTACAACATAGGGCACTGGCACATACTCTTGGGGATGTGGGGCGTGATCCTACTTCTCATATACCTGAACTGGCCCAGCGACCTGATGAGCTCAAGCAAGGTGGCAAGGTTAGGCGGGTGGCTGGCCCTCTTGGGTTTTACAGCTGCCGCCGTATCTGTCAATCTCTACATGCTCGGCAACCCTCCGGGTCCCTACTCTCCAAATCCCTACGACAACATATGGATGAGCCTGTTAGTGGAACCCTCCCTCTCGATCATGAGCATTGGTATAGCTATATCCTACCTTTACTTCCTCTTCTATCACCTAAGACAGCCTAAAGAGGACTCCAAGGAGATATGAGGTAGCTGAACTGGTAGATAGCATTTACATTTCTCCCGCTTTCTTGACCTTCCTCATCTATTTTCTCCATTTCCCTTCCTCAAATATCTTCCGATAGGGAAAAAAGTTAGGACATCGTTCTATCCTCGATGGGTATAGAGAGACTCTCAACGGGAGTTAGGGAACTGGACAAGTTGCTGCAAGGAGGGATACCTAGGGGTTTCCTTGTGGCTGTTGCAGGCGAACCGGGTACAGGTAAGACCATCTTATGCCTCCATTTCTCTTGGCAGGGCGTGATGGATGGGGATAAAGTGGTCTACGTTACCACGGAGGAATCAAAAGACTCAGTCATAAGGCAGGCTGAGATGCTAGGTATGGATCTCGGCAACGCTGCAGATGAGGGAAGGGCTGTTATAATAGATGCCCTCCTCGGTTCCGATAGATGGAGCCTCCGATCCCTTAATCCAGATGATCTGGTGGAGAAGATAGTGGAGGCCAAGAGGGAGCTGGGCTACGGGAGG
>JAOZGJ010000059.1 GCA_027491785.1 Thermoproteota archaeon | reverse complement strand
GCGGCTCATCAGGGATAAGCATGTTAATCTATAAATTAGCTTTCCCATCTAATCTCCCAGTGAGTCTAGATTGACGGAGGATAAGGAAGCGCCGCTGCAGGAACACATTATCGAACTTCTTGAGAGGCTAAGGAGGATAATAATAATACTTTTGATAACATCAGGCATAGCAGTAGTAATTCCTGCGCAACTATTCGATAATGATCTGCAGGGATATACTCCCCTCGTATTCTATGCCATGAAGAAAATGCAATATGACTTGACAAACGTGAATAATCCGATAATCAAACCAATAGCCTCTTTCTTCGGAGTTAAGAAGCTTGCAGTTCAGCTAATTGCCCATAGCTGGCTTGATTCCATAGAGGTGATATTGGAGCTATCCTTCCTCATAGGACTTATAATAGCATCCCCTTATGTAGCGAAGCAGATCTACGAGTACCTTGAGCCTGCATTAGAGGAGAGAGAAAAGAAGGTGATAGTACCCTTCTCCCTTGGATTTCTAGCTCTTTTTACGGCGGGGGTCATCTACGCATACTATGTGGTGCTCCCCCTCACGTTCTTCTTCCTATCTTGGCTTTACCTTCTTGGGGGAGTTGAGCTCATATTCTCCGTAAAGGAATTCTTCTCCTTCGCAATACTAGGAATGCTTACCACGGGCTTATCCTTCACATTCCCACTCCTCATAGGATTAGCCGCATACCTTGACTTAGTGACCCCCCAGAGCCTGAAGAAGAATTGGAGGTATGTAATTTTCGGCATAGCTGTCTTTACGGCGATAATAACACCAGACCCTACTCCAGTCTCCATGACAGCTTTATCGATACCCTTCATAGTGCTCTATGCTCTCTCCTACTGGATCGCCAAGAAAATGTATAGACCGAGATAAGGATAAAAAGAATTACACACTTTTCTCCTTCTTTGCTAAAGATTTTATTTCTTCCATTAACTCTTCATCGGTCTTTCCTGTTACGTCTATGCCAAGACTCAGGGCTAACTGCCTTATCTCGCTACTCTTCTTAAGTTCCTTCTCTTTTTCCCTCTCTCTATCCTCTTTGCTAGCAGTTATACCACTGCTAGCTCTCCTAAACTCATTTATAGCCTCACCCATGGATCTAGCTAGCTCAGGAAGCTTTCTAGGTCCGAAGAGAAGGAGAGCTATCAGGATTATCAGCAGAAGCTCTGACCATCCGATCGGTCCAAACTGCATGAGCTTAAGGGAAACTTGAGCCACGGCAGATAGCAATACATCACCCGCTTAGACTTGCCATGACAACAATATATATCTATTTCTTAACATACTTCACTTTCACCTCAGAGATCTCCTATGGGGCACAGTAATATTTTTGGTATGAAGGGTCAGGGCGCATTATGCGACTTATCCTCCTGGGACTGGGGGCTGTTGGTAAGGCTTTTCTGAAACAACTGGAGATAGGAAGGCGAGATCTTTACGAAAGTTATGGGATAAATCCATCCATTGTGGCAGTGGCCGATTCTAAAACCGCAGCATATAACCCTAAAGGCCTAGATATAGCTGATCTAGTTAGATATAAGGAAGAGAAAGGATCCCTTAAAGGATATCCATATGAAATAAATGCAAATTCCCTAGATCTTTTGAGGGAGGTCGATGCTGAGGTCCTAGTGGATGCAACTCCCTCTAATCTGATGACAGGAGAGCCTAGCCTATCCTACTTGAAGGCAGCTCTTTTGTCAGGGAAACATGTGATAACATCGAATAAAGGCCCATTAGCTCTAGAGATGCCAGCTCTCACTGAAATGTTCCAAAATAGAGGACTTAAACTTCTCTTCAGTGGAGCGGTAGGCGGTGGAACCCCTTTCCTGAGGTTCGTGAGAAAATGCTTGTCCGGAGAGAGGATACTCTCAATAAGGGGAGTAATAAATGGAACTTCTAATTATATACTCAATAGAATGGAGGAAGGTTTATCCTTCAAGGCTGCTCTGGATGAAGCGAAAAGACTTGGATATGCAGAGGCAGATCCGAGAGCTGATATAGATGGATGGGATTCGGCAGCCAAGCTCGTTATACTATCCAATTGGGCTATGGATCTGGAGGCCACTATAAATGATGTAAAGGTGACCGGCATAAGAGGTGTGAAGATATCTAAAGAGATGCTCTCTAAGGGGAGAACAATGAGATTAATAGCTTCTGCCGATGATTCGGGGCTGAAGGTTCAAC
>JAOZGJ010000058.1 GCA_027491785.1 Thermoproteota archaeon | reverse complement strand
CAGAATTCATTACCACATCAGATCCCCTGTGGGGCGGACTCAGGATCAGCAGATCGTAGTCAAGGGAATCCCCTTCCATAGAATAGACCTTCTTCTTATCCGGATCTATAGAATCTACTGTGAAGTACGTGGTTAGCTTAATATCTCTTTTCTCCATCTCATCCTCTATTATCTTGCTGAGTAAATGCGGACCGTAGGCCTTCCCTATCGGAGATATGTACCTCAATTCTATTCTATCTCTAATGCCCCTCTTCCTTAGTAATTCGTCTACTAAGAAGGCTATCTCCAGAGGGGCCACTGGACACTTGTAGGTAAGTCCTCCTATTCCCACGACGACTTTTCCCTCCCTCAGAGACATGAGCTTTTGCTGAAGCTTGAGCGCAGCATCATAGCTCCAGAAATGATCAGCTCCCTCCTTAAATCCCCGTATCTCCTCGTAGCTAAGGGAAGATCCGGTAGCCACAACCAAATAATCATAGCTCCTCTGGGTACCATCACTCAACTTCACTTTCCTGTCATCTAGGTCTATCTCTAGGGCTTCTGCTTGGGTGAATCTCACGCCATCCCTATACAAGGCGATTCGACACGACGATATATCCTCCTTCTGAACCTCACCGATTGCCGTAAAGAGGAATCCAGGCTGGTACCAGTGGGTCTCTTCCTTATCGATTACCTCTATAGATGCCTCACTCAAGCTAAGTTTTTTCGCTAGCCTGTTAGCCAGTATAGTACCGCCATCTCCTCCCCCCAATATCAAGATGCTCTTTCCCATGAAAATATCCCCTCTCAATACCGATTAAGTTGAGCATAGATAATTATAACTTATAGAATTGTCGTGCTTCATATGTAAATGTCATGAGATATTATCTTGTCCAATCCTAAAGCTCTTCATCAGCGCTGGCGGCTCTGCAGCAACTGCTAATTTGAGATGCTATTTCCAGCGGTACCCTGAGCGAATTAGAAAAAATATTTAATTTAAAGATACTAATGTAGCGGATGGTTGGCCATGAATCTGAAGGCGGTAAGGTCCCTGCTTGAGAAAAATGCTAAGAAGACTTGGAATCCGCTTGGCGTGAGAGAAAGTTATTGCAGCAAATGGGCGGAAGGGCTGAGCTTTCCAGAGAGGGGAGAGAACCTCCTATACACTGGTTGTCTATACCAAATGATTCCCTACATAGATATGTTTGCTAGACTTCTAAGGAGCTTTGAGAACATGAGCCCCATGATTTTCGGCATGGCAATGAAAATAAACGATATAATCAATTCTTTAGGTCTAGATGCCACTGCCTTACTCGCCACGCTCGAAATATCTCGAAGGGAACAGGAGAGGTACTTCAGGATAGTCAGGTCTATAGCAAAGGCCCTCACCTCAGTTGGAGTAGAATTCGCGTATATGAGGGAAGAGCCATATAATGGCGTCCTTTACCATGATCTAGGCATGGACGATCTATTTGAAGCTCATGCCAAGAGGCTTGCTGAGAAAATAAAAGAGACGGGAGCTAAGAGAGTTATTACAGTTGATCCCCATACGACGTACATGCTCAACTACCTCATAAAGGAGTTTGTGGATGACTTCGATGTTGAGGTAGTACATTACATTAACGTTCTATTGGAGAGAGGCTATAAACCTAAAATAAAAGGTCCTAAAGAAGTTGTAGTTCATGATCCCTGCTATCTAGCCAGATGGAATGGGTTAATAGAACAGCCTAGGAAACTCCTTTCTAAGGCTGGAGTGAATGTATTAGATCCAGATTTCTCGAAAGAGTTTACTGGATGCTGTGGAGGACCAATAGAATCCCTCTTCCCAAAGCTATCCTCAAAGCTAGCGGAAAAGAGACTAAGAGAACTCAAATCAGCTGGATCGCCCTGCATCATGGTGATGTGTCCCATATGCCTCACTAATTTCCAGAGGGAGGCTAAGGAAGTAGGAGTAAAAATATTTGATCTTATGGAGGTGATAGAATGACTGATCTGTCGGGCGTTAGTTCGGTTCTCAACAATGCAACGGAGGATCCGATACTGAGAACTGCATTAGATAGAGCCATTTCATCCTACTGGAAGAAAAGGAAAGATGTTATGAAAAGGTATCCATATATCCAGAGATTAGCAGAGGACGTCAGGAAAATAAAGGAATGGTCCATAGATCACATGGAAGATCTGGTACAACAGGCCTCTGATTCTGTTGAGAGGAGTGGAGGTATCTCCTATATAGCTAAAACGGCCGATGAAGCTAGGAAGATCGTTGGAGATGTAGTGGGCAGTGGAAAGATAGTAACTAAAGCGAAGAGCATAACAACAGAGGAGCTCAAACTGAGGGAGTTCCTCATAGAGAGGGGAAACGAGGTTTACGAGACGGATCTGGGTGAATTCTTGGTTCAATTCTTGGGGCCCAAGCCGATGCATTTCATCTCCCCCTCGATTCACCTGACTAGGGAGAGGGTGGCCGAGTTTCTCAGGGAGTTCATGGGGGCTGAGGTCGATAAGGACGACATAGAGGGGATGGTCGCCCTTGTTAGGAAGTTCCTGAGGGACAAGTACTTCAATGCTAATGTGGGAATAAGCGGTGCTAATGTCTTCGCCGCGGATTCCGGAGCCATTTTCCTCATAGAAAACGAGTCTAACATCAGGCTTTCCATATCTCTGCCTCCGAAGTACATAGCTGTCGTTGGCATGGAAAAGATAGTTCCAACCATGGAGGATGCGTGGAAGGTCGTGGAAGTCATAAGCAGGTATGGGGGCTACAAGGTCACATCTTACGTGGATACTATACTGGGTCCAACTAAGAGAGATAGTGGTGACTTGGGGCCTGAAGAATTCCATGTGATCTTCTTGGACAATGGGAGGAGCGAGGCGGCTAAAGACCCCATACTGAAGCAAACGCTATATTGCCTGAGGTGTGGAGCATGCCAGTATCTATGCCCCGTCTTCGGGGTAGTAGGGGGCTACTGGGCTGGCCTGAAATCAGCTTACTCTGGTGGTATAGGGGTGATGTGGGAATATATAACGGAGGATAGAGAAACAGCAAGCCTTCATTCATTTGCATGCCTCCTATGTGGTAGATGCAAGGAGGCATGTCCCATGAAGATAGATCAACCTGAAGTGCTGAGGGAAATAAGGAGAAGGTTCATGGAAGGTCTTAAATAAAATAATATGGAAATGAAATGAAATAATAAAGGAATCAAAGAAAGGGTGAAGATAAAGCAGCCTATCTCCTGTAACTTTTTATCCCTTAAATGATCCCTGTTCAGATAGTGGGCAGCTCCTTGGAAGCCTAACAGGTTCTACAGAATCTAGCCTGATAATTCTCTTCCATATGGGCCATATCTCCCTAAATGGGAGCTTAGATGGCATGAGGCAGGAGAGACCTTCCCTTAATACGTTATCGGATAGGGCATCGGATCTCCCATCATCTAATATGATAACGTGGAGTTCCCTAGGGCCGTGTGCGCCGTATGTGACCCTCTTCTCTATATCGCCTGTCTTACTGGGACCTCCTATTACACCAAAGAAGGAATAATATCCTTTATTAGCTTTCATTAGGAAGTTAGATACCTTAAAGGCATCAGAATAACTCTCTACCACCTGATCTATTCCAACGAGAGCTATGTGAACCCCAGGGGTCATCGTCGTCAGGCGATCTATTCCACTTTCAGAGAGAAAAGCCAGAGCTCCGGGATCCGATGCCAAAGCGGCAACGCCTGTTATCCCAACATCAGCTCTATAGAGCTTCTCCCTGTAGAAGGATGTGACTGAGCTCACGAGATCTCCCCTAACATTAACACCCATCTCCTCTAAAGCCTTCGAGAGCGATGACACCGATACTCTCCCGTTTAAGAGGTCAGCTACGATAATTGGAAGGGCCGCATTCCAAACATTGTTACTAGCTGCTAATGATTCACCTACGCCTGTCTCCTCCACCACCCAGTTGAGTGACTCTATTACAGTCTTACCCTCTCCGACTATATCCCCCACGATCCTCCTCACATCCTCTCGATTTCTGGCAATATAGCAATGCCCTTTATTCTCCTCTATATTGGCACAGGCAGTCTTCACTAATCTGTCGGCATTTGAGAAGGAATTATCTAATATGGATCTGACCTCCTTCACCAGTTCTCTGTCGAGCTCTACGTCCTCGTAGCCTCTCGCATATCTGTTAATTATTATGTCAGCTAAAGGGCCTGTCGCCTTTTCCGACAGGATCATATCTATGAGCTCTAAGCTTGAGGATGGTAATGCACCCGCATTAATAGTTATACTCTCCAAAGATAGACCTAAGAGACCCGACATTTCTACACCTCTCAAACGTGGTTCCTAGGAACTCATAAAATAAAAAAGATTTACAGCGTACTTCTAGCACCTTCAGCTGGGGAATTAGCTGAAACATCCTAATAGTCCCTCCCATGGAGAAAGGAATTAGGCTCTTGAATCGAGCCATTTTCTTTATTTTCCGCTTGATAGCTTAGTTAATGTGGAGTACATCTAACTATTTCATTACCTTCATACTCGTAGCAATCCTTATATCTCCTGCTTCCCTAAATACTTGTGAGTTTGACAGCCGAGGAAGTAGTTAACTTATTTGAGAAGGATATCTCAGCTAGGAAGAGGTTAGCTGAATTGCTGGTATCAGAGCCTGATATCAGATTGGCCATAATAAATGCCGTGTTGAGGGACGTGGCCACCAAGCAGGACATAGAAGAGCTTAGGAAGGAGCTGAAGGCTCTTAGCACGGCCACCAAGCAGGACATAGAAGAGCTTAGGACGGCCACCAAGCAGGACATAGAAGAGCTTAGGAAGGAAATCGAAGGTCTGAGAAAAGATGTAAATGAGTTAAAAGAAAGAGTATCTAGGCTCGAAGCTTCGTCATCTCTCCTAGTTAAGGTATTCATGGCAGTAAATGTTCCAATACTCATTGCTATTATAGGGCTATTGCTTAAGTTTCTGCTAATTCCGTAGGGCTTTGTTGAACTAGAACGGTATATTTAGTTAGTAAGTTGTGAGATAAGCTTACGTTAACTTCATTATTTAAATAATTTAGAAGAGCCTACTCATACAATCAAGCTGAGGAAGGTTATTAGCATATATTTTTGGAGAATCTCAGCAATGAAAATAGAACATTTCATTCGAAGAAGATCATACCTTTCCATTAAGCATTAAAAGGCATTCCGAGTCCATTGGAATGATCTCAATGAGAGGTATCGCCATAGTAACGCTTCTCTTACTTCTCGCTCTGGGAATTATTGTCGCCATCTACTGGAAAAGGGGTAATAATTCCATAATCCAAAATACTACGAGCACGCAAGTAAGCCTTACAACTACAGGCTGGATGATGTCCATGTGGAGACTTGGAGAAATCAATCCTCCTAGAAGCTTTCCCTCCCCTAAGCCGAGTGTTAATGTTCTCATTAAAACGAACTTCTCCCGTCAATATCTCCCCCTTCACAGAGAAGAACTACTTAATCCAGAAGTTTTAGACCGCTTAAACTTGAATAGCAACCAAGTGAACTATTTACTGAATAAAGGCTTTGTTCTGGCAAAGTGGGGCAAATACAACGATTTTTCTAGAGCCTACTCCGAGCTGAAGCAGTTTCCTATATATGTAACAGTAGATAGCTTCCTTCATGCCTATCATGTTCAATTCGATTCCCTGCTTGCCGATGTAGAGGAAAAATATCTTTACAACGATCTCTATAATCTGACAAAGAAGATGATCGAGTATAGCAGTAACGATATACTTAAGGTTGGTGAGCCAGCTGAAAGAAACCTTGCATATTTCTCAATAGCCATGAAGCTGCTTGATCCGAGCTTTAAACCATCAGATGAGGTTAGAGATACTGTTAATGCCGAAATCAAGAGGATAAAAGATGGAGTAATGGTTATAAGTCCTCTTTTCGGTTATAAGGAGGATTACAGCCAGTACAGGCCTAGAGGACATTATACTAGATCGGAGAAGCTTAAAAGATACTTCCAAGCGATGATGTGGTATGGGAGAATGGCCTTCCTACTCAGAGAGGGTCTAGTCAATGAAACCCAGTCTAGAGAACTGACTGTGCAGGCTGCGCTTATATCCGCTGATCTGTCCAGCGATGAGAATGCTTCAAACTGCTGGGAGAGGATATACACCGTTACATCTTTCTTCGTTGGATTTGCTGATGATTACACTCCCTATGATTATCTTGAAGCCATGAAATCCCTTTTCGATGGCTCAATAACATTGAAGGACCTATACTCCTTGAGGCATTCTGATGAAGTGATAAACAAATTTAGGATGGAGCTCGCGAAGAGGGGGAAACCCAAGATCTATGGAGGGACTGGGGCCTGCGAAGCTACCTCGGTGACGAGGAAGGAGCTAGATAAATGCCTAGATAAATCAGCTGGAATGAGGTTCATGGGTCAAAGGTATGTCCCAGACTCCTACGCTTTTCAGAGGCTAGTAGCTCCATCGGTAGGTCTCTATACAGGCTCCGGAGGTAGACCATTTACACTCGTGGATACCCAGCTTGGCCCTGCTAGAGGCTTCCCGAGAGGGCTTGACTGGTTCGCAGTGATGGGATCTGACAGGGCCCTAGATATCCTGAGGGAGGAGGGAGATACCAGCTACCAGAGATACGATGATGTTATGAAGGAACTTAGGAACGAGTTTTCCAGCGCTGACTGGTCCAAGAACCTTTATTGGTCGTGGCTGGATGTGCTTCGTCATTTGGTCTCTGAGAGAACTGAGAATGAGAGCTATCCAGCCTACATGAGAAGCACTGACTGGATTGATAGGCAGCTTCAGGCCGCATTAGCCTCCTGGGCTGAGCTAAGGCATGATACCATACTCTATGCCAAGCAGAGCTACACTCCTAAGCTCACGGCCATGCCACCTCCAGCCAAAATTGGAGCTGTAGAACCATTGCCTGATGTCTATCTGAGGCTGGAAGCCCTTGTAAATCAAACCAGAGACGGGCTCGAGGAACTGGGCTACTTGAATAAGGGAGAAGAGGCCAGACTTAACAATCTAGCTCATGCCCTGAGGAGAGCCAGAGAGATATCTGTGAAGGAGCTGAGAGGAGAGCCACTGAACAAAAGCGATCTCTACTTCATCGGCAGCTTCAATGAAGTCTTGGATTCCATAATGTCAGGACTCGATGAGAGGTCTAGGAGCACGGTACTCATAGCAGACGTACATACAGACTTGAACAGCGGTCAGGTTCTGGAAGAGGCAGTGGGAAAAATAGATTTGATTGTAGTGGCATTCCCAACACCAAATGGTACTGCTCTGATGGTGGGCCCCGTTCTCACGTACTACGAATTTAAGCACCCTCTCAAAGATAGGCTTACGGATGAGAAGTGGTCTGACATGCTAAAAGTCAAAGAACAGAAGATGTTTCAATGGCAGGAGAGATTATATGGTAAATCCTGAGCTATGCTGAGTGTGTCCCATGAGACGGCCCGAGGTTACTCAGAGGTGCCCATGGACTGATGGTCATAGGAAGGATGCTGGGGATTAATTAGGCAGTTTTATACTGTAAACTAAATATGGCTAATAAGGGAGAAAGGAGTATCCTTGTTCCCGAATGTTGCTTTGACATGGAATGATCTTTAGGATACTTGAGTGGAAAAACTAGCGAATAATAGAAGGTCCTAGAATATCCAGAGATATTTCAGAATATTTGAGGAAATAAGGATTATTATATTAGATCTAATCATAATTAATATGTAATCATTTGACATTTTTCTATGAGGATAATTTATCCTCTTAATGATGAAATCTAATTATTTTTCTTTTCACCTACCCTCAAAGTTAGCTCTTCTTATGATATATTCAAGTAGTAACGTGGAAATGCTACGCTTATCCCTGTATAATCTCTATGGAGGGCTGAGTGAAGCGATCTCTCTACCACGATCATACAGGGATACATGGGGAGAGTTATACGCTATGCTTGCTTAAGTCGGGTAATCTCCAGATATTCAGAACCTATGACCTTAGAGACAACTTCAACTACTACTCTATAGAACTCTTCTCTAGATTCCCTCTTCACGCATTCTTCAAATTTCGGGATCCATCTCCTGAGATGGTTAAGCAACGTTATGTAGTCTTTCTCTGCTATTTCCATGGATTCCTTGTCCGTAAGTTCCGTCAGTTCTTTTGAGAGAAAAGACGCAAGCTCAAGCTCAACAGCTACATGTTCGGGCAGATCCTTGAAATTATCTGATAGCTTTAAGCCCCATCTATTAATTAAATTTAGGATATCCTCTACCTCATCTGTCATAACGATTCTCTCCTGTGATACGTAAATTGATTCGTAGGGTGGGCAAGGGACCTTTGGAAAGGAAGATATAAAGAGCCTAGTGTATTCCTTCCTCAAATTGAGTATCCTATCTTCTTTATTCATCTCCTTTATCTCCTCTATTAGATGTTCTAAGAGATCATCGCTTTTAACTAGGGGTTTTAATAAATTTTCAATTAGCTTCTCCCTATTTGCCTTAATTAGCGCTTTTATAGTATCATCAGATGGATATTGAAGGAGTAAGGACAGAAGCGAAAATATGGCAGCTCTATTCAAGTAGGAGAGTCCACTTTCCCTCATTAGCTTACCTCTACATTAAGTTAAAAAGGGCACCACTCATAAAGGTGTGGCTACCG
>JAOZGJ010000055.1 GCA_027491785.1 Thermoproteota archaeon | reverse complement strand
TATCTCTTGGAAGGATCGTGGTTATAGGGGATTCCTCAACTTGCAAGCCTACAGCATGAGTATAGCCCTTAACCCTGTAATTTAATAGATCGTAGGATTCATATATCTCATCTAGTAACTTCATTACTTCGTTAAATCTCACCTTTAGTCTTGTATGTTTTATCGCCTCCTCATACACCCTGTTCATGCACTCGATTGCCTTTTCGGCCATACCTTTCGGTTCCCCTATGAAGATCGTCCTGGAGGTATTTGCGTAGTACCCGTTGTAATCGGCTCCTATGACCACCGTGACAAATGTATCTCTCTTAACAGTTATATCTCTGAAGGGCTCTGCATGAATTCGAGGATGAGGACCTGCGTTTACGTAAACGCGCGGTTCCTCTGAGCCGAGGCTATATAGAATACCATAGGCCTCAGATGCTATATCCGTCTCAGATCTTCCCTCCTCTATCGAGGATATAGCTGCATCTAGAGCTTTGGAGGCTATTTCTCCAGCCTTGAGTATTACATCCTGCTCCCACCGATCTTTGATGATTCTCATTTTCATTATTATTGGGCCCACATCTACTACCTCAACTCCTGGATTCAAACGCTTGAACATCTCGTAGAACAGTATATAGGCGTCCCTCTCTATTCCGTACTCCATCCCAACGACCTTGTATCCACTGTCCCTGATAGTTCTGGATACTTTAGCCATGAGATCTCCTCCCTCCGTATACGTTTCTATATCTTTTATCCAAGTCTTGGAGGAGAAGCCCTCCTCTTCTCCTCTAGCAACGAAGGCTTTAGGCTCACCCTCCGCTGGTATGAGAAGAGCTGGCCTGATCCATCTAATTCCCGTAAAATATATGAAACTAGACAGCGTTCTAATCATCACAGCGTCTATTTCCTTCTCTTTGAGAAATTTCTGGAACCTTTCCTTTCTCTTCTCCAGTACAGTACTTGGAAATCTCATGATGCGTTAACCTCCTATTAGCTTCTCTTATCTTCACCTAATTAACTTACTTTCTACCGTTCCCTAGGAGTCATTTATTCGCTATGATATCTGAGAAAGAAGGGAATCGCTCTTTCTCCTCCCAATAATTGTCCCGGACAGGCGAATCACTCTATGGTGCTTCTCTCGAATATCCTTATGGAAATAGCTAAGAATGCAGCACATAGGATGAGCAGTATCATCACATCCGCTATAAGTGGTATAGAGTTTATCCCTGTAAGGTAGTATCTGGTAGCATCCACAGCAAATGTTAAGGGATTTATGTAAAATATTACCCTAGCTAGGCTGGGGAGCTTGTCTATAGGATAGAAGGCCCCGCTCAGAAATATGAGGGGAAGGGTTATCAGGCTCATTATAAGTTGGAATCCCTCCGGGCTCCTCATTTTAGAAGCTATGGCTATCCCTAGTCCATTGAACGTGAGGGCCGTAACTAGCCCTAGAACAAGGACCGGTAATGAGCCTTCAAGCTTCAGCCCGGGAACCATGAAATACATCATAGCGAGCACTATCGCTCCTTGAAGTACTGATGTGAGGGAATCTCCAAGGGCTCTTCCTAGGATCGCATAGGTTCTAGATGCAGGTGCCACTAGAACTTCCTTCAGGAAGCCAAACTCCCTGTCCCAAATGACGGATATTCCTCCTATTAGGCTGGAAGTGAATATTGTCATGACCGTAATACCTGGAGCTAGAAATGCTAGGTAGTCTATCCCTCCGAAAAGCTGTTTAGAGATGCCTCCCCTAAGAGAGAAGCTCCATCCCATCCCTAAGAATAGGAAGAATATGAGAGGATTTATTATCGTGCCGATTAGCCTAGACTTGGCTCTAAAGTACCTTTTCAGTTGTCTGTAGGTCATCGCATAGAGAATGCCACCTTCATTCATCATGATCACCTCCTCATCCTCGCCCTAGCGACCATTCTCGCTCTCATCATGTCCTTCCAACTACCTTCCTCGTCTCTAAGCTCTCTACCAGTGTAGTGAAGGAATACATCACCTAGAGAAGGTTGAGTGTACTTTATCTCCTCTATTCTAATGCTAAACATATTAGCTAACTCAAAGATTAGAGGTATTGCCTTAGATGCATACTTTACGCTAAAAGCAACCATATCTCCTACTATTTTATATGACAGGGCTATATTCTCACTCACAACTTCATCTGCGAACTTTCTAACGGTATCAACGTAACCGGATACCTTAACGTAAATCATGTCACCTCCAAGGCTGCTCTTTAACTCATCCGGGCTGCCTATCGCCATTATCCTGCCATGGTCTATTATCGCAACTCTATCACACAGTTTCTCCGCCTCGTCCATGTAATGGGTGGTCATGAATATGGTAACGCTCTCCTCCTTCCTCAGCATGCGTATATACTCCCATATCTTGGCCCTTGTCTGAGGATCCAACCCTATTGTGGGCTCATCTAGGAATAGAACCTCAGGACTATGCATTAGGGCACGTGCTATCTCGAGCCTCCTCATCATACCGCCGCTATAATTTTTGACAGGCACGTCTTTGAACTTCGTGAGCTCAGCAAATTCTAATGCATCTTCTATCCTCCTCTTAAGCTCATTTCCTTTAAGTCCATATATTAGACCATGTATGTAAAGGTTCTCCCATCCAGTTAGGTTTCTGTCAGCCGTGTTATCTTGGAAGACAACGCCTATCTTCTCCCTTACCCTCACGGGCTCTCTTACTACATCATATCCCGCCACAAAAGCCTGTCCCTTGGTTGGCTTCATGACTGTCACTAGCATGTTTATGGTCGTCGTCTTACCAGCTCCATTGGGTCCTAAGAAGCCAAAGATCTCTCCTCTCTTGATATCAAAGCTGACATCATTCACGGCAACTAAGTCCCCAAACTTCTTGACTAAATTTCTTGCAGAAATCGCAAACTCACTCATCCCGATCACCTCGGAAATCACCTAAAATCCTCCTAAGATCATTAGATAACCTTAAGAAGGACATTCTAACGTCCTCCCTTTGTCTCTCACTCAGTGAGTTGTAGGAGGATACCACTTTCTTGATCAGCAGAAAAGGCTCTAAGCCAACTTCCGAGAGGAATTCTCGAAAGGCCTTTATGCTATCTATCATAGATTTTATTTCATCCTCATGCTCTCTGAGAAATTCTAATCCTCGCTCAGTTATATGGTAGACGTTCTTCCTTTCAATTCTCTCGGAGGTTATGCAATCCATGTCCTCGAGGAGCTGAAGCGTTGGATATATTATACCTGGACTTGGCTCGTATCCGCCTCCTACAAGCTCTTTTATCTTCTGTATTATCTCGTAGCCATGAAGAGGCCTGTCCTTTAATATGTAGAGTACTAGATACTTGAAATTCCCCCTCACCTTGAGCTTCGGCCTGAAGTCGTACATATATCTTCAGATATATCTAGAGATATAGTTAGTTAATAAATTTACCTACTCACCCATTTAACATGATAACCTCTCGGCTATCCCACGGCCCACATCGTCTCGAGTTTAGTTAGAGCCAAATGCGATCATTAGCCTAATCTCGTCCTGCAAAGGTAGATCATTTCATCGAATTGAGGAGAGAAAGCATAGTTCTAGCATTATCCAGCATATCGTGATCGTTATTGAAAAATACGTAAGTATCCTTCCCCCCCAGCTTCCTCAGTTCATCGCAGGCCTCCAGTAATTCCTCTCTCTGCGTATAGGCTATTGATCCATAGTATGTATATAATTTATCCCTGAATTTTCCTCCAAGCAATTTGTATAGCGGTTTATCAAAGTACTTGCCAGCGAGATCCCAAAGGGCAATATCTACACCACTTATGGCTTCTATGAAAAATCCTTTATAATGTCCTTTTGGTCGCATTAAGCTGAAAAGGTCTCTCCAAATAACTTCTATATCAAGGGGGTCTCTACCAATTAGCTTATCACGCAGACCATCTAGTATAATAAGCCTAGTAGCTCTAGGAGCAAAGCGAACCATTGCCTCTCCGTAACCCACTATTCCTTCATCAGTTTCAATAGTTACTAGCACAGATTGCATTTTCTTATACGTATAAGTGGAGGCCTTATGAATGACCTTTAGGGGGGCAGAGAGCACATCAGCTCTTACATTGGTTATTTTCAAGATTAAATCACCTAACGAATATACACACCACATTAATAATAAAAATAATTCTTTGTTCTCCCAACATGCTTCCCTAGTTTCTTGTATAATAAAATAGATTCTTTTTCTTTTTTGGTATTAATTATAAAGCTATTGAATATTTACATTCAATTATTACAAATGGGGTAGTACGCTCCTATTTTTAAATTTTATTATCTAAACTAAACATCAAGATAAATAGTAGAGAGAAGAATTATAACTTTCTCACATCAAATTTATAGTCATATTGGCATTAGATCAAGGATAAACTAATTAACTGAGGCTCTAGCTCCTCCCTAATCATTAAATTCCTATGCATACTAATGATGTGATGAGAATAGCCGTTATAGGAGCGGGATTGATGGGTCGAGCTGCAGTTCTTGACTTAGCTGATGATTCGATCAGTCCGAATGTAGAATCTATAATCGTGGCAGATATAAATGAGAGAAGGGCTAGGAAGGTTCACGAGGAGGCGATAAAGTTCACGAAGGTTAAGGATATATATCATTGTCGAGCAGATGCCACATCGAGGGATGATGTAGTTGAAGTGATAAGAGGGTTCGATGCGGATGTGGTACTTAACGCCGCCCTCTATACCACCATCCCAACCGTTATGAGGGCCTCGTTAGAAGCAGGGTCCCATTATCTAGATCTAGGCGACGATGTTGATACTTTAATTTTCCAGAGGAAGCTGGATTCTGAGTTCAAGAGAAAGGGGTTGATCGCCCTGATAGAGATGGGAGGCAGCCCAGGTCTGATCAACATCATGGCCTCCAAGGCCGTAGGAGAATTGGATAGGGTAGAAGAGATCATTTTGAGGGAGGGGTGGATCGATCTAAATGATTATGACTCCCTAGGAATACCTCTTCCAGTCCCATACTCTCTGGATACAATACTAGACGAGTTCGAGCAACCGGTGGAGGTATGGAAAGATGGTATATTAGAAAAGGTACCTCCTTTCTCCGGAAGAGAGGTTGTGGAGTTCCCTGATCCTGTAGGTAGACAAGAACTATATTACGTAGAGCATCCTGAGGTCTACTCATTGGGAGAGACGTTCAGGGGAAAGGGGTTGAGGTTCGTAGATTACAAGCTCTCTTTTCCAAGGGATTTGCTCATAAAGTATAAGCTTCTCAGCGATTTAAAGCTATCTTCCGCCTCTCCTGTAAAAATAAATGGCATGGAAATAATCCCTAGAGACTTTCTGAGGGATATTGTAGAGCGTACGATGGAGAATAGGGAAGTGGAGCCTAATGATTATGATGTCATGAGGGCAACTGCGAGGGGTTGGAGGGGAGAAGTGAGGTCTCAGGTGACTATAGAAGCTTTGATAAGGTGGAGTGAGAGGTGGAAGGTAAGCGCTCAAGCATTATTAGTCGGTAGCCCAGCTTCTACGGCAGCACAATGGATTGGACTTGGAATTATAGACTTACCTGGAGTTCATTATCCTGAAGAGGTGATAAGTCCTATCCCATTTATGAGAGAGATGAGGAGAAGGGGAATCGTGTTTACAGAGAAGATAGAGTTCCAACTCTAGGGCTAATGGGCACCAATTGAATTTTCACTAATCTTAGCCTTTCTTTCCTTTAATATCCCCTCTAAGTAGTGAATTGTTGTGATGATTAGGGAGATAGCTATTACGGATATGCCAGCAGCTTCTGCTACAGCAGCTGAGGGCCATCCACGAAGCTCCTCTATTAGGATAGCGATGAAAGGGGCAGATCCTGATAGTATCGCAATAGCAATACCTCTTGCATCTCCAATCAGGTAGAGGGAGATTCCTAAGACAGTAAAGGACATGAATCCTTGTAGGAAGAACCATGTGGATACGAATGTGTGAGGGCGGGTACCTCCGTGAAATACACCTATTAGGGCGAGGAACAGGGATGATGTGAAGAGAAGACCGCTTGAGAATGATTCAATTTTATGCTCGGATGATCTGAGTATAAATAGGGAGAAAATTGCTAGGAAAGATGCGGAAACTATCAAGCCACTATTGTAGAGCCAAGGGCAGCATGCTTTAGTTACACCGAAGTCGCTGAAGGCATCTCTCCAGAAGTCAAACCAAGGGTTCAGAAGCCAGCAAGCAGAGATCGTTGCTAGAGCTGCTAGAAGTGAAAAGACCCCGGTTAAAGACCAAAGTATTAGGAGAGCCCTACCATTACCTATCTTCAATCCCATCGCCCATTTAAACATCACTTAGGGTATACAAGGTAGGAGTCCTCCATCTACTGGTACAATAGATCCGGTTATGTAGCTCGCTTTTTCACTTGAAAGAAAGGCTACTAAATCACCTAACTCCTCGGGTTTCCCGAACCTCTTTAGGGGAACTTCTTTGGAGGAGATCTTCTCCATTTCTTCAATAGATATGCCTTTCTCGGAAGCTTTTGTTTTCAGCAGATCGATTTGCCTTTCGGTCATCATGTGTCCCGGCATGACAGCATTTACATTTACTTCCGGAGCCAGCTCTCTAGAGAGAATCTTAACTAATCCTGCTAGGGAAAGCCTGACGCTAGTTGACAGAGGAATATTCATGTTAACCTCTCTTATGGCAATTGAGGTTATTAGCACGATCCTTCCCCATCCCTTCTCCTTCATATAGTATCCAAACAGCCTGGCCAACCTCACTACGCTCATCACCAGTAGATCGTATGCATGATACCAATCATCATCGCTAAGCTCAGGGAATCTTGCTATTCTAGGGCCCCCATAGCTAACTACGAGGATATCTGGTCTACCTACCTCCTTTGCTCTTTTAAAGAGGCTCTCTATGTCTTCCTTTCTCGTAAGATCTGCTTTCCACCATGAGATATTCCCTAGATGGGAGAGTTCTTCTGCTGTTTCTCTAAGTTTCTCCTCGTTTCTAGATGAGAT
>JAOZGJ010000053.1 GCA_027491785.1 Thermoproteota archaeon | reverse complement strand
AGGGGACCTCATCAGGTACTTGGGTTACACTCTACTCATGTACGCGTTGCTGCTCCTCTTAGGTGAGATTATCTCCTCTCTAACAGGAATGATACCTGTACACGAGCCAGCAACCTTCCTAGTGGTGGTGATCGGTTTCTTAGGAGCACTATCGATCTTTTTAATCCTGATAAGGAGGAGAGAAATGAGGGCTGATCTCGTTGCAGCATCCTACACGAACCCAGAGGATCTGATAAACGCCTTAACCAAAATATACGGGATCAAGGAAGCTCCTTCATTCCTTCCAACACATCCCAGCTTGGAGAAGAGGATAGAGATCATTAGGAAGGCATATGAGGAAGATAAAATAGGAACCAAAGGTGGATGAAGGGCAGCTCCCCTAAATATTGGTTCCGTCATGTGATCGCCACACCACATTCGCGCTTTCTTAAGGCACACTTAACTTAGGCCATTGCTTCTCTCGATAGTACTCGCGAGATGTTAAGGAGATAACACAATCTTTTCTTTGAGATGAATGGAAGAGTAAGCCCTCTCAATGTAGGTAGGCTCGAGAATCATGTGAGAACTGCTTGAATCTAGGATTACTACTCTACCTCCTCAAATTCTCCTCATTCCCCGGCTACTTCTCTATCCCTTCCTGCTCCTCTTCGCTGAAGTATGTAAGGACTTGAGGAAGAGATTTCCGAGCTCCCTCCGCGCGCGCTACTGTAGCTGCGCGCGAGCTGATCCCCTTCTCTGGATCTCATAGACGAAAAAGGGGCCATCCTCTCATCTCAAAGTGAGCATCACCTTGAATTTACCGATTCTCAGCCTGTAGTAGCCCTTAAGTTCCCCCTGAGCTTCTTCAAATCCATCCTGTGCAAGGAACTCACCTAAAAGCTCTCAGCCAGCTCCTTAAGCTTGGCGCCATAGCAATTATTTACTTTACAGAGATCATTACTTTAGGTGATTAAAATGCTAATTAGAAGAGATCACCTAGGGTTACTGCTTCGCTTGGAGAAAGAGGCTGACGCCCTAGAGCTTAGAAGGTCTAAAGAAGTGGATGAAGTCGTTTTCTCCCGTAGAATGATGGAGTTAAGGATATTAGGGCTTGTAAAGATAGAAAATGGATGTGTTAAGCTTACTGAGGCTGGTATGAAGCTCCTCAAGGCTGTAAAAAGGGCTAACCTGCAACTGAGCTCGCTCCCCGATATATGGGTGGATACATCGATACAGAAGATGGTGGATCTGGCTGTCAGAACTGGCAACATCTTGAATAACTGGGAGGAACCCTTGAGAGTTAGAGGTTTGTGGGATAATGGACCGACTGACCTAGCTAAAGAGCTGCTAGATGTGGAAATAAAGGCGAGGCCCTCGCTGATACTTGCTGCAGAACTTTCAGAGTTTCTTGAAGCCATGCCACCGGGACCTGAGGATCTGGGCGAATTGATCAGGGTAAGGGATGAGCTGGGCTTTGGGAAGTGGGTAGTTAACGCCCTCCAAGCTATGGACCTCCTTCTTATATCACCACCTGACGAGTTTGGATCTGTATACACCCTCACTCCGGCAGGAAGGATCGCTAGAAGGTCTATATGGTTAATTCCCATCATCTCAACACAGCTGGAGATAGATCAGGGGGTAGTGGAAGGGATAGAGGGTAATGAAGCGGGAGCGAGAGACAAACTGGCGAAGATGGGTTTAGCTGACGAAGAGGGGATAACGGAAGCTGGTAAGGGGATGCTCGCGGCCTATAGGGAGATGAAAGTAGTTAGAAGGCCAACTACACCTTTCTACTTTACAATAGAGGAGATAAAGCTTCTCAGAGCCATAGAAGATGCTAGGAGGATGAGGGAGACGAACCCCGAAATCCTACCTACTAAGGACTGGTTAGAGAGGAAAACTGGCATTACAGATGTAAGCGAGGCCCTCATCCTCTTAGAATCAAAGGGCTTGATAGAGAGGAAGGAGATGGAATTCAAGGATACGTACTGGCTCACGGAGTATGGTGAGCAAGCTTACAGCTTGGTAAAGGACTGCAGTGATGATGTGACGAGTGAGTCCGTAAAGGCCGTTATTTACCCATTGGCTGGCGATATCCCGATGGCGGAGTGGGTAAGGCAAGCCAAGAAGCATGGATTCATCGATAAAGATCTAACGAAGAAGGGGAGAATGATCGCTGAACTGAGCAGTAAGGTAACGAGGAGACCTGTGCTCACATTCTATGACGTGGCTCTCCTAGTTAAGCTACCTAAAGGTAAGTATGTAAGGAGGGAGGAGTTCATTTCAGCTATAAATGAATATCTGGGGATAAAGGACAGCGAAGAGGCTAAAAGAATCGCCAGAAAGGCAATATCGGAGGCTGAGTCAAAGGGTCTAGTGGAAGTGCTTCAAAACAGGACCATGGGCCTGACCCCTGTGGGGGAGGTCATGAAGGACGTGGTCACCTACGCGAACACCCAAGTGATGAGATCCATGAGGTTCCCCGTGACTCCCACTGCCTACTGGGTTCTCAGGACGATAGATGAGAATATAGGAGAGCTGAAGGATGCTTGGAGAAAGGGCGTGGATGTGACTAACGTGGAAGCCAAGATAGTCTACAATAACCTGAAGAAGTACACATCCATAACGGATGAAGAGGTGAAAAAGGCCTTCGTGATGCTGAGGCGTACCGGTCTGCTGGGGAAGATGGGTCCCACCAGCGCAGGAGAGTTACTCTTGGAAGTGGGTAAGATGTTCGAAAAGCTACCTGAGGAGGAAAGGTGGATAAGGGAGATCTCCTAGCTTTAGCCTTTTTATCTCCTCCCTGAGAGCTTAGCTTAGATCGTAGCAAGATATGGCATTTCTGTCATCCTTTCTTTTCTCATTATATCGTTCATAAGCTAGGAACCGAAGCTGTCTTATCTCTCCTCTTATATCCTGCTGTCTAATCTTCTCCCCTTTCCTCTCCTTTCCACCCCTCTTTCTCTTCATTCTCCTCCCACCTTAGCATCTAGGCCTCAATAAATTCTTCATAGATACCTTGTGCGGGAAGGGCGTGCCATGCACCTCTTTGAAGACGAATTCCTCCATTCCCAATCTAGAAGTGGTCGGCTCCCTCCCCCTGGGTTTCCCAACAGTTATTATGGCTACTGGGATCCTGTCCTTGGGCGCTCCTACTATATGGAGGACCCTCTCATCGTCGAATGCCCCTACCCAGCAGGTCCCATAACCCAGAGCATGGGCTGCGAGCATCGAGAAAGTGGCCGCTATCGTAGCATCCTGTATCGAGTAAAGCTTAGCTCCCCTCCTACCGTAGACTCGGGAGGACCTCGCTGGATAAGCCAAGAAGACCAGATGAAGCGGTGCCTCGGCCATAAACATCTGGCCAAATGAGGCCTCTGCTAGGGATCTCCTCCTGCCCTTGTCTCTGACCACTACTATTTCGTAAGCCTGCAAATTGCCAGCTGAAGGGGCTGAGCAGGCTGCCTCAAGTATGGCATTTATGTCCTCTTCCCTCACCTCTTCAGGGGAATACTTCCTAACGGATCGCCTCCTAGCCATCACATCGAATAGATCTGGCATCTGGTTATCGAGATGCTCAATAATAAATTCTTTCATATGTACTATGTCATACCGATCTTACCATGGAACAGTGCGAGCTGTTAGCGGAGCGAAAGTCGAAGTCGGAATCGGAAGCTTATATTTCATTAGAGTACTCCGTCTCATTAAGCTACTGAAGAAAAGGGTCTTTCTCGTGAGATTTGCGAATTCCGAATTTCCATCGTCATACAGAGGGAAGGCCTTACCGAAACACTCCCGTAGGTTAAAAGTAGGTAGGGCTGAGGAGTGTCGAAGCCGCTCACTTTTTAGCCTTTCTCCCCTATTTATTGGAGATGCTTGATATAGCAAGCGAGGTTCGGGAGGCCGAGCTGAGGATAAGGGATTACGTGAGAGAGACCCCATTGGAATACTCGCGCCCTCTGAGCAAGTTAGGGGCCAGAGTTTATCTCAAACTCGAAAATATTCAGCTTTCAGGTTCTTTTAAGATAAGAGGAGTGTTTAACAAGCTTTTGTCTGTAGTTAACGGTAACGAAAATGCGGTATTCGTTACAGCATCCACTGGAAACCACGGCGCAGCCTTTGCCCATGCTATCAACACCCTTAACCTCAAGGGGATCGTATTCTTACCTGAAAACGCCTCCCCTGCGAAAATCCGAGATATAAAGCAGTACGATATAGACCTCAGGTTCTATGGCAGGGACTCAGTTGAAACCGAGAGGTTCGCCCGTAAGTTTGCGGATGAAAACGGTTTCCAGTACATCTCTCCCTACAACGATCCCAAGATAATAGGTGGTCAAGGTACTATTGGGATTGAGCTAGAGAGGCAGTTAGGCGATATAGATCGAGTTATCGTTCCAGTTGGAGGGGGAGGGCTCATATCAGGGATCGCTGGCTACTTGAAGGATGCGATGCCGAGCATTAAGATAATAGGCGTTCAGCCCGAGAATTCTGCCGTCATGTACCATTCTATAAAAGCTGGTAGGATCCTAGAGATGGAATCGAAGCCTACCTTGTCAGATGGGACAGCAGGAGGCATTGAAGAAGGGACGATCACCTTTGAGCTGTGTAGGAAATATGTGGACGACTTCTTCTTAGTCTCGGAGGAGGATATCGCCAAATCCATTTTATTCATCTTAGAGAGGCATCATCTTCTAATAGAAGGGGCCGCAGCCCTCCCGGTCGCCGCTTACTTGAACAACATAGATGAGTTTGAGGGAGAAAATGTTGTACTCATAATAAGCGGGTGTAGGATAGGCCTAGATGTACTAAAGAGGATATTGAGCTCTACCTACTGAACGATCTCTTCTAACAGCTGAAACTATACT
>JAOZGJ010000044.1 GCA_027491785.1 Thermoproteota archaeon | reverse complement strand
ACAGTTCATGAGGATCCTGAAGGGAATATACACTTAGGAAAAGGGAGGAAGATCAACGATGAAAATGGTAACTTCTTAGCGTTGAGTGGCCGTTTCACAGAAAAGGGATGTAATGCAAAATCCGATCACTACTGGGATTTTGACGGTAACGATATGTACGTGATAAATGGAAACCATATAGCATTCAGAAAAGTGATGTCTGCTAACTTTGCTGGGACGTACTTTTCAGTCTTCGATGGGAAACGCTGCCTCAACTGCGACTCGGGGATACAAACCGTAAGTGATTACGCGCGCGATCATACTGGTGGCTTGCTCAAGCTGTTAACCCGTGTGAACTCTAATCCCCTGATAATCGCACATCCAGAGGTCTTCTCACCTAAATACGCGATACTGCCATCTCTCGGTCTCAACGAGCTCACCTACACGGGCCCATCATACTCGCTTGGGGAGCTGAAGAGACATGCCGAGGTCATCCTGTCGAGGGATCCCGTTCCCATAGCCAAGGACATCATGACCACAGGGGAGATCCCCCGAAAGAACGACTTCGAGATCGTGAGGGGCTTCTACAAGGTGGAAGACGGAAAGTCCATGACAGACGATCTTCAAGACGATCAGGCCCTAGTGGTTAGGATGAGGGACGGGTTGGTGATTCTGCTAGGGCTGTGGCAACAGCAGGGTGGTTAACACGGTGGAGAGAGCAATATCCCTAACAGGAGAGGGCAGGATAAAGGCGATAATAGGAGGATTCCATCTGATAGATACCAGCGACGAGAGGGTAGAAGGATAGAGAGGACCGTTGAGGCTTTGAAAGGGTATGACCCGGAGATGCTCGTTCCAATACAATGCACCGGTTTCAAGGCCAAATCTAGGCTTGCATCACAGCTGAGGGACAGTTTCATGGAGTTGTACGCTGGGGAAAGCGTAGAGATTCCCCTCCACTGACTAGAACTTACGGACAGCTAATTTAATATCTGTCATCATACGACGCTCGGGGGTAGCTTGACCCAAGCATCACAAGGGGAACCTCTCGTAAGAATGGAGGGAATAGTAAAGAGGTTCCCCGGCGTCGTGGCGAACGATCACGTGGATTTTGATCTGCTCCCTGGTGAGATTCACGCCTTACTAGGCGAAAACGGTGCTGGAAAGACCACCCTTATGAACATACTTTATGGTCTATATCAGCCGGATGAGGGGGAGGTCTATGTTAAGGGGAGAAAGGTAAAGATAAGGAACCCTCGAGATGCCTTAAGATTAGGCATAGGGATGGTTCATCAACATTTTCTCTTAGTTGAGAGACATACTGTAGCAGAGAACCTAGCTTTAGGCTATGCTCGAAGCCAAGTAAATCCACTAAATGAGATAAGGGATAGGATAAGAGAATTTTCGAGGAAATATCATCTGGATATCGATCCAGATAGTTATATCTGGCAATTATCTGTTGGAGAGCAGCAGAAAGTTGAGATAATGAAAGCTCTCTATGAAGGGGCCGAAATACTAATTCTCGATGAACCGACCTCAGTCCTTACCCCGCAGGAATCCAATGAACTCTTTTCTATAATAAAGAAAATGAGGGATGAAGGTAAAGGGATAGTTTTCATAACTCATAAACTAGCGGAAGTTTTCGCGGTAGCGGACAGGGTCACTGTCATGAGAAAGGGTAGAGTTATCGGAACGCTTCCTATAAAAGATGCAAGTAGAGAGAAACTGGCACGCATGATGGTAGGGAGGGAAGTCATCTTTACAATAGAAAAGAAGCCTTCTAGACCAGGTAAACCAGTATTGGAGGTGGAAAACCTTGTTGTTTTAGGGGATAGGGGAAGGGAAGCAGTTAGAGGGGTATCTTTTACTGTCAGGGAGAATGAAATTCTGGGAATAGCTGGAGTAGCTGGCAACGGGCAAAAGGAACTCGTTCACGCTATAGTTGGATTGAGACATGTGAAAAGCGGTAATATAAGGATAATGGGGATAGACACTACAAATAAATCACCAAGGGAGATAGCTGATCTAGGGGTTGGCCACATACCGGAGGAGAGGCTCAAGTTCGGGATAGTCCCAAATATGAGTGTGGCAGAAAATTCCATACTTAAGAGCTACTATAAGCCTCCATATAGAAAAGGGTTTTCCATCGATTATTCTAAGGTCAGAGAGTTGGCCGAAGACCTAATAAAGGAATATAATATAGTGGTTCCAACACCAGATACTCCAGCTAAGCTCCTATCTGGAGGTAATATGCAGAAGCTCATTGTAGGAAGAGAGCTGAAGAGGAAGCCCAAGCTCATAATAGCATCCAATCCAACCTTCGGGCTCGATGTAGGTGCCACAGAATACATAAGAGAGAAGCTCTTATATGAAAGAGATGAAGGAGCAGCCATTCTCCTAGTCTCCGGGGACTTAGATGAAGTGATGCAGTTAAGCGATAGGATCGCTGTTATGTTCAATGGAGAGTTTGTAGGAATCGTGAGGCCTGAAGAGGTAACAGTAGAAGAGATAGGGCTCATGATGTCTGGGGTTAGGCTAAAGGAGGCGGTCAGTTGAATGAGGGTAAAAATAGTTAAGCGACTAGAGATCGATAGAAGGACGATAATACTGGCCAGGATATTATCTGTAGTGGTAGCACTGCTGACAGCTTCCTTAGTATTTCTAATATATGGGCTAGACCCTCTCACGGTTTACAGCTCCATATTCTATAACGCATTCGCTACTCAGACTGGCTTGACCGAGTCGGTAGTGAGGATGATACCGCTTCTCCTAGTTAGCTCCGGTCTTGCCTTAGTGTTCATGACAGGATTTTGGAACATAGGAGCAGAGGGTCAACTGCTAGCAGGAGCCATGGCATCTTATCTAGCTGCCGTGGGATTATCCTGGCTACCTCCTCTAGTCTTAATACCAGTTCTCTTTGCTCTTGGCTTCATTGCGGGTGCTATTTGGGGAATAGTTCCAGCAATCCTTAAAGCCAGGCTTAACGTTAATGAGGTAATTTCCACCCTCATGTTCTACTATATTCTCTACTGGTTCTTTCAACACCTCATTCACGGACCTTGGGAGGCCAAGGAAAAGGTGGGCCAGCTCACCTATGGGGGATTCGCTCACACAGAAGTTATACCTAAATCATCGCAGCTTCCCTTAATAGCGGGAACCAGGATACACTGGCCAACCTTGATTATTGCAGTGGCCTCATCTATCCTAGTATACTTCCTCATAGTCAAGACACCTCTAGGTTACGAGATGAGGGTAGTTGGAGATAATCCCAGTGCCGCTAGAGCAGCTGGAATGAGCTATCTGAAAGTAATAACCTTAGCCATGGTAGTAAGCGGAGGACTAGCTGGTGTTGCTGGCGTAGGAGAGCTATGTGGCATACAGCTAAGGTTCACACCGGAATTCCTCTCTGGATACGGTTTTTCTGGTATAATAACAGCTTGGCTTGGGGGAATAAATCCAATAAGCCTCATCATAACTAATTTTCTCTATGGGGGGCTGCTAGTTGGCGGAGAATATATAATGATAAACTATAGGCTTCCAATAGGAGTTGTCGACATGTTTAACGGTATAATACTGTTCTTCGTTCTTTCCGGAGACTTCTTCGCCAAGTATAAGGTGAAGGTAATATGGTAAGCAGTTTAATAGAGGATATCTTTTGGATCGGTTTGAGATCGGCTACTCCCCTCCTGTTGGCAGCTCTAGGGGAGATATACGCAGAGAGATCAGGCATTCTTAACTTGGGAGTAGAGGGAATGATGGCCATGGGGGCCCTAAGCTCTTTTGCAGCCTCATTACTCACTGGAAATCCTTGGATAGGAGTTTTTGTAGGTATGATAGCTGGGATATCGATGTCTTTAATTCATGGGGTGATAAGCATAAGTTTCAAGGGAAACCAAGTCGTTTCAGGGCTTGCTCTTACTATGTTCGGCTTGGGGCTTAGCAGCGTCATAGGAAGATCATATGTAGGTAACCAACTCCCTGTCAGCGCTAGATTCCTCCCAAAGCCCTTCAAGCCGCTATCATCTATTCCCTTGGTGGGGAAGATACTCTTTGAGCAGGATCCGTTATTCTATATTAGCATCTTACTAGCCATTCTCCTGTGGTATATCCTGAACAGAACAAGAGTTGGGATCATAATAAGGTCCACAGGAGAAAATCCTGCGGCAGTAGATGCCTTAGGAATAAGCGTTGCCAAGGTCAGGTATGGTAGTACACTGCTTGGAGGGGCCTTAGCAGGTCTAGCGGGCTCGTACCTTTCAACCTCCTATAGTCCCGCATGGATAGAGAATATGACCGCTGGGAGGGGATGGATAGCCCTAGCTTTAGTAATATTCGCACTATGGGATCCCCTTAAAGCTCTATTTGGTGCATATCTATTCGGTGTAGTTGAAGCGAGTGGCTATACCTTGCAGGCATTTGGATACAGCCAATGGCTCCTCAACGGATTACCTTACCTATTGACTGTAGTAATCTTGACATTTGGCGCTACTGAATCCATGAGAAGAAAAATGGGCGCACCATCAGCTCTAGGTATACCCTACGAGAGAGAAGAGAAGTAGGTAAGCATTGAGCAAGAAAATGATGGTGAGATGGTAGCTTTATGTGGAGAGGCTCGCTACCCCCCATGAGGCTAGTCCTCACCCGCGGGCCTCTCCAAGCTGCCGCCCACGGCAGCCTCCTAGTAGACCCCATACTTACTTGAAAACTTTTCGGTGCAGATGAAAGCATTGGGATACCTTTATGAAATGCATGCTCATCATAGAATATCACCCCCCATGAGGTGTTGTTATGTCCTCTACCCAGTGGGCTGCGATATCAGTTATTCTCCTCTTAGTTGGGGTGTCCCTGGGCTATTTTTATGCCCCTCATAGAACTGTTACCGTGACTAAGACCACGGCTTACGGGCAGTCCGGGGCAACCACCGTTACCGTGACTAAGACCAAGACCGTATCCCCATCTTCTAAAGGAAAGAAGGTGAGGGCAGCTTTCATCTATGTGGGGCCGATAGGCGACATAGGATGGACCTATGCTCATCATAAGGCCAAGGAAATGGTGGATAAGAAGTATGACTGGCTTGAAACGACCCAAGTAGAGTCTGTAGCGCCAGCTGATGCTGCAGGTGTTATGGAGCAGCTGATTTCTCAAGGTTACGATGTTATATTTACTACAAGCTTCGATTTTATGGATCCTACTCTAGAGGAAGCCCAAAAGCATCCAGATAAGATATTCTGGCATTGTTCAGGCTACAAAAGAGCACCTAACATGGGTACTTACTTTGCAGAATTTTACCAGATTTATTATCTGGATGGTCTGATGGCCGGTGCTCTGACGAGAAGCAAGAAGCTGGGATATGTCGCGGCTCACCTCACGCCTGAGGTAGTGAGGCACATAAATGCCTATGCTCTCGGGGCGAAGGAGGTATGTCCCAGCTGCAAGGTCTATGTAAGGGAGATAGGTGCGTGGTACGATCCTACCAAGGCTAGGCAGGCAGCCGAATCGCTCATTTCTCAAGGTGTTGATGTTCTCGCCTTCACGGAAGATTCTCCTACGGTAGTCCAAGTTGCAGAGGAGCATTTTCAGAGAGGGGAGAGGGTCCTAGCCTTCGGCCACTACAGTCCTATGGAGAAGTTCGGGAAGGATGTGTGCGTGAGCGGGCAAATAGTGCATTGGGAGGTAATATACGACGACATCCTAAGTAAAATATATTCTGGAGCCTATAATAATACGAATCTACAGGATGTTGACTACTGGTGGAAGTTAAAGGAAGGGGCTGTTGAATTAGGCTGTAATTATAATGAACCCGTGAATCCAAAGTTCATAAAGGATCTCAAATCGGTGAGAGTTAATGAAACGATTCAGCTTCCAAACGGTACTATAATCAAGAATCCTGACGTGTATACCTTAGTTATGGCAAGACTTGCTCAGATGGGTGCCATATGGACAGGTAAGAAATGGAGATTTGTGAACGATGAAACATTCGATCCCTTCACAGGCCCCATATATGACTCCAACGGTAAGCTTAGAGTCCTTCCGGGTCAGAGAATAGGGCATGATGAACTCTGGTCCATGCAATGGTGGGTCGATAACGTAGTTGGCCCCTCCTTAGGTGGCTAATAATTTAATTCCAGTATTATGCCCTACTACCTTTCTTCCTTCCTCTTTTTCCTTCTTTTTCTCCCCCTATAGGATCTCTTGTCTGTATATAACCTGCTAAGACAGAGTTAGATTACCTTTTACCTCGTAATCCCTTTCATCCTTATAGTAGGCCTTTTCTCATCCACTTATACCTTGCTAAGGCCTCAAACCCAGCAGCTTCAAATGCAGCTCTATATTTGCACCACGTCTGCAATCTAACCTTTGGAATGCCCATTCCATAGGCTATTGTCAGGGCCATCTCAGCGGAGTCGAATATCTGACCCAAGCTTATCCTCTCAGGTCCCCATATAAGGGCATATAGGTAGTCATCTTCACTAGTTGGTTGGAAGAGTGCCAGCAAAAGCTGCCACATGCCTACCCTTACCTTAACCACCTTAGGTGCAGGTAGGCCTACAGATTCTCTCTCCCAAAGCAATTCCCATAGGAAGGAAGAGGGCCTTGTTTGACCTGCTATCATGTGGGCTGAAGCAGGAAATTCATCCCTCTGAGCACCCTCCATTCTCGGCTGTTCCGGCGCTGGTCTAGACTCAGCCTCCATTAATACCTGCGAATCGACTTCTCTAAATCCTAGGTTTTCGAAGAAAGGTAGGGCTTCGCTTGTAGGGATCGTATCTAAATTATTAAGCCCCATACCCCTCGCTATCGACTCGCATTCCCTAACAAGAGCCTTCCCAACTCCAGACCTCCTTGCCTCTTCTTTCACCCAGACCATCTGCAGATAGGCATGCTCCCCTACTGGAGAGAGAAATCTCTCAGGCACAACTTCTGCCTCGCCTAGAACGTTGTCTCCATCGATAGCTACTATAGCTCTCCCTCCTGCTAAATGGAGTGCTTCTAGATACCAGGAGAAGACCTTCAAGTCGCCCCAATAACCGCATTCCCTCATTCTCAGATTGAATGTCATATCTCTCCATCTAGGACAATGGATTGAAACTACTTCCTCAGCAAGGTCATGTGACAGCTCTACGATCCTCAATGAACTCCTCCTCCACTAAATGGGCGATTCTCTGAAGAGCCTTACTCGCCGACTCCCTTATCCTTATTCGTGCTAATTCACTTAAATCAGTTTCCTCAGGATTTATCTCTAAGATGGACTTGCCTTCCCTAGATGCGTTTATTGGTAGAAGAGCTGCTGGCATGACCTTACCGCTAGTTCCGATGACGAGGACTAAGAGAGCCTTAGAGAACATCCTTTCCGCTCTCTCGAATTGATTTAATGGAATTGGTTCTTGAAACCATACAACGTCAGGTCTCAGTAGCCCTCCGCACTCATTACATCTGGGTAGTTCCTCTCTAGGAACGTTTCCAAAACCTAAATTGTATCTTCTACCGCATGATGCGCACCTGACCCTCCAAATAGAGCCATGGAGCTCTATCACATTAGACGAACCAGCTCTTTGATGCAGTCCGTCTACATTCTGGGTTACAATTCCAATTAATCCCCCCTTCTTTTCCCACCCTGATAGTATCATATGGGCAAGTGTAGGCTTGGCCTTCGCAATGAGGGACATTCTCCATTTGTACCATTCCCAAACTCTCTTAGGATTAGAGCTAAAGGCTTTCGGCGTAGCTAGATCTTCTGGTCTATACCTGCTCCATAGACCATCTCTTCCCCTAAAGGTTGGTATACCAGCCTCTGCTGATATGCCTGAGCCAGTAAAGGCTATTACCTTCCCCCAATGCTTCCTAATCAGGATGGCGGCTCTTTTATACTCATCGAATATGGGGCTCCACCTCCGGAGGTTTAATCGGATAAGGCCTAACTTCGGCTTCTAAAGGACATCCACCCCTGCATACATTTAAGAGGGGGCAAGATCTGCAAGCATCGCCTACAAATCCTAACTCCCTAATCCTCACACACTCAGGGTTTTCCCATATCTCCTCCCAATCATCCCTTAACATATTTCCAATGACCTTATAGTGGCTTTGGCATGGTATGACAGAGCCATCTGGTTCAACTGCGAGGGTTATACTGCACGCAGAGCAGAACTTAGGACCTAGTCCCTCTTCCATAGGGTCCAGATCACAGTACCTAGTGACCCCATACCACCTGAAGTCTAAGTCCAACTCTGTTGCTAGCTCCTTCACCTCAGCCAACAACTTCTTAGTGTCCTCAAATGAGGGCTCCAAACCGACTAGATCCTTTCCCCTTCCGCTGTATATCAACCTATTCAGCGAGAAGCCATTGACTCCCAGCTCTGCTACAAATTTAACGAGAGATTCTATCGTCGAATAGTTCCTCCTGAGGAGAGTAGCATTTACACTGACATAAACGTCATGATCGAGAACGTTCTTGATCCCTTTAACGGTTTCTATCCAACTTCCCCTCACTTGGGTTATTGAATCATGTACCTCGGGATCACTTGATTCTAGAGTTATCTGGGCGAAGTCTAGCCCTGCATCAACTAGCTTACCTACTAACTCCTCGCTCAGGAGCCTCCCATTAGTTACGATCCCAGACACCATGCCGAGCTTCTGGGCCTCAGCTACCAGTTCTACAAGGTCCTCTCTCAGGGTCGGTTCCCCACCAGTAAAGGTCACCTGCGGAACTCCTAACATGTGAAACTTCCGGATTATATCCTTCCATTCGTCTGTACCGAGTTCCGGCCTTTCTAGGGGACTCAAGGAGTAACAATGGATGCAGTTATTATTGCATCTATATGTTAAAGCTAAATCTACCCTAAAGGGAGCACCTAATGTGGAGGGATCTGGAAAGGATGACTTAAAACCTAAATCTGTTACAGGATCCTCATATCCATCTACGAATCTCCTTACCTTATCTATCACGTCTTTGAAATGAGCTCTTACTTCACTCTTATTGAGTCCCCTCATGACTTTCTTTAGTTCACTATATGCCTCTCTCCAATCTCCTCCTGAAAAGAACACCTTTGCGAAGATGGCTGCTGTATAATTGAGGTAAGCTACCCTTTGAGCATCTACTACTAGAGCTCCCATCCCCTGAGGATCTATCCTAAGCTGAATCCTATGTCCATTCAGATCGAATGTTATGAACTCCCTCTCCATTAACCGACACCCCCTCCTGCGCAGGCACACGCGCAGCTTACGCATGCGCAGGCACACGCGCAGCTTACGCATGCGCAGCTTACAGAACTCACCCTGCTTCTAGATCCACTTGGTACTATAGCTCTAGCAACCTTATCCGAGAACTCCTCTACATTCTTCACTATTCCAGAGGAGACTTTCTCCACAGATTTAGCGATAGAATCAGCAGCCTTCTCTACATCGGAGACGCCAGGCACCTCCACCCTAGGTGCTCCAGGGAGTGTTGACGTAGGGGCAGTGGGGGATGTAGTGGTAGGCCATGGGCTAGGTAACCAGATCCATATATCTGGGGGATAGGGCATGACTATTCTCCCACCTTCTCCCTCCTTCACCCCTTTTATTCCATGTTCAAGCGATTTTTTGAGCTTCTTCTCAAAATTTTCATCTGTAAGCAGCCACATTAAGTTATCTTTCACTAATTCAAGTTTTTCTTGGCTATCGTATGTCTCCTCTATCTTCCTCCATATCGAGCTGACTAGGTTGTCATAGAAATGAAGAGTTTCTCTCCTAGAGTAGCCCGATAGTTCTCTCTCTAGTTTCTTATGGAGTAACTTCATGACGTCGATGAGGCATTTTTCCTCCAGCTTTCCTTCCTTAATGCAGGAAACGAACTTCCTCTCATATGCCCTGAGAGTTACATCCGGCTTGGCCTCCAGCCTCTCTATTCTGAGGGGATCAAAGCTCTTCACGGCTATTACACCCATATGAACTAATGAGGAGATTATAATCGTGAGTATCCTCCCATAGCTTATGTCCCTGCCTTCGAGCTTCTTAAGGTAAGCTACCTCCGCAGGTCTCATCTTCTTGTTGGGACCTAGACTCTCAGCGAACATTTCCGGAGCTTGATAGGGGATCTTCTCAATCCATGACTTTATTAGTTTAACAAAAGACCACAGTGCTATTAGGATGGATCCTAAAAATATCAATCCGAATATAAAGTCCAGAATGTCATAGCCCTCTGATGGAGCAATCGATTTCACGTACTCCTTTGGGAAGGAGATACCAATCTCGAATTTATGATTGGGAGGTAGGTCATTTCTGACCCAATACAGGTAGATCCTTCCATTCGATGTACCTACGTTATCATAATCAGGTTGGTTCTTTATCTCGTCCTTTTTGACCCCTGGTGGCAGTATTGCAAAGACCTCTAGCTTATGGATACGTGCGTTGAACCAGGATGGAATGAACTCTAGTCCCACATTTCCGGGATTAGTCTTATCTTCATGTATAAAGCCCCTTAGCTCTGCTTCGATTATATACGTCCTACTCTCTCCTGAGTTGATGGGCTCGCTTGGAATAAGTTTCACGCCATAATATGATCCATCTCTCACCTCACTGTACTTTACATTAACTATCTTACCGTTGGGAAACACCTCTTGAGCTAAGTAAACGCTGAAAGAAGAGATAGGCATCCCTATGCTAACATAGTGAGATATTCTCCCTGAGGTCACGGTAAGCGTTAGATTGTATCTTAGAAGCACTTTTCCTGATGTCTGGATATCTAAAATAGCCTTTTCTCTATTTATCTCGTAAGATATCTGGCTTTGGGCAGTGAGGAGAGGTAATATCAGTATGATGATGACCACAAGCAACGCTAGCTTCAGCTTCATCTTGCATAGCCCATGATGATGAGATATTAACCTTGCCCGATGGATCGGTAAATATAAGGAATTACCCCTCATCTATACTTAGAGTAAAATGCAGCTAATTCCAGGACTAGATTACTTTGAGGAGCACAAGTCCTTATTCCTAAATGGAAATATGCTGAAGCCAAGAATAAGGAGATTTTCCGAACTCCTTAAGGTCTTAAGGTATCCCGATAAGCTGAACAAAGATGGTGCGGCCTATTACATGTTCAGGGATCTCCCTCCAATAAGGGATAGCTGGGCCAGATTTGATGTCACCGTGATACCTAGATGGGAGATTGGTGGAGAGCTGGCTAAGACTAAGGGGCATTATCATAACTCACCCAAGGGAGAACCCTCATATCCGGAGATATATCAGGTTCACAAAGGTAGAGCCCTATACCTGCTTCAGAAGCCCGGGAAGGGCTATTCTAATATAATTGATTTCGTAGCTGTTCAAGCAGAATCGGGCGACATAGTGGTTATACCCCCGGGATACGGGCACGTTACTGTAAACATAGGTGAGGATAGCCTCGTTATGAGCAACATCATTTACAGGGAGGTGAGATCTAATTACAAACCATTTGAGGAACTGAGAGGAGCTGCCTACCACTATACGTTCTCAGGCTTCCTAAGGAATGAGGAATACCTTCAAGTCCCTAGAATAAGATTTGAGAAACCATGGAGGAGATCTAAACCAATTGTCTTGGAGTTTGTTAGGGACGATTCCTCATTCTCTTGGCTAAAATATCCAAGAGAAGCATGCAAGATGGGTTTTTTAGGTGTCACCTGTGACGAAGAAAAATAAATCCTTTAATGTTTTAATTTGGGAATTTTTAGCCCGTAATAGGAATGAGGTTATTAAATTGAATAGAGAACCTTCCCTAGATGCTCTGGTGGAAGATGACTACGTTGAGCGTGAGGAAATCACTACGTTTGTTTGCAACGGAGAGCCAGCTCAGGTGATGCTAAAATGCCCAAGTTGTGGAGGGAGCAACTTGGAACCCCTTGGCGCATGGATACATACGAAGTGCGGGTCCGTGTCTTACGAAGAGGGTACATGCCCGAGGTGCGGGCATGTACCTCCTGAGGACATGGTTTACATAGGACCCGTCTACAGGTGCAGGAATTGTGGCGCTATCGTAAATTACCCATTGATAGATACTGCGTGCAGCGAACTCAGGCTAGGTAAGGCCTTCATTTATAGAATAACTGAGAAAGGCGAGAGATTTCTCAGAAACGTAGAGGAGGTACTTGAGGACTTGCCTGATCCTAAGGTAATGTTTGCTACTGTAGGGGATCTGAGGGTGGAAGCCCTCGTAGTATATCCGGGGGATATAAAGGCAGTAATATTATCATCAGGAGAAGACGAGAGGAGAGGGAAACTCGAGAGGCTTGGTATTAAGGTAGAACTTATCCATATAAATCTAATTATTCATTGAGATGCATCACCTTTATATGTAAGGGGTCCCGACCTGCAGAGAGCTGATGGGGAGACCCATATCGGAGAGGAAGGGGGAGCAAGTAAGCAAGTTCATGAACGAGTTTCCAGAGGGACTGAGGAGAGCGCTTAGCAGCTTCTTCCTCGAGAGAGGGGTGACCAACCCGTCCACCAAGTACTCCTACGTCCTAGGCTTCAGGGTGTTCATCAGGGAGATGGGTAAGGACCCCCTGAAGGCCACCGAGGAGGACTACAGGGCGTTCCATGAGAGGTTGGTGATGAGAGGTTCCTCGGAGAGAACCATTGAAGTGTATATGGGCTATTCCAAGGCATTCTTCTCATGGTACAGGCCAAAGGACAATCCTCTGAGTTGGTGGAAGTCTGGAAGAGGTAGGAAGAGGAAAAGGGAGTTGAGGGATAAGATATTGAGCAGTGAAGAGATAGAGGCCCTGGTGAAGGTAGCATCCAAGCCCATGACCAAGGCGATCATCACCGTTATGTAAGAGGCAGCTCTTAGAGTTGGGGAGCTGTGCTCCCTGAGGATGAGGGACCTCGAGCATAAAGATTATGGTTACGTGATCAGGGTACATGGGAAGACGGGAGAGAGGGCCCTTCCTCTCATGCATTCAGCGGTCTACCTCAAGGAGTGGCTGCTGGTACATCCTCGCCCCAATGATCCCCTGTTCGCCAGGGTGAGGATGGGGGAGAGGTGGAGCGCCTGACTGAGGAGGCTATCTGGTCCTCACTGCGTTACGCAGCTAGGAAGGCTGGGATAAGGAAGAGCGTCCATCCGCACATGCTGAGGCACACCAGGCTCACCGACCTGGCCACCGAGATGACCGAGCAGGAGCTTAAGGTATTCGCTGGATGGACGCAGGACTCATCGATGGCCTCTGTTTACGTTTACCTCAGTGGAAGGGATGCGGAGAAGGCATTATTGAGGGTTTACGGAATTAAGGGATATGAGGAAGGTGAGAGGAGGGCGCAGCCCCTAAAGCCCTCGACCTGTCCTAACTGTGGTTATGTGAACCCTAGAGAGGCGAAATTCTGCCTCAAGTGTGGATATCCACTGACATCTGAAGCTGTGAAGGAGGTCGAGAAGCTGAGCGAATCGGTGGATGAGCTCATAGATGCTCTCCTCAGCGACCCAAAGACTAGGGAGTTGCTGGCTAGGAAGCTCGCGCGCAATGCCCACTAAAGCAGCTTGCTCATATACTGATGTGAGTTATATTATCGAAAAATATGTGATCATATTTCACCACAATTATGCATAAATTTACTATATTTTGTTGGACAATTGCCTGTAGTATCACATATCCAATCCTACATTAACATTTTTAGGATGGTAATGTTTAGGATAGCGTGTGCCAATGAATATAAGGTTCACCTCTACCAATCAAGTGGTATTCAATGGAGAGTACTCTGAAGCTCAAGAAAATACTAGTTTGGCTGTTAAATGGATCAAGAGGCGGTCCTACGAGATTAAGGATACTCAAAGCGCTAAGGAGAGAACCAATGAATCCAAATCAACTCGCAAGAGTGTTGAAACTGAACTACAAGACCGTGATTCACCATCTCAGCGTGCTGGAGAGGCATGGCTTGGTAGTGAGACTGGAAAGCAGCTACGGGGCTCCTTATTTCCTATCCGAAGAGTTAGAGAGGAATTGGGAGATTGTTAACTCTCTTGTGGGGATGGTCTCATGATCGGCATTTATTGGATTGTTGACATGCTTCTCGTCGCCGTAGAGGCAGTCTTCCTAGTATTCACCTTCAGGAATTATTCTTCACTAGGTCGAACTCCCATAGGCAGGCTCTTAGTCATGGTATCAGCGATATTTCTAGCCCAGTCGGTACTCATGTTCGCGTTCTTCCTTCTATGGGCGGAGGCAGGGTACACCGTTGCCGTCGCAGGTCCTCTCCTCATAATCTCGGGACTCGGCATGCTTGGATCAGCTATCCTATATCGCATCTCCGCCATGTGAGTTTTAATTGATGGGAACTACTCTAATGGGCCGGTGGTACGTGAGGGCTTCGCCCTGCCTCTTCTCAACTAATAACCTGAATCGGTGTGGGAGTTATCCTATTCAGGCTATTCAACCCACCAACAGAATACTCCCATGGGAATGCAAATCCAATTCTAGTCCCTTGATCACGTGGAAGCCCACTATCCGCTCTTAGTCCAGTCTCCTGAAGTGGTTCCTATCCAATGTTTTCATATCTTCCCCTTCTAAGATGTATTCTTCTCTAAGCAGCTCATCTATGATCTCCGGGTCGATTTCCACTACCTTTAGCTTTAGAGGTCTAAGCGTGATCAGACCCTCATCTACTTCAGCGATTAATTATCCCATTTCCCGGTGTCAGCGCTCTCAACTCCCTAGACAGGATTATCACGCCTTTTCCTGACTTTTAGAACGGATCTCAATGAATTCACCTCTATTAGATATTAAAACCTGCAAAGAGGGTGGCTAATAAAATAACCTTGAGGAACCAGGTGGATCGCGATAGGAGTCACTGACCTTCCTCAGGAGGATGGAGACGGACTGCAGGTAGGCCAGTCTGAGCATAAGGCTTACTATTGAGCTGACTAGAATCTCCTCAGTCTCCAACTGCCTGATCTTACTCCCGCTGTTCCCTAGAACAACCTATTTCCAATTACCATCCCTGCATTTCCACCTTATCCTTCAACCTCTTCGGGATCCTCACGCTCATCACGTCGTGAGACATCATACATACTAATACGCTATTAAGCAACGGTAAAAGGATATAATCCCGCTCTTTGATGGAGTTTTTCTGAACGAGATCTCTTAGAAGAGCCTTAAACCAGCCTCTTTGAGGATTTC
>JAOZGJ010000041.1 GCA_027491785.1 Thermoproteota archaeon | reverse complement strand
AGCCAACTATTGGTATCAGACAGGAGAGAGCGCCATGGCCAAGGAGAGAATTATGGAAGCTATCAACTCTGGAGCAGAGGAGATCGTTGTAGCTTGTCCCTTCTGTTATGCCATGTTGAGCGATGCCGTTAAGGGATTGAACTTGAAGAATTTCGAGGTCAAGGAAATAACTGAGGTTCTAGAGAGGGAGGGCGACGAATAGGCATTCTAATCTACTCTACTCTATTTTTAGTAAAATTACTCTAGAAAGAGGAAGAAAAATAAAAAGTAGTATAGTATATTATCTTAAGAAAAATCCATATTTAAGAGGATCGCTTGGATCTATTATGAATGTATTCTTTGCTATTATGTAAGCATTCCCACCAACTTCTGGAATAATAGCCTTATAGGGACCATATTCCATTTCCTTTACTATCTTACCGGTAAATTTCGTATTTATTATACTCTCTATTACTATCTCCTCATCTATATCTATCTCTCCACGCTGATATAGGAGAGACAAGCGAGCGCTCACTCCCGTCCCAGTAGGGCATCTGTCTACCTCGCCTTCTGCAAAAATTGTCACATGCCTACTATGGGAGCCTCTATCTTGGGGAGGACAGGTGAATATCGTACCATAAAGAAAGCTCAAATCCTCTTCGAAGGGATGCTTTATACTTGTACTCTTCATAATAGCCCTTTTTATTCTCATTCCCACATCTATAAGATCTCTATAATGATCGGGAGTGCATTTTAATCCAACGTCCTCTGAATCGACGAAAGCATAGAAATCACCTCCATATGCCACATCATATTTAACCTCTCCAATTTTAGGCACTTCGATAATTTTATCTAATAGATAGACAAAAGAAGGGACATTATGGAAAAATATTTTTCTTATTTTTCCTTTCTCTATCTCTACAAACACTTTTACAAGGCCTGATGGGGTATCTATCTTGATATCAGTAACTGGTTCCTTCGCATCAACTATCCCCGTTACTACGGCCACCTTTCCTAATGCTATTACTGCATGCCCGCAGCCAGTACTATAACCTTCATTATGGAGATATATCACGCCGAAGTCAGCCTCTGGCGATACTGGTTCTGTTATTACAGCACCATACATATCTGCGTGCCCTCTCGGTTCCCACATGAGAGATCTTCTTATGTAGTCCAAATTTTCCATGAAATAGCGCCTTTTCTCCAACATGGTTTCGCCGGGTATCTTAGGAAGCCCACTTGTTATTATCCTGAGAGGCTCGCCAGCAGTATGAGTCTCAAATGTGGTGAATTTTTGCCAGTTCTCAGGGGGTTTCCAACTTCTGAGCTTTTCCAGTTCATTAATCAATTAGATCACCGCCATCGCTACTAGGTTCTTAAAGATAAAATAGAGTGTTAGTCATTTTACATCATAGCAATAAATGAGGAAGGGGTTCTTTCGTAGATCATTTCTTCTCAATGGACCTCAATTTTGCTCTTAATTCTTTGGGCACATAGGGTTTCTCTTCGAGCAGACCTTGTGGCCTGTATATGAGAATTATAGCAGTAAGCAAGCCGAGCAGTACCTGATCAAGCCAAACTACATCGAAGGGGAGCATTCCTGCCAAAGCGTGTTTATAATAGATGATGAACTTATCTAATACAGTAAAGACAAGTGTACCTAATAAGGCTCCTTTATTGTTCCCTAAACCACCTAACAAAACCATTAGCCATGGAAGGAATGTCCAGTAGAATCTATGATAGGTGGGCGTTACAGTATCTCCATAGAGGGTCCAAAGCACACCAGCCATTCCACAGAAGGCTGAACCTATGACCATAGCGATCGCTCTATATTTAACCAGATTTTTTCCTAAAGCCATAGCAGCTACCTCATTCTCCCTGATAGCCTTCATTGTTCTACCAAGGGGAGACCTCCCTAAGAATTCAGCATATATGTAGGAAATTGCTGCGACGATTAATATTGCTGTTGTTGCAAGGTAGAACCTATATTCCCCTGACCAAGCAAATACATCTGGTACCTGCACACCAGTGATTCCTCCAATGAAGGGTTTATATGCTACAGCTATGACATTGATCATCTCTGCAAATGCTAAGAGAGTTATAGCCAGATAATCCTCCTTTAACCTTATAGCTGGAGCTAATTGAATCAATCCCAAGATGCCACCAAAGATTGCGCCTATTATTAACAAAATTACCATAAGAGCTATCGAGGTGAGAGGTTGGGACTGAAGGAGTGGATCGACCTTAGAGAGGACAGGTATGTTATCGAAGATGGGATCTAGGTTTGTATGTATCCCTAACATAGCTAGGGCCAATCTAGTGGCAACAGCTCCTGTTATATAGGCTCCCCCAGCTATAGCGAACATTAAACCGAAGTTAGGTATACCAGCGAAACCCCTCTGTATATTAAGGCTTATGTTGATTATCAGATAAACACCAAAGAGAGCCAGGAGATCAACTGCAAACAATATTATATCACTCAATACGGACATATTATTCACCTCCCCTCCTCCTAATCCTTATGGTGGCTAACCCTTTCGGGATGAATATCAATGCAAGAGCCATTGCTCCGAGAGGCAATAATGGAGTATACGAGATTATCCAAGGACCAACCTCTGAAGCCAACCAAGAGGTAAGCACTACTTCGGCAAATCCCATGAGAAATCCTCCAAGAGGCGCTCCATAGATCTGCTCCAATCCACCGAGAATACTCACGCAGAACATTTCAGCTACTAGGAGCACGCCTATGTCAGGACTTGTCTCTATATACATTGGTAATAAAGCTCCGGCAATTCCCGCGATCCCTCCAGCTATGAACCATGAAAGCATTAGCATCAAGCTTACATTCACTCCTATTGTCTGGGCAAGTGCGGTGTTCTCCATGCATGCCTTCAAGGCAATACCAACTGTAGTCCGATTAAGTAGTAGATATAACCCGAGTACTGAGATTACCAGCATCCCTAAGGATGTAAACATTATCCCAGGGATGCCCATGATGAAGAAATCCTTTGGAGCTAAATACACAGCCCTAGCTGATGCTTTAAAGACCGTTTGCAAATAATCTGCGTATATATTCAGTATACCATAGAATAGTATGTCGAAGGCAAGGGTACCTATCATCAATATAAATATCGAGGATTTCCTCCTTCTTAGAGGTTCTAAAATTGAATAGAAGAGCAGTAATGCTTCCAATCCTGTTAGAATAAATCCAGCTAGTATGCCCCAGTATGGATGGAAGCCTAGTAATGAGAGTGTAAAGGAGATATATACTCCTGTTGTAACGAAGGAAGCGTGAGCGAAGTTCGGAACCTTTGTAGTTCTATATAAGAGAGTAATGCCTATGCCCATAAGAGATAGAAGGGCAGACCATGTAAGCCCTCCTATAATGGTAGGGAGACCTATCCCCAGCATGTTACTCACCCACGCCGAGATATAATTTCATTATCTCATGCTTCTCTTTGAGCTCAGACGGGCTTCCTTCGAAGATTATTTGACCACTAACTAGCACATACGCTTTATCTGCTAGCTCTAAAGCTTTCTGGACATTTTGTTCCACGAGAATTATGCTAATACCTCTCTTATCCCTTATCTCCCTAATTTTGTTGGCTATCATTTTAACGTAAAGGGGCATTAGACCAGCCGTGGGTTCATCTAGCAGGAGTATCTTTGGGTTCCTTATGAGCCCTATGCTTATAGCCAGCATCTGCCTTTCACCTCCGCTGAGAGTACCAGCTAATTGCTTTTTTCTCTCCTTAAGTATTGGAAATATTCCATATATCTCTTCCATAGCTTTATTAACATCTTTTATTTTAGAGTATGATGCGGATATCCTCAGATTTTCCTCCACAGTAAGTTGGGCAAATACGTTAAGCATTTGTAGGACATATGCTACCCCCATTCGAGAGATGATGTGGGGGGGAAGTCTTGTAGTGTCCTTTCCGTCTATTATAATAGAACCTGAGTATATATCCGCTATTCCGAATATGCTGTTTAGAAGTGTCGTTTTACCTGCACCATTAGGACCTATCACTGAAATTATCTCCCCTTCTTCGCATTTTAGGGAGATATCGTACAGTACATGGAGCTTTCCATAGCCTGAGTTGAGGTTTTCTATCTGAAGCATCATTCACCACCCACATAGACCTCTCTCACTTTCTTATCTCTCGCTATTTCCTCTGGAGTTCCTTGAGAAATTATCTTGCCCCGATGCATTGCATAGACAAAATCGACATACTTGAGAGCTATGTCCAGCCTATGCTCGATTATAAGGAACGTAATATCTAATTTCTCCCTTAGATCAACTATGTGTGAAAATATATTATGAGCCAGTTTTGGATTAACTCCCGCTATTGGCTCATCTAAGGCAATCATCTTTGCATCAGACATTAGAGCTCTCCCTATTTCAATAAGCTTTAGGGCCCCAGCATCTAAAGATGCTGGTTCCTTATCCCAGTCATCTTCGATCCCAAGCATCTTCATAATATTAAAGGCTTTTTCAACAAGCTGCTCTTCCACCTTTATCCACGAGCTTTTAATGAGGTGTTTAGTGAATGTCTCTCCGGGATTATTCCTAGCAGCAACTAATAAGTTCTCCAAAACACTTAACTTGAGAAAGGGATAAGGTATCTGAAATGTCCTCACTAATCCCCTTTCGTAAGTTTTATTCAGAGGCAAGCCGGTGATATCCTCCCCATTAAAGAATACCTTACCCCCATCCGGTTTATAGTATCCAGTGATTGTATTAACAAATGTAGTTTTGCCACATCCATTAGGACCTATTAATAGCGTGATAGATCCTCTTTTAACATCAAGAGTGACTTCATTAACAGCTATAAGGCCACCGAATCTCTTTGTAAGTTTATCTGTGTGTAAGATCACCTGCTCGTAATCAATGGCATTATCACCCATAGGAATCACCTAATAATCGACAAATTCATCACCATATAGGTTACTAATTAGCTATCCTATTAGATAAAATAAAAATAAAGGAAAGGAGAAGTGCGATCATGGGACCTTGATTGGTACAGTCCATGTTAGGGTCTTCTCGAGGGACTTATAGATGGCAACTACCTTCCACTGGCCATTAACAACTGCATATAGCTCTTGATCCATGAGTTTTCTATCTCCATTTGAACCTAATTCTACATTTCCAGTGGCACCCCAGTAGAGCTTTGAGACGAGGGGTACTGTGTTCTTTATAGCCTCAGCATCGTATTTACGGCTCATAAGTATAGAGAGAGCTGCGATCCAAGCAGCATCGTAACCAGCAAGAGCGTATACATCGGGTTCCTGTCCTAGTTTAGCCCTTACAGCTTCACTAACATGTTTATGAGCGCTAGAAGCTGGAGCTGTGAATAGAGGCCCTATAAGCTTAACCTTCTCTGCCAATTTTCCAGACTCCTTTAGAACTATCGTACTTAGTGGAATAGTATCGGGAACTATCCAAAGCAAGTTCATGAGAGGGCTCTTTCTCTTATTGGCCTGATCCAATAGAAGGGGTATATGATCCTCCCATACATTCATGAATATTGCTATGGGCTCACCTTTCTGTATGTAAGGCGTTACAGCACGCTCTAGAGCATCTAGATGAGCAGTAAAGTCCTTGGTTTCCGGTGGGAACGTGGTATCTAATACTATATTGATACCCGCTGCTTTAGCTGCTGAGGCAAATGCCTTACGAATTGAGAGGCTGTATGTATCTTCTGTGGTTATCATAGCAACGTTCTTTATCCCTTTATCCTTGAGAACTGCTACTAGGGCCTCACCCTCGGCTCCACATGGAGGCAATACCCTGAATACATAACCTCCAGGTGGAGCGACAGATTCCCTAGGAGCTGTTGATGCAGCAGCAATTATCACTATCTTATTGGTGTTTGCATAGGAAGATACCTGCTTAACTGCACCACTTATGAGACCACCAACTATGACTTTTATTCCTCTTGCAGCTAAGGATTGAACTTTCTGCAGAGCTACATCAGGTTTAGTAGCATAATCTTCGTAATAGAACTTAAATTTCACGTTAAGACCTAACTGTTTGACATAGTTATTTATATCTTTCTCAGCCACCTCTATGGCAGCCTGCCCTCTTGTCCCAAATGTTCCAAAGCTACCACTAAGCGCATTTAAAACACCTATCGGGATCTCTGATGGTAAACCGCCTGCTCCTGCACCAGCGGCGGTAACTGTCTTCGTTATAGTGGCTGTCGCTCCCGCACCGGCAGTAACCGTTTTAGTCATGGTGGCTGCTGGTGCACCTCTAGGGATTAAGTAACCTATCCCTATACCTATGAGGAGAACGATTATTAAGAGAATAGCTAGTACAGGGGTCGACAAACCTCTATGTCTCATTATAACCCCTAGGTAAACCTTAGTGGAATATAATAATCTTTTCGATTAAGAATGCTCTTTTCTTCCATCTTACTAGTCAATATGATTAATGTTACTTAAACAGTCACGAATTTATGATTGTTAGAAAGGATATTCCTAG
>JAOZGJ010000040.1 GCA_027491785.1 Thermoproteota archaeon | reverse complement strand
ATAGACCTCTTCCATACGAAGATAGAGACCCCTCATAAGATGATAACGATCATAGATGCTCCGGGTCATAGGGACTTCGTTAAAAATATGATAACAGGGGCGAGCCAGGCTGATGCTGCCATCTTGGTAGTTTCTGCAAAGTCAGGTGAGGGCGTACAAGCTCAGACGATAGAGCATGTCTTCCTAATTAAGACCTTAGGAGTCAATCAAATCGCCGTAGCTATCTCCAAGATGGACGATCCGACTGTGAACTATAGTAGGGATAGATTTGAGGAGGTGAAGAGCCAAGTAGCTGAATTACTCAAGAAAGTAGGCTATAATCCGGACAAGATACAGTTCATACCGGTAAGCGGATTAAAGGGCGATAACGTCGTCAAGAAGAGCGAGAACACTCCTTGGTATAACGGTCCAACGCTATATGAGGTCCTTGATACATTCTCCGCGCCGCCTAAGCCTGTTGATAAGCCACTTAGGATACCGATACAGGACGTTTTCTCGATAACTGGTGTTGGTACAGTAGTGGTTGGGAGAGTCGAAACCGGTGTATTGAAACCCGGTGATCAAATAATAATAGAGCCCCTAGACAAGACTGCTGAAGTAAAGAGTATAGAAATGCATCATGAGAAACTCAATAAAGCGGAACCTGGGGATAATATAGGAATAAACATCAAAGGTATAGATAAGAAGGAAATTAAGAGGGGAGATGTAATAGGGCATCCCAACAATCCTCCCACGGTAGTTAAGGAATTTACTGCACAGATGGTTGTATTGCAGCACCCAACAGCGATTGCACCAGGTTACACTCCAGTGATACATGCCCATACGGGACATATGGCATGCAAGATGATCTCAATAGAGAAGAAGATTGATCCTAGAACTGGTCAGGTTATCGAGGAGAATCCAAGCTTTATAAGGAGAGGAGAAGCCGCAATAGTGAAATTCCAGCCATTGAAACCATTTGTCATCGAAAAATACAGCGAGTTTCCACCCTTAGGCAGATTCGCTGTCAGAGATATGGGCATGACTATTGCTGCTGGTATAGTCCTCGATACGGTTCCACTAGAGAGAAAGAGGAAGTAAATCACTTCCCCTTATTTTAATTTTAGTAATAACTGAGTATATGGTGAAGGGTATGACCGAAGTCTTGAGGATAGAAATGGTAAGTAGTAATCCAAAAAGCTTAGACCAAGTAAGTAGAATGTTCAAGGATATAGCCGAGAAAATGGGAGTTAGGGTTAAGGGGCCAATACCTTTACCGACTAAGAGACTGAGAGTGACCACATTGAGGAATCCTTCCGGAGAGGGAACGAACAAGTTTGATAGATATGAGCTCAGAATTCATAAGAGAATTATTGACATACCAAACCCCGATGAGAGATATATAAGGAGCATAATGGGAATGACCCTACCTGAGGATGTTAAGATAAGCATAGTTATGCTAACCACGTAACCTCGTCGCTCCTCGTTTTATTTTCCCATTAGGCAACGAATGAATGATGTTGTATTATATTCGGGAGTTCATCTACTACGCCGGGGGAGGGATTTGAACCCTCGCGGCCCGGAGGGCCACCCGCTCTCAAGGCGGGCACCTTGGTCCTGGCTCGGCCACCCCGGCTTCCTAAATAAGGTTTAGTTAGGATATAAAAACAAGATGGAAGGATCTTAGCTTAGTTCGGCTATTACTATATCTCACTTAAGTGGTACGAATTTACTGGATCTAGTTGCTCCCTTACCGGGCTTTCCATGCCTAACTATCCTATTTGTTATTGCGAATTCCCCTAGATAATGACCTATCATCTCTGGCATGATGGTTATCTCCACAAATTCCTTCCCATTATGAACGGCTATCTTAGATCCCACCATCTCCGGTAGAATAGGCATATCCCTTCTATGAGTTCGGATGACTTTATCCAATCCTTTGCTCCTATATTTCCTTATTTTCTCTAGAAGTCTTTTATTTTCCGGAGAAAGACCTCTTTTAAGGGTTCTTCTGATTCTAGCTGGCATAACGTTAGCTAATTCATCTAAAGCCATATTCTGAAGGTCTTGGAGATTATATCCCCTGTATTTAAATTCCCTAGATGACATGGTTTCCCACCATAACACCAATACAGAAATAAAAATTGATGGGTAATTTAAAGTGCAGCCCTTCTTTTCGCTCTTCCCGTCTTCTTTGCTGCGATATGTCCTACTTTCTGTCCTGGTGGAGCAGTTCTAGCTACTGTGGTTGGTTTGCCAGGTCTCTTATGAGAACCGCCTCCATGTGGATGGCTCACTGAGTTCATGGCCACGCCTCTAACTACTGGCCACCTCTTCGGATGTGTTCTTTCATGGTAATATTTCAGGCCTGCCTTCATGAAGGGTTTCTCTATTCTCCCACCACCTGCGACTATCCCTATGGTAGCTCTACATCTAGCATCCACGAATTTCTCCTTTCTTGAGGGAAGTCTAAGTAAGACCCTATCACCCTCATGAGAAAAGACTAGAGCATATGTTCCACTCCTTCTAGCTAGCTTTCCTCCATCTCCGGGCCTTATTTCTATATTAGAAACGAGAGTCCCATCAGGGATCTCAGAAAGCGGTAGAATGTTTCCGGTTCTAATTTTGGCTCCTGTACCCATCTCTATTTCTTGGCCTTCATATATGCCCTCAGGGGCTACATAATAGAATTTCGTCCCATCTTCGAGCTCCACTAGAGATATGGGTGTGTGTCTTCCAGGTTCGTGAAGTATAGCTCTTATTATACCCCTCCTCAGGGAATCAAATCCAGTGGATGGATATCTAACTGGGGATATTTTGAGATGGTCCCTCGATCTGAATTGGATTCCTCCTCTTCCCTTCCTCTGAACCAGTATATGTTTACCCATAAAGATCACCCGATGACTCCAAGTTTCGCAGCTATGTCCGAGGCCCTATATTCAGGAGTAAGCTTAACATATGCCTTCTTCCTTCCATCTACCGTTATAATAGTCCATACTTTCTCAACTTTTACATCTAAAGCTTCTTCCACAGCTCTTTTGATCTCCTTCTTATTTGCCCTTCTATCAACATAGAAAGCAAGTTTATTCTCCTCATTAATAATTCTTACAGCTTTTTCAGTAGATATAGGTGCTTTTAGTATTCGGTACGGATCAAATCTCTTAGACAATACCCATCACCTCTTGCAAGGAATTAAGAGCTCCTTCGGTCCATAGGGTAAGCCTACCAGGGATTCCTCCGGGAGCTAAATGCATGACACTTAAATTCCTTAGAGCCACTGTCTCAACGCCTGGTATATTCCTAGCTGCCCTGCTTATATAAGATCCCTCATTTAGGTATATTATCAGAGGTCCTTTCGATCTCTGCCTGACACGCCCTCTCATCTTTCCTTTTCCTGCTCTTATCTTCTCGAACCTTCTCTTATTCCTATCTAACTCTTCTTTAAGACCCAGCTTTACCATCAGGGCGTAAAGCTTAGATGTCTTCCTCACTCCCTCTAACTCATCAGAGAGAACAAATGGTACTTGCTCTATACCATCTATTCTATGCTTAGAGCTAACTAAGTCGATCCTACTAGTCGCGGCGATCGCTGAAATAATGGCTAGTTTTCTCTCCTTCTGGTTAACTCTCTCTCTGATCCTCTTCCAAGATCTAGGAGCCTTAGTTTTTACACCACCTACAGTCATAACAGCTCTAGCAGCCCTACTTGCAGCCGGATATCCTCTTCCTTTAAATCTTGGAACTCTAGCTACACCATGTCCAGCTCCCCAAGATTCAGCTGATGTTCGTAGTCCTGCCAAGGGATCTCTACCTTGAGGCTGAATCCTAGCAGTTAATTGTGAGATGTAGGTTCTCCTTATTATATCGGGCCGTACCTCAAACTTAAATATAGGAGGAAGCTCTATCTCCTTTATTTTCTCACCATTTAAGTTGAATACAGGTATTTGCATCATAGATCACCTCTTTAGCCATCCTACCGAACTCACATAGCTAATTTCGGGAATGGGAAGTTCATCGTACTTAGGTCTTATTGGGTGCCTTATGAAGACGAACCTCTTTGTTGGGCCTGGTATAGAACCGGAAACCACAATGTACTGACTCCTAAGTACACCATAGTTTTTGAAGCCACCGCTTGGAGTGACATCCAACGAATTCTCTTGGGTCAAATCTTCCATTATCAGTATTCTCTTGTTATACTCTGTTCTCTTATGATATCCAGTCTGTCCTGCTCTAGGAACTCTCCAAGTAATGTATGGAGGATGCCTAGATCCTAGGCTCCCAACTCTCCATCTTCCCTTCCCAGCTTTATGCCTGAGCAACTCTATACCGAACCTCCTCACAACCCCTTGCCAACCATGTCCTTTAGTGACTCCTGTAACGTCTATTAACTGGCCCTTCTTAAACACCTGATCTATTTTAATCAAAGACCCTATTATGGATTCGGAAAACTCCATTCTTTCTCCAATGGATCCCCCTCTTACTGGTATTTCAACTAGTTCTGGTTTCTTCTTATGAATGCCCGCTAAATCCGGTCTCGTATAGGCTAAAATCCTTACTTCTCTGATTTTATCTCTCCCATCCTCAAGTTTACTTAAGGCATTATCCCAGTTGTCAACGCCATCGCCTACGGTTAGGTACTTACTTATAATATCATCCTTACCTATTTTTAGAGCTGTAGTTAGGGCCTTCAGGCCATAATAGCTGGCTACATAGGGTCTAAAACCTATCACTTTTATAGGAGGCGTTTCAATAACGGTAGAGGCTAAGGTAATAAGCTGGCCTATATTCAACTTTCCTGGCCTATCCTCCTTCAGTAATACATGGACCATCCCAACCTTATAGCCAGGGAAGGCTACTAAAGTTGGTTTATCTAATTTTAGATCAGGATAGGATCTAAATACAGCTTTTTGAGTCTTTGCTCTCTTTCTAGGAGCGAATTGCAGCGAACCGTGCCTCCTTGGCATTATGTACACCCCGTTAACTTTCCAGCACAAGACAAGCTTAGGGTTTATTAAAGTTTAGCATGGTAAAAGAGAGGAATTCTGTGAAGATAGATATTGCTACAGCCTAACCTAGCCAGGTCATATATCTAGGATCACTGTTGCTCGCCAAAAATCATTCTCTTTACTCACATTAAGTTTATGATATGTTACAGCTTTTATCTCTGTCTTAGGATTATGCTCAGGTTTTATTGGTTCACCGAATGCCCTCCCTTCCAGTTCAGAATCATTGATGCTTACTTCAAACCTAGAGAATACCATACTTTCCACATCTGTAATATAGAGAAGCTCTGAAAGCCAGTCATGTAAAAGCATATCTATTCCCTCTGATTTTATCTGAATCACCCTTTCCTCTTTCGGCTTAACTCTTTTAACATCCACCATTATTTCATACATTGCCAAAGCTGCTTCCTCAAATAGCTCATTAAGATCTTCTGACCAGACCTCAAATCCGATATCTGCTTCAACTTCTATGGGCCTTCTGCCCAAGCAATCACCCTGATGGAAGTACAATTAGGTAACTTTCATCTACTCTAGCAGTTCTAGTCTTCCATATCGGTTTTAAGGAATCGAACACGTAAATGTAATTACCTTTTTCCTCTATGAGGCTTATAAATACCGAAGTTGGATATTCAGTCACCTTATCCTTTCTAGAGATAAGCTTCAAATGAATAGTGTCCTTAGAGTTATAAAGAACATTTATTGTTATATTTCCCAGAGTAAAGCTCTTTGAATCTCCCAAACTTAACTTAGCACCATCTAAGATCAGAGTGCCATTTCTATATAAAGTCACGTTTTTAAAGAGCTTCCTTATGCGTATCGAGTCCCTATCCGATGAGAGATTATAACTACCCTCTATAAGCAATGTACCATTATTCCATAGCTTGATTTTAGTATTGCTTAAGTATAACTGGGTTGTTTCATAGGATTTTTTAGCATAAGTACCCACATATATATCCTTAATTTTTCCGTTAGATACGTTTAGAAATACCGCATTATAGCCAGCAAATGGCCGTTCGTCAGGACCTACCGTTCTTCCGTCTAATGTTTGTATAGGATAGATACCACTGCTAGATGTTCTTACTACATATATAGATACTCCTAATCCCATTAGATTTATCACTAGAACCCAAACAAGGAGGAAAGCTAGAAATGATGATCCCACTGCCTCCTTATATAGTTTAATGAGCCCAGTATCTTTAAGTTCATTCCCCCATAGCCTCAATGAAACCGGAGTTACTAGGAAGTATGTTAGAAGAAATAGACTAAGCCCCTCTATCGAAGTTAGGCCTATTAGGCCACTTGCCAGTCCAGCTAATGAAGAGATAAGTACTCTGAAGTAATAGACCTTATGTCTTGCTTCCATCATGCTCCAATCACCAATTGAATATATAAACTGAGATGGAGTTCTAACTGATTAGTATGGGAAGGGAAAGGAAGCTCACTGGTCTCGATATAAGGCATCTATCCATGGAATTATCTTCTCTAGAGGGAAGGATCCTAAAGAAAGTTTATTCAATAGACGATCATACGTTCTCTCTTGTATTCTACCCGGAGGTTGATTCTTGTAGAGAGCTTATAGTGGATATTAATGGTTTCGCTTTCCTCACGGATCTTAAATGGAGAAAACCGAAGGTACCTCCTCCTTTTGTGATGTCCCTTAGGAAGCACCTAGAAGGTAAAAAAATTTCATCTGCCGAGCAGATGGGGATGGAACGCATTTTACTCTTAAAACTTGCTGGAAGGGATCGCTCTCTCAAGCTCATTTTTGAGTTATTCGGAGGAGGTAATATAATACTAGCGGAGAATGATAGGATTATCTCGTTACTAAAGAGAGCTGAGTATAGAGGAAGAACGTTGAGAATTGGAGAGATTTACAAACCTCCTACAAGGAAGGCCATGCCAAACGGATGGTCAGTCTCTATAATAGAAGAACTTCTGTCCTCTGAGGAATATCTCCAGAAGCCAGTATGGAAGGTACTGGTTGAGCTATTTGGAATAGGTCCCCCATATTTGGACGAGATATCTGTAAAGCTTGATTTAGATCTGAGAAATAAGCTATCTAGTTCTAAGGATATGATTAGTGATCTAGCTCGAGTTATATGGGAATTCCTCGTTAGAGAGACAGATCCTGTTATATATATTAGGGAAGGGGTCATAGAGAATTTCGCTGTATTTCCATTGAAAAGCCTACCCGGTGATTTGAGGAGAACTGGCACTCTCTCTAAGGCAATACAACTTTATTATACCTCCCGAGAAATGAAGGTCCCTGGAGATTCCCGTATCATATCCATTAAGAAGGAAATAGAGAGACAAGAGAGCTTAAGAGAGGAGTATAGGGAAGAGTCTGATAAGCTGAAATCCATAGGAGATCTAATATACCTTCATTTGAATTCAGTTAATGAAGCTATAAAGAAGGCCAGAGAAGGAGAGCTATCCTCCATTGTGAGGAGGATCGATAAGAGATCGGGAATTATGTACGTCTCACTTAATGGTGAGGAGGTCAGACTAAACTTCCTTAAATCGGCATCAGATAACGCAACAGAATACTATAAAAGAGCAAAGAAGTTGAGGGAGAAATATGAGAGAATGGAGAAGGCAATTTCGTCCTTAAAGGAGAGACTAAGGAGAATGGAGGAAGAGACTGAAGAATTCCGTATTAGCAGGCTTCCTACTAAGAGGAAGAGACTAAGATGGTATGAGAAATTTAGATGGTTCTTCACATCATCAGGATTCCTTGTGATAGGAGGTAGAGATGCTCAAAGTAACTCTGAGATAGTATCAAAGCATTTAGATGAAAGTGATCTGTTCTTCCACGTAGATATGCCAGGGGGATCAGTAGTTGTACTAAAGTCAGGAGAAAAGGAGCCAGATAATGATTCTATCCATCAAGCAGCAGTAGCAGCGGCATCTTTCTCTAGAGCTTGGAGAGAAGGCCTTCTATCCGCTGATGTCTATTACGTTAGAGGGAATCAGGTATCAAAGCATGCCCCTCATGGGATGTACCTGCCAAAGGGAAGTTTCTACATTACTGGAAGGAGGAACTATCTGAGGGTTAAGTTAGAGATATGTGTCGGATTTCAAGAGACGCCCGATGGCGTGAAGCTAACCTCAGCACCAGCTGATGCCCCATTCCTCTACTCAATTTGTTTGAGACCTGGTTCTTTAGGTAAGGAGGCTGCTGCTAAAATGTTAAAAAATAGGATAGAAGCTTGGCTCCGCAAAAACATTAAAATAGATGGAGTATCTGATGTCTCGGCAGAGCCAGACATAAACTTGGATGATATATTGAGAGTGATGCCTCCAGGAAAAGTAGATATTATGGAGTGATCGTTATGTGGTCATTAATTCCCGAAAAGGGAGAGGAGCCAAGGATTCGGCTAAAAGTATCTGAGATAATGAATAGAAATCTGATAACTGTGACCCCCCAAGACACGGTCTATAAAGCGGCTAAGCTCATGAGCGAATACAATATAGGCTCAGTTGTTGTGATGGAGGGAGGAGAACTGAAGGGTATAGTGACTGAGAGAGACCTTATTTCGAGATATATAGCGAAAGAAGATGGGAGGAAGCCTGATGAGGTAAAAATTGAGGAGGTTATGACAAAGGAACCTATTGTGATAAGAGATAACGCTGATATAGACGAAGCTGCTAGGATAATGGTGGACCATAACGTAAGGAGATTGATAGTCATAAACTCCAATCGTGATGTAGTAGGAATAGTTTCATCTAGAGACGTATTAAAGGTGGCTCCTCATATATGGTTCATCTTATCAGAGAAATTGAGACTAGCTAAGTCTAAGAAGGGTTGGAGCCTCATATAATAGGGGGACCTAATTGGGAGCAAAGGTTAAGGAGTATATGAGTACTAGTGTTGTTACTGTGACCCCCCAAGACACCTTAGGTAGGGCCCGAAATCTAATGCTGGAGAGGAAGATCAGGAGACTTGTCGTCGTAGATGGAGGAAATGTTGTCGGAATTATAACAGCAGTTGATGTAGCCAAAATTTTAGCCAGAAGAGGAGCTCCATGGAGATGGAGAGATCCAGAGAATTCGCTGGTGGATAGGTTCATGACGAGGAATCCCATTACGATAAGTCCTGAGGAATCTATTTCCACAGCTGCTAGAATTATGAGTAGCAAAGGTTTTGGTGGTTTGCCCGTAGTCAAAGACTCAGCTCTTGTGGGAATAATAACCGAGACGGATGTATCAAGATATTTCTCAGAGGGGCTGAAGGGCAGGTTCAAGATTAATGATCTTATGAACAGTGAATATAAGGTCATATCACCTAATACAAACCTAAAGAAAGTAGCAAAGCTTATAGCAAAGGGAAGTAGGGTTCTAATTATCGGTTCTAATGGCAGTTACCTAGGGATAATTACAGAAGGGGATATAGCTCTCTGGGAGCCTAATCTAGCTAAAAGGTATGTGCTAATTCCATCTAGAACTGGCAGGATGAGTATCGATACGAGAGTAAGGTCGGCTCAACATATAATGAAAGAAATCAGGGTTAAGCTGAGTCCTGAGGAGGATGCCGCTAAGGCAGCGAGGCTAATGATAGAGTGGCAGGTAAGTGCTATACCCGTATTCAGGGGAGAGGAATTAGCGGGTATTATAGATAAGAAGGGTCTCGTGAGAGGTGCTGCTAATGCCTCATAATAAGAAAGTTTCAGATCTCATGACTAAGCCTGTAATTTCGATAGATAAGGGAGAAACTGTTAAGGTTGCTTTCGATATCATGGAGAGGAATGATATCAACCATTTGATAGTTACATCGGGTGAGAGGGTAGTTGGAGTGCTCAGTATGAGGGATATAATGGATGGTTTAGGATCCTCTAGATTCCAGAGGATCCCTGCAAGGAGAATATATGTCAGTGCGTTAATGACAGAGCCTCCTATAGCAGTAAATCCCGATTTTCCTATAAAAGAAGCAATTAGGTTAATGATAGAGAGAGGGATAGGTTCTCTGCCAGTAACAGAAAACGATGGAAGGCTTGTGGGAATAATAACCGAGACAGATCTAATTAAGCTTGTCAACTCAGATAGCGATATAAAGGAGCTAGTCAAAGAGAACCATCCCAAGATAATGCCTAATGAGAGAATAGTTCATGCTAGAAGCATAATGCTGGAGAGAGGAGCTAGAATTCTCCCTGTGATAGAATCAGGTAAGTTAGTTGGCCTTATTACGGAGAAAGATATGGCTAAGGCTTTTCTTGACGTCAGAGAAGATATTGATCCAATATACATGGATAACGTAGTTAGGAGGATAGTGGTGGAAGATATAATGTTAGAATCTCCAAGGAAACTGAGCTATTTGGCATCAATAGATTTAGCTAAGGATGTTTTCATAGAATCTGGGCTACCAGGTATCCCAGTAGTCAAACATGAGGATAGAATAGTTGGAGTTTTAGAGAGGAGAAGCCTTCTCAGGCTTCTCAGATGATGGGATCCAAGAGCATCCCTATAATTCCTAAAAACATCGAGGTCTTTAGGAGATTGCTTATCCTTCTGGCATTTTCTTTACCCTTTATTCTACAAGAAAGATATGCTGAGTATATTAGCAATGGAACGGACACTAGTACTGTCAATATAAGATAGGCCCAACCCGTCCCCAGCATTATTAGAGGGATTACGGTAAGAAAACTAGATAATAAAGAGAGACCAGCAGCTAGCAAACCGGATTTCTTTAATCCTAACCTTATTGCCACAGTTCTTAGTCCATAGGCTGCATCTCCCTCTATGTCCTCAATAGTCTTAACAACTTCTCTAGCTAAGTTCGATGTGAAAGCTATCGAGGAAAAGGCTACAACCTTCGGCGTTAAAATCCCAGTAGCTAATGCACCGAAGATAAGAGTAAATGCTACTCCTAGGCTAACTAGCGCATTACCGATTAAACCCATCGATTTCAGCCATTTAGCATATGCATACCATGAGATTGCGAAGAATAGGGCTATGAGAAATTCTACTTTACCGAGAGGCATGCTAAGGGCAACTCCTATAAGGGATAATATTACGTAGGAAATGAGCGCTTCTTGTTTGGAGATAGTGCCAGATGGGATGGGTCTATTAGGCTTATTTATTGCATCTATTGGGGCATCAAAATAATCGTTAATGGCATTGCCGGCCATAAGTATGAGGGGCGGTACTAAACATGCTAGGAGGAGGTGAGGTGATACTTCCTCAGAGACATTTATCCATCCAACTAAAACGCCTAAAACAGACATCAACGCGTTCTTAGGTCGGAAAAGTTGGATGAAGCCTGATACCTTGCCGCCCCCAATCATACTATATCCACCGGATCCTTTTTATGGGCTAAGAAATATACCTATCGGGGTAAAATTGATTGTCAGAGTAGGGGTCATCGGATGCGGATGGTTCGGATCAGCGCATGCTAGAGTTTACAGGATGCTAGGAGATGCCAAACTTGTAGCTGTCATGGATGTAAGGAGAGACATAGCCAAGGGGTTAGCTGAGATTTATCATGTGAATTATTACACATCAATAGAGGATATGATTCGCAAGGAATCCCTTGATGCTGTAAGTGTGGCAGTTACCCCTCAACACCTTCATCAAGCAGCTCAAGAGGCTATGCTGGCGGGATCATCTGTCTTAGTAGAGAAGCCTGTAGTAACCAGTAGAGAGGAATTAAGCGATTTAGAGGCAATTATAAAGAAAACGGATGCCATATTCATGCCTGGCTTTATAGAGGTATTTAATCCAGCCGTTAGAGCACTCAAGGATATCTTAGATAGAGGTGATGTAGGCAGCCTATTATCCATATGGTCTAGAAGAGTGGGACGTCTTCCTAAGAAGGCCGTGGGGTGGAAGATAGGAGTATCTCTAGATCTTGCCATCCATGAGATGTACGTGCAGCACTATGTTACAGGAGAGAAACCTTTGAAGGTTTCTTCCTACACAGCAAAGCTCTTGGAGGATAGTGGTGAGGAAGATCTGGCTATATTTTTATCTCATTATCCGAATGGGGTAATATCAACTATAGAGACCAACTGGCTTACACCATCAGGTATTAGGGAGGCTTTGTTCATGGGAGATAAAGGAAGCCTGATAGTTAACTACCCAGAGCAGATAGTTAGAGTAGAACTGGCAGATAAGGTTGAGCAACCAAGAATAAGAAAAAGTGAGCCTCTTAGAGAGGAATTATCCTACTTCGTCAGTCACGTTAAGAGCGGTGAGGATCCAGAGATAGGCTACGAGTTCGCAAAGGGCGTAATAACCTCCATATTTACTGGCTTAGAGAATAAAATCCTATTGTAAAGGGGTCTAAATGGCAATCAAAGGGCTATTGAAAGGAGATTATGTGTATGTGGAAGAGAGAGGGTACGCTCAAAAGCTGTATGATCAAGGCTATGGAGAACTTCTCGACGTAGGCCTAGAACTTCACCCATTAGAGGCAGCTTATCTTGTCTGGAGTGGAAAAATAGAGGTTTTTGATCAGGAGGAGAAGTCTATAATGTTCGAGGATCTCTTAAAACTCTTTGTCAGCGATTCCAGAGGTTTCCTCAAGTACATAGTTTATAGCGATCTTAGGAGGAAGGATAGGATAGTGGTCTATGAGAGAGCTACTGATTTCCTTAGACTATATCCTAAAGGAGCTAAAATAGGGAAAGCTGCTTCTAAGGATCTAGTTCTAACGCTATCTGAAGATCGACCCATTCCTCACAAGTACATCCTAGATATGGTAGAAAAGACCGCTAAGCTTAGGAAAAGGCTTATTTTAGCTGTTGTAGACGATGAACTGAACGTAACTTACTATAGGGCCCAAAATTTCATTCCAAGTAGAAGGGATACGAGGTTAGCTAGATCAGGTGAGATACCAATGCTCACAGGAGTTATAGTAGGTGATAGAGTCTTAGTGTTCGACAAAGAGGGAGGAAAGGCTTATGTAAATGGATTCTGGGGGCATCCTCTAGGAATAGATAAACCTGAACCCTTCAAATTATATGAAGTCCCCCTGCAGCTACCCATAATAGAAGCTCTTTACCTAGTCTCGAAGGGAAAGCTCGTAGTCAGAGATTATAATGGGAGGGAATTGGATCTAGAGGAACTTCGTAAGTTATTCTTCTCCCTCAGAGATGGATCCAGTATCAAGGAGATGGTTTACCGATATTGGAGAGAGCTTGGCTATATACCAAAAGCAGGTTCTAAGTATGGAGCTGATTATCTGGTCTATGAGAAAGGCCCTGGATTGGAACATGCGCCGTATCTCTGCCTCACAGGATCCATTGAGGATAAAATTAGACCTGTGGATCTTATAAGATCTGGTAGGGTGGCCACTTCAGTGAGAAAAGACCTAATTGTCTCACTAGTTTCAGGTAACCATGTTATCAGCTATAAGATGACTTGGTTTAAGCCATAGTAAGTAGCTTAGCAAAGTTCTCTACAGAGAATCCCTTAGATCTTGCAAGAGCAATATCTATTGCTATAGAACCTGACTTGAGTTTTCTCGCATCGTCCATTCTGACCAAATAGAACTTACCTCTATCGGATGAAAATCTAATTGCAAACCAGCAATCTCCCCCCATTATGAGTGCAAGCTTCGCCATGGAGCTTACTTCCTCTTGAGGAATGTAAACTATATCTTTTGATGTAGTTTTCACTTCTATAACTGCTATTTTTCCCTTATAGCCAGCGATTACGTCAGTAGATGGATGACTTGTTGATCCACTTCCCGCAACCCTTATTGCTGCAATTCCATGCATCCACAGCTTGTCGATCAAGTCTCTCTCAGCTTTTGTCCCCTTCGCTTTTCTTCTCACGGAGTACCACCAGTAAGTCTAATGGGGCCATCTGATGTCACTAAAACAGTATCCTCGTATTGAGCAACCATCTTCCGGCTAGCTTCTACTAATGGAGGATATCCTATTAGGGCTCTTCTTTCGATGAGCCTGAGGAGGGTATTATTTAATCTATGACCTAATTCTTTGAATAACCATCTCTCGCAGAAGGGAAGTCTATTATATTTTTTCTCTATCAACCTGATGACTTTTCTCTCAATCTCATCTCTAGTTCTTATTTTTTTCCTGAAGGAGAATATTAAAGGATCTCCTACTGGTACCACATAACCTTTAGCTTCAGGAAAAGTAACAAAGGGCTCTATTGCGAAGATATCCCCTTCTTTTAGCCTATACCCGCCTCTGACTGGGACATTAGGTATCTCGGTACCAGCATGAAGTACATATATCTCTATCTTGTGACCCGTAAGGTTTTGTATCGGCTTATAACCGGCTGATACGATGGTATTATAGATAGCCTCGCTTACCTCTCTAATTTTATTTCCAGGAAGCATCCTTTTTATTGCACTATCCAATGCGTCCTTTGCCACGTGAACAAGTTCCTCATACTTCTCATTGAGAGCTATGGATCTGGCTGCATCAACTATCATACCATTTAAATGGGCCCCCATATCGAGTTTTACGACTCCGCTCTCCGGTATAGAGGTCTCATCTCCAGGATAAGCGGTATAGTGAGCCGCAACCTCGTTTATGGAAAGATTAGTTGGAAAGGCTAACTCGTACCCACCTTCCTTTATGCTCCTTTCAGATCCCTCGACCAGCTCTGCAACCTTTACATTGCCTTTTATATTTCTTGCAAAGCTATTTAAAACATGAGAGTGGTACTCTCCAAGCTTTATATAAGCTTCCATTTCTTCTTCATCCATTTTAATCCTAGTAGGATCCAATGCCATGATTTATTAAACCGTTTATCCTCTATTTCTTGTGATATGGTTAAACGTGAGATCAGGATGCGATGAAAACTGTAGGGCCCAAGTAATCAACAGATGGTCATCTGGGGGACTTGTGGTATATCCTACTGATACCGTATACGGCTTAGGTGCTGATGCTGAAAATGAAGGAGCTGTTAGGAGGGTTTACGAAGTAAAGGAAAGAGACCTTAGAAATCCGCTGACAATAGCTGTTTCCGACATTAAAATGGCAGAGAGATATGCTAAGATAGATGAGTTAGGCAGGCATCTTATGGAGAGATTTCTTCCAGGAAAGGTTACTTTGATATTCCCTAAGACTAGTAGGGTTCCGGATATAGTTAATCCACGAGCAATTGGAATCAGAATACCTAATCTTCCTCTGGTTCTAGATTTGATTAAGTTATTTGATAGGGCTATAACGGCAACTAGTGCCAATAAATCCGGATCACCCCCTAAAAGGGATCCCAGAGAGGTAGTTAAGGAACTAGGAGAAGTAGATATGATACTCGATTATGGAGTATTACCTCCAAGTAAACCTTCAACGATAGTAGATCTCACATCCGGGAGACCTAAACTCATAAGGGAGGGGGATGTCCCATTCATGTCGATAGTGGAAGAGTACAGAAAGATGGTGAACTCATAGCCCTAGGAATAGAATCGACGGCCCATACATTTGGGGTTGGAATAGTAGATAGTCAGGGGAAGATACTCGCTAATGTCACTGATCCCTACAAGTCACCACTAGGAGGAATGAGGCCAAATGATCTTGCAGAGCATCACTCCGTTGTAGCGATGAATGTCATCAGGAAGGCGCTGGAGAAAGCGAAAATCTCTCCTCTAGAAATATCCATTATAGGATATTCAAGAGGCCCAGGAATAGGTCAAGCACTTGTCATAGGTGCCTTTATAGCGAGGAACTTATCTGTGAGATTGGGGAAGCCTCTGGTAGGGATTAATCACCCTCTAGCACATATAGAGATAGGAAGAAAGGTTTCTCTAAGCCAAGATCCTGTTATAGTGTACGTTTCTGGTGGTAACACCCAAGTTATAACGCATAACGGAAGAAAATACGTGGTTTTGGGAGAGACCTTAGATATAGGCATTGGTAATGCCCAAGATAAGCTTGGTAGGGAGATAGGACTACCCTTCCCCGCAGGACCTAAGCTAGACCAGATGAGGGGAGAATGGATAGATCTACCCTATACCGTAAAGGGTATGGACCTATCTTTCAGTGGTCTCCTAACAGAATCGATCAAGAGGATAAAATCTGGTACGAGAGTAGAAGATGTAGTTTGGAGCTTTATGGAGGTAGCATTCTCTATGATCGTAGAAGTAGCTGAGAGAGCCCTAGCTTTAACTGGTAAAAAAGAAATTTTGCTCGTGGGAGGCGTTGCAGCATCTCCTAGATTAAGGGATAAATTTAACACGATGTGTAATGAGAGAGGAGCCAAGCTGAAGGTACCTCCTCCAGAACTCTCTAGGGATAACGGTGCTATGATCGCCTGGACTGCGATACTCTCTTATATGATTCGGGGTCCGGATAAAGTAGAAGAATCATTCATAAAACCTCAGTGGAGAATAGATGAGATTCAATGGCCATTGATTAATGTCTATTGAGGTGATTCTTTGGCCGAAAAGAAGTTCAATATATGCCTATCCGGGCTTACTGGAAGCGGTAAGAGTACATTAGCGAGAAGATTAGCTGAGAAATACGGATTAAGGGTGGTCTCTGGAGGAGATATATTGAAAGAGATAATAGGTGGAAAGGAGAGCTTAAGGGATCCTGGATGGTGGGAGAGGAAGATAGCCTCTAGGGCTATGGAGGAGAGGTTATCAAACCCCAATTTAGATAGGGAAGTAGATAGAAGGCTTATGAAAATGGCCAGGGAGGGTGGTTACGTTCTGGATTCTTGGACCATGGCCTACTTATTGGGTCCTAGGGAATGCATCAAGATATTCCTGAAGGGGGATCTGAACGTTAGAGCGATGAGAGTAGCTAGGAGGGATAGAATGGATCTTAAGGAAGCAATTAAAATGATAAAACTTAAAGAAAAGGAGACATTTTTAATATATAAGAAAATATATGGTTTTGAATTAGGAAAGGATCTTTCCCCATTCCATTTGGTTCTCGACACTACTAGATTAAATGCGGGAGATGTTTTTGCCATAATTAGTAAATTCATTGACAGTTGGATGAAGTAAGTGGAGTAATTTATGACTTATATAGATTAAGTGTATGTAGTATTAGGCAGACCTTAACTTAATATTTCAGAAATTACGACTAAGTAGTGGTAGGCACGTATGCTAGCTAAAGAAATCCTAGATGAAGTTGATGAGATAAGACAGCGATATGGCATAGTTGGAAGGAGAGCTGAGCTACTTAAGATGCTTATAGCTGTTAGGAGCGGGAGGCACATACTACTTGAGGGTCCTGTTGGTGTAGGGAAAACTCTCCTAGCAAAATCCCTGGCAGAATATCTATCCAGAGACTTTGTAAGAGTAGATGGAGATGAGAGGCTAAATGAAAGCAAACTTATCGGGTACTGGGATCCTCCTATGGTTTTGAAAATGGGATATGTAGACGATGCCTTTATACCAGGTCCTCTAACTAGAGCGGCCACAAGCGGCTCTGTGCTCTTTATAAACGAACTAAACAGACTTCCTGAGTCAGCTCAAAATGCTCTCCTTCCGGTTATGGATGAGGGCTTAATACATGTACCACATCTAGGAACTATAAAAGCGAAAGATGGCTTCCTTATCATAGCGACGCAGAATCCAGAGGAGGATGTGGGAGTTCTTAGGCTATCAGAAGCCCTGAAGGACCGATTCGTACTGGTTAAGTTGAGCTATCCAAGTAGGGATGAGGAGATAGATATAGTGAGGAAGCATATTCCAGAGTTGGACCTCAAAACTGCCCAGATAAGTGTAGATATAGTAAGAAGAACGAGGGTACACCCCAGCCTATCAAGGGGTGGTTCCGTTAGATCTACGATAGATCTAGCTAAGATAGCTAGTATGATTAATGGAAATGAGGAAGAGGAGAGGTGGTATAATGCTGCTCTAATGGTGCTTCCCCAGAGAATAGAGAGCAGAGATTCGAGTATAGATAAGGAGGCGATAATAAGGGATATCGTTAGATCTATTCTATCAGGAGAAAAAGGAGACATGGATTTTCGATAAATGAGGAGCCATCTGCGGCTCCGATGATAAATGGATTGGATAGGAGGATCCCTCTTTCAAAGGATCCTATAATGAACGATTATGAGAAGTTGAGAGAAGCTGCTAATTATTATCTGCTAGAGGGCAATATTGATGCCCTCTTAAAGATATCATATTACAGCCAGCTAGTTGTAGCTAAGGTTATCTCTGAGGGTACCTTTACATCGAGATTCATCAAGTCATTGGAGAGAGACCCTGAAAAGGCAGTAAGGCTCTATAGGCAAGTGAGATGGAAGCTTAATAAGAGAGCGAGAAGCATGTTTAGGCGGCTTGTAGCCAAGACCATAATCAATGTATCTGTAAAGAGAAGTAAGGGAAATTTAGCGGAAAATAGGAAAGTAAATTCTGCTTACGAACCTGGAATGGATTTTGATGCGGAAGAAACTGTTTATAGGCTAATGGATAGCGGTAAGAAGCTTGATAGAATTACCTATGAAGATATAGTGGGATTGGATAGGAGGAAGAGGAATTACTCAGTAGTAGTGGTGATAGATTCCAGTGGGTCCATGTCAGGACATAAGATCTTAAGCGCAGCAACTATAGCAGCGATAATTTCACATAAAGTTAGTAAAGGAGATTATTCTGTTATAGGATTCAATAGCGAAGCTTTTTTTATAAAAAGAGCATGTGAGAATAGAGATCCTCTTGAGGTGGTAGAGAAGATAGTAGATTTAGTTCCTTTAGGATACACAAACATAGCGGATGGGCTATCCTCGGCCTTAGAGGAATCTAAATCTATGAAAAAGCCTAAATTCATACTCATAACAGATGGGGAGCATAATGTTGGCGAAGATCCTAGGTACATAGCATCTAAAATTAAGGACCTTCATGTAGTTTATGTAGGTAAACGCAGACCTTCCAAAGGTGTTTCTTTCTGTAAAACCTTAGCTAATCTAGGGGAAGGTGAATTTCATGAGTTGAGGAATCATGGGGATATACCAAGACTAGTAAGGAGGATATTAAGATAATCTGCCCGATCGATTATTATTAAATATCCTCGATGGGTTCATCATGAGGGCGGGGGTGGCCGAGATAGGTCCAAGGCGCCAGCCTTAGGAGCTGGTGGGCATTAGGCCCGCGAGGGTTCAAATCCCTCCCCCCGCACTAATTGGCTCTTAAGTAAACAGATCCTTAGAATGGGATTGAGAAGTAATTTAATGCGGCCGCCGGGATTTGAACCCGGGTCTCCGGCTTGGGGGGCCAGCATCCTATCCAGGCTAGACTACGGCCGCATATGGCGGGCCCGGGGGGACTCGAACCCCCGACCTGCGGCTTAGGAGGCCGCCGCTCTATCCTTGCTGAGCTACGGGCCCCATTCAATGAAGGGTTATTCCATTTATAACCTTGACTTCAGAATAAAACTTATTACGGGGAAGATACCTTTATGAAATTGAGCCGGGTTGGCCGAGCGGCTCAGGCAGCGGGCTGCAGACCCGTAGACGGGGGTTCGAATCCCCCACCCGGCTCTATTTAACCTTTAATCTCCCTCTAATAACGTTCTTTTTCAATCTCTGAGACTCGGTATCTCTGAAGAGTTTTCTTAATAGCTTTTCCTCGATTGGATCTGGTTTAACTCCTCTTCTAGGAGCCATTCTTCTGTAGGTCCTTATGACCGAGTCTAAGTCAAGCTCGTAAAGTCCCCAGCCGATGCTTTTTGCATATATGGTAAATGGAGGGACATCCTCGTATACTAAGCCATGGAGATGAGATGCTGTCCCTACTCTTATGCCTGCGTAAGTTAGCGTACCAATTGAAAGTTTAGAATGATCCCCTATGAAGGCTCCTACTTTATTAAGCCCTGTTGGTCTACCACTAACCTTTATTTCTCCGTAAGTATTCTTCAAATTCGAAGTAATAGACCCAGCTCCTATATTCACCCATCTCCCAACGTAGCTATGACCCAGAAAACCTAGATGGTACTTGTTAGAGTAATCAGATACTATGCTAGTTGTCACTTCTCCCCCTATACGACCGTGAGCTCCAATATAGCTACCTGCTATCCTAGAGCTTACGACTATTACTGCGTGAGGGCCTATATGAAGGGGCCCTTTGAGGTACGCATACGGCTCTATTACGGTCCCTTCTCTAATAACCACGGGACCTTCCCTTGCATCTACTGTTATTGGACCTAATATTTCTACATCCTCTGATATGCTTGCGGGGAATTTGCCTATTACTCTTATATTATCGGTGCTAGGTTTAGATACCTTTTCCGATTCAATGGACTTCAATAGATCACTAGATAAGTAAGATATTGTAGAGTTTGGTGATATATCCCAAAGGTTTTTTGCTAATAGTGCTTCACATGGTTTGGCCTTTAAATTGCCTGTCCTACCATTAAATAGATCATCTAGGAAAGAGTGATCGAGAGCCTTCACTTTAGCTGCAATAATACTCTTCCCTTCTACTAAAGCTTCATTGAAATCGAGTTTCCCAGCAGATTTCATTATCTCGATTGATATGAGCCTAGAATTTACCAATAATGCAGGATCACCGTAATCTGGTTTTCTTTCACTAGGTACTTTTCCCTCGAGTTGAGTTCTTACAATCCACCTTGTTTTAGTGTTTAATTCTCTATCAAATCTGAGATACTGCTTACTCCCTCCGATTACGACCTCCTGCATTGGTATTATATCGGTTATTGGACTGAGGTTCTGGATCTCTGAATCTTCGAAAAGGACTACCTGCTCCATAGGCATCACAGTACCTGAGGGGTTTTATAAGTCAAATTATTTCTCCCTTTTGAAGGGTGAAAAAGTTGTCCTTGACGTATGAGAAATATGAGTTCAGAAAGCTCTTAAAGGAGTTAAAGGGGAAGAAAGGAAGAGGGACCGAGCTTATATCCTTATACATACCCCCTGGTAGGAACGTTTACGATGTAATAAAATATCTAAGAGATGAATATGATCAAGCCAGCAATATTAAAGATAAGTTAACAAGAAAAAATGTTCAGAGTTCTATAGAGAGCATAATACAGAAATTAAAGCTCTATCGAAGGGTACCGGAGAACGGGCTAGTGATTTTCTGCGGAGCAATTCCTCAAGGGAAGGATAGAGGTACAGAGAAAATAGAGATCTATGTGATAGAGCCTCCTGAGCCTGTTAGATCCTTCCAGTACATATGCGATCACGAGTTCTACTTGGAACCGTTAGAGGACATGATAAGGGAGAAGAAAGCGTACGGGCTCATAGTTATGGATAGGGGTGGAGGTGTAATCGCTGTACTCAGAGGATCTAACTATAAGGTGGTAAGGCGAGTATCGTCTGACATACCCCCGAAGCATAGCGCTGGTGGTCAATCTCAGAGGAGATTTGAAAGGATAAGAGAAGAGAGAGTTCATGATTTCTTCAAAAGGTTGGGAATAAGGACTAATGAAGTTCTATTGCCTATAGAGGACGAGCTAGATGGAATATTAATTGGGGGACCTGGGGATGCAAGGGAAAAATTTGAGGAAGGTAATTTCTTAGATTACAGACTTCAGAGAAAGATCATTGCCAATATACCTCTATCTTATACGGAGGAGCAGGGGATTCGTGAGCTCATAATGAAAGCAGAAGATCTACTTAAGGAATCGTCTCTCTATAAAGAGAAGACTTTGGTAGAGGAGATATTCAGGCTTTTGGTTAAGGAGCCTGGCAGGGTAGCTTATGGAATAAAGGAGGTCGAAAATGCCTTGCTAGCCGGATCAGCTGATAAGGTTCTAGTTTTGGAAGATATACCGGTCAAGAAGGTGAAAATAAAGTGTATTCAATGCGATTATGAGGAACAGAAGATAGTGAGGAAAGACAAGGAGTTATTACTGAATGGATGGAAATGCCCCAAGTGCGGAGGGACTGTATATGAGTTGGAGGAATTAGATATAATAGAGTATCTTGGGGAGCTTAGCAATCAAATAGGCGCTAAATTATTTGTTATATCTCCTAATACGGAATGGGGAACTCAGCTTAAAGCTCTAGGTGGGGTTGCTGCGGTCCTGAGGTATGAAATGAGAGAGTAATCAAATAGGAAACTTTTATTTAGGGAGACGGGATCCTCAAAATACGGGCCGGTAGCGCAGGTTGGTAGCGCGCCGCCTTCGCAAGGCGGAGGCCGGGGGTTCAAGTCCCCCCCGGTCCATGGGCCCGTGGCTCAGACTGGTCAGAGCGCCCGGCTGATAACCGGGAGGCCGGGGGTTCAAGTCCCCCCGGGCCCATTGGGTGATTGAATTGACTGAGAGGTACTTGTTACTTGACACTTCTTTTTTAATGGCTTTGACTGACCTCAGATCTATCAGTTTAGAGAGAGTCGTTGAGCTTTATCCCAAAGCGACTCTCGCAACAACTAGATCCGTTATAAGAGAATTAAGTGAGTTTTTAAAAGGGAAGAGAAAAATGCAAGCCCGTATTTCCATGGAAATACTACGTAAGTATAATATCAAGGTTTTCGAAAGATATAATGGAGAGGCTGACGATGATCTCCTTGCTCTAGCTAAGGATTTAAAGGGAGTAGTAGCTACTTTCGATCTTGAGTTAAAAGAAAGGCTTCTTAGGGAGGGTATCCCAGTGATATACCTCAGAGCTGGCAAGAAATTGGTACTTGATGATCCGATAAGATTAAGTAAGGAGAGTTAACCTTGATTTTGACCAGCTGCTAAGGGAGCATGGTGGGGTAGGATAAAGTGTTTTACATAACAGAGATGAGCGATGTCGGTTTCATTCGACCTATGGATCTGGATAAAGATATTAGATCCATACTCAGAGATCAGTTCAGTTCGAAGTATGTAGGTCGTTATTTGAGGGAAATAGGCCTTGTATTAGACGTACTTGAGGTTACAGATTTGGGATATGGAAAATCCATTATTGGTAGCCCTAATATATACGTTAGAGCAAAGTTCAAAGTCCTTACATATTTACCTTTAAAGGATGAAATTGTGGAGGGAGAAGTCGAGAACATTGTCGATTATGGTATGTTTGTTTCCATAGGTCCTATAAGCGGTTTCGTCCATATATCGCAGCTAGGTGATGATGTCTTCGTCCACAGAGCAGGCGTACTTCAAAGCAAGAAGGCTAGAATAACCTTCAGGAGAGGGGATAAAGTGAGAGCTAGGGTTACAACTATCAGTAAACCGAGTCCCATGGCTTTACTTAAGGGAGAGCCTATAGTGAAAGTATCACTTACCATGAGGCAGCCTAAGCTTGGAAAACTCGAGGTTAAGGAAAAAGAAGAGAAGGGAGGGTGATCTTATGGCTAAATGGAGAGCATGCCGAAATTGCAAGGCCTTAACAACTGATAATAAATGTCCCATATGTGGTTCTGACGATTTAACCTACAATTGGGAAGGCATTGTGGCAATAATAGATCCTCTTAGATCTCAACTAGCTAAGATGCTCGGGCATGATAAAGTTGGTATGTACGCGCTAAGAGTGTGGTAGGGTAGATGGATTAGTTGTTGGAGGGAATCGTTATATACTTGAACTGACCACGCAAACAAGAGGCGAAAATGGAGTTGGAGATCACCAAACGTAAGGATAATCCGCTCCTTCAAAGGGAAGAAATTGTAGCTACGGTGAAGTTTAAGGGTGGAACTCCTACGAGAGGGGAGATAAGAGAAGCTATAGCTAGGGAAATAGGTAAACCAGTGGGGAATCTTTTCATAAGAAAGATAGCTACAGAATATGGAAAGGAGGAAGCTAAGGTTTATGCTATGGCCTATAGCAGTAGGGCGTTTGCTTTACTAATAGAACCAGATTATATAGTCAAGAGAAATGAAGAAAGGAGGAAAAAGGAGGTGTCTTCATGAAGCATAAGCCCGTTCAAGTATGGAAATATTATTCTATAGAAGGAGATAAGCTCGTGAGGAAGAAGAAGATATGCCCGAGATGCGGCTCTTTTATGGCTGAACATGATGACAGATATACCTGTGGGAACTGCGGATATACAGAGTTTAAGACTAAGAGATGATCTCGATTACTCGAAATTTTTATCTCCTAATTACTATTATTTCATAATTTGGTCAAGTATTGTTTATATCTGCTTATTGATATCTTGCACGGGCCCGTAGCTCAGCATGGATAGAGCGCCGGCCTCCGGAGCCGGAGGTCGGGGGTTCGAGTCCCCCCGGGCCCGCCATACAATTTCTTAGAATAATAAGCCTAATCAGATGATGCTAGATTAGAATAAGTCCTTAAGTTTACTTTTAAGGGTGAAAATCCATTTAAATAATAACCAGTAGATTAGATAATGGAAAGGTGTGGCCTATGGAGAGTAAAGCGGATACCTGCGCGGTTGAGGGATGCAACGAACCTGCTGTTAAAGAAGTAGATAGATCTTTCTTACCCTTCATACAGGAATTGAAGCTGAAACTTAAGGGTGATGTGGGAAAGAGAATACCCCTGTGCAGGAAGCACTACAAGATGGTCAAGCAAGTTAGAGATGCTCAGCTCTCTCGTTTCTAACCTCAACTACGAGAAGTTCGTGAAAAGCTAGTTTCCTTCTCATAATTATTTTACCTACCATCCCAAGTTCCGATGCATTTATTATCGTTTTATGAGGTAGATTGTAGCTAGCATGCAGAATTAGGGAAATACCTTTTTCCTTTAAAATTCTAGGAAGATCTGTTATTAGGCCATCTATTAATCTTCTTCCATCTATTCCCCCAGCCCATGCTATGGATAGCTCTATATCACGCTTTGGCTCCTCTGGTATGTAAGGAGGGTTAAAAACTACTATATTAAAGGATTTATCCCTGAAGTGATGAGTCAGATTCCCTTGAACGAATTCGATGCTTACTCCATTAATAATGGCATTCCTAGATGCGAGCATGAGGGATCTAAGCGAGATATCTGATCCTGTGGTTTTACATCCCATCTTAGCCATCTTAATAGCGAGGACACCACTACCTGTTCCCACATCTAGACAAGTCATGTCGTTAAGTGGAGGGAGAGTATCTAAGGCGTCTAGCATAAGAATGGAGTCGTCTGATGGTTTGTATACCTCTTCATCTAGCTCTAAAGTGATGTCTCTTAACCTAATTCTAACTCTTTCTTTAACCATATAGCAACCTCCAGTACCTCTTCTGGTGATAAGTGATAGGGTCTTCGGTCTGAGTAGGGTGCCTCCCTAGCCTTCTCTCCTACAATAGGCTTTAGGACATTTTTAAGTGCCCTCTTCCTGCGAGAGAATATTATTTTACTATATTTCAATAATAAGTCCTTCTCCTCCTCTAGTATATCTTTGGGCTCTAATGCAAGTATAACAGATTCTACCTTGGGAGGGGGAAAGAAAGACCCCTTCCCTACTATGCCTATACTCTCAATTGAGAAGGAAAGGTACGCTATAACAGATAGGCTGCCATATTTCGGAGTTCCTGGTTTAGCAGTTAGCCTCTCAGCAAACTCTCTTTGAAATGTAAGAACTGCCCTCTTAAACCTACTCCTAACAAGTCCAACTATAATGAAGGATGAAAGGTAATAAGGTGGATTTGCAGCTATCTTATCGTAATTAGTTAGGGGAAATATCTTCTTTATGTCCGCATTAAGTATCTCTACTCTCTTATCTCCCATGAATCTGGATCTAAGGCTCGATACCATATGAGGATCTTTTTCCACCAGAACAAGTTTCTTAGGTCCTCTTCTCAAGATCTCTTCACTTAAGTTTCCAGTGCCAGCACCTAACTCGATAATTACATCGGATTTTTCTACCTTTAGAGTATCGGCTATGATATTTAGCCATTTTCGAGATATCATTATCCTCTGTCCTAGGCTCTTCTTAAGTTTCAGTGATACACCCAACTAGTAAGAGGATTAGCAAGCTTATATATGAATGTTCCATTTAGCTAACGGGTGATTGCTTGGGAATAGAATCAATCTTCAAGAAGATCGATGACGTTAGATGGGAACTTCCTAAGAGCTATAAACCTGGTATGAGAGTTCCCGGCTTAATATTCGCCAATGAAAAGCTCATAAAGCAGGTGGAGAAGGGTGCTGTTGAGCAACTAGCGAATGTGGCCATGCTCCCAGGAATTTATAAATACTCTATAGCCATGCCAGATATCCACGAAGGATATGGCTTTCCGATAGGTGGTGTTGCTGCCTTTGACGCATACGAGGGAGTGATAAGTCCTGGAGGAGTTGGTTTTGATATTAACTGCCTCTCTCCGGACTCCGAGGTTCTGACTGAGCATGGATTCAGGATAAGGCTGGCGGACCTTCCGAGGAGACCACAGGGTCTTCGAGTTTATAACCTTAGGGAAGGTCACAATGATAACTCTGATCTACTCTTCGTGGCCGTGAGGGAAGCCGATGAACTGGCGGTGAGGCTAGTTACTGAGACAGGTCGCATCCTCGAGGGGAGCGAGGATCACCCAGTCCTAACTCCAGAGGGCTATAGAAACATGGGTGAGCTGAGAGAGGGCGATAAAGTCGTTGTTTATCCATTTGACGGCGTTAATTATGAGGAGAAGAGAGGTATACTGCTGGACGAGGACGCCTTTGAGGATCCACGGGTCAGGAGGTACTTGAAGGAGAAGGACCTAGTGCCACTACGTTGGGAGGATTCTAAGCTGGGTACCATAGCAAGGCTACTGGGCTTCGCTATGGGAGATGGCCATCTTGGGAAAACACCGGATGGACTCTATATCTCCTTATACGGACGAAAGGACACGCTAGAAGGAGTAAAGAAAGACCTCGAGAGATTAGGGATCAGAGCAAACCTCTACATCCGTGAGGGTGATATCTCTGAACTCAGAGTAGTAAGCAGATCTTTCGCCCTTTTAATGAAGAAGCTCGGAATGCCTGAGGGGAAGAAATCTGAGGTACCTTTCTCTGTTCCCAGATGGATTAAGGAGGCCCCACTCTGGATAAAGAGGAACTTCCTCGCTGGCCTATTTGGAGCAGATGGCAGTGCAATTATCTTCGAGAGGTATAATCCTCTTCCGTTACACCTGATCCAACATAAGAGCTCAGGTCTAAGGACCAGTCTCCATAATTATATGAGGGAGATAGGAAATCTATTGAGGGAGTTTGGAATTAACAGTATCATACACGAGGTCAGAACTATTGAAGGAAGCGTAGCCCTAAGGCTCACTATAGAAGGAGAGGAGAACTTGATACTCTTTCTAGGGAGAATTGGCTACGAGTATGATCTGAGGAAGAAGGAGAGAGGTCTATGGGCCTATGCCTACCTTATGAGGAAAGAATTAATCAGGAAGGCTAGGAGAAACGCTGCTGAGATTGCTAAGGAGATCCATGGGAAGAGTGGATGCTCCAAGGAGGCCTATGAATCTGTGGATGTAGTTAATAGGAGGTCAGTCGAGCGATCCCTTTACTCTAGAGTAAGTGATGTAAGATCCCCGAAGGACTTTCCGACCTTCGAAGAGTTTGTAAGGAGGTATGGGCTAGACGGCGGCGCTGTCATCGAGGAGGTTAAGGAGGTTAGCAGGATCAAGCCCTCTTATAGTGAGTTCTATGACGTTGGAGTGGACCATGAAGCCCATAACTTCGTGGCCAATGGCTTAGTGGTCCATAACTGCGGTGTAAGGCTCATAAGAACAGATCTGAATGAGAGTGAGGTAAGACCGAAGCTGAGGCAGTTGGTAGATACTATTTTCTCAAATGTTCCCTCTGGACTGGGAAGTAAGGGTAAGCTCAGACTAAGTCCTCAGCAGCTTGATGAAGTCATAGTGATGGGAGCCAGATGGGCAGTGGAGCATGGTTATGGATGGGAGAAGGATCTGGAGCATGCTGAAGAAGGTGGAATGATGGATGGAGCTGATCCATCTGTCATAAGCAGAAGAGCTAAAGAGAGAGGAGCTCCTCAGCTTGGTACCTTGGGAAGCGGTAATCATTTCCTAGAGGTTCAAGTGGTGGATAAGATATATGATCCAGAGGTCGCTAAAGTCATGGGAATAACCCACGAGGGACAAGTAACAGCGATGGTTCATACTGGGAGTAGGGGTTTTGGCCACCAAGTAGCTGACGATTATCTCAGGCTTATGCACTCCAATATAAGAGACCTAAGCTTCAGGCTCCCGGATAAGCAGCTAATCTGCGCATATGCTAATACAGAGCTGGCTCAGAAATATTTCAAGGCAATGAGAGGAGCCGCTAACTACGCTTGGGCTAATAGGCAGATGATAACGCATTGGCTCAGAGAATCTTTTGAGAAGGTCTTTGGAAGAAGTGCTGAGGATCTAGGTATGTGGCTTATATATGATGTAGCTCATAATATAGCAAAATTAGAAGAACATGAGGTTGATGGAAAGAGAGTTAAAGTGTTTGTTCATAGAAAGGGAGCAACTAGATCTTTTCCAGCAGGCCATCCAGCAATACCAGATGATTATAGAGAAGTCGGCCAACCAGTCCTTATTCCTGGCTCAGAGGGAACTGCTTCCTATCTGATGGTAGGTACACCTCAATCCATGAAGGAGTCATTTGGGACTACCGCTCATGGTGCCGGGAGAGTAATGAGCAGATCTAAGGCCAAGAGGATCTATAGGGGAACCCAGATAGTTCAGATGCTAGCAGATAGGGGTATCATTGTAAAACCAGCTTCTTATGCAGTAGCTGCCGAAGAGGCACCTGGGGCTTATAAGGACGTAGATGAAGTGGTCAGAGTAACACATAAAGCTGGAATAGCGAAACTTGTAGCCAAGTTAAGGCCTCTAGGAGTCGTCAAGGGATAAGCTGATATCAAGTCAATTTATTATACTAATACATCATTCACACCTGGTGTTTAGGATTGGCTGACAAACCATTCATTCTAGTCAATATAACAGTTAAGGATGCGAAGACTGGTCGTGTATACCAGACAACTAAGGAAGAAGTAGCGAAGGAGAATGGGATTTACTCCGAGAAATCTACGTATTTACCGATCCTAGTTATACCAGGGGAGGCCGACCTCTTTCCTAAAGTTATGGAGAAGGTATTAAAGCTAGAAGAGGGAGAGAAATTCGAATTAGAGTTGAATCCAGAGGACGCCTATGGCAACTACGATAGGGGAAAGGTTAGAGTATACTCTATAAAGAGGCTCGAGAGGGAGGGTATACAACCACGGGTAGGAGAAATAGTTCAAATAGATAGACAAAGCGGTATAATTCAGTCAATTACTGGAGGAAGAGTTACTGTGGATTTCAATCATCCATTGGCTGGTAAGAAAATCCTAGTAGAAGGAGAGATAGTGAAAAGGGTAGAAGATGAGCTAGAAAAGGTTAGATCTATAGTAGCGGATTCTTTTGACGTTCCTTTAGAGGATATAAAGATAGAAAAGAATGAGGAAGGGGCTGTCACTGTTGAACTACCATCTAAGGCGTATGTACTGAGAGACGCCTACTCAAGAAAGATAAGATCTCTCTCACTCATTATGAGGCACGTTGAGGGCATTAAGAAGGTTATATTCTTAGAGGAGTTCGAAATACCTAGAAAGGAAGAAAAGTCGGAGGAACTGTCCAGTGAAGAGTAGTGGTAGCTATAGGAAGGTAAATCAGCTACTTCACCTCCACTTCATATATCCTGTAGCTCTCTACTTTATCGCATCCTCCTTCTAATCGACCTATTTCCTTCACTATTCTTATTCTATCTCCTAGTTTTATTCCATTGGGATGGCAATATGGAAAGTTTTTACATAAAACATTCTCACATTCTATAGGTTTGTACTGGGTGATGACGCCTTCTATAAGGCCAGGAGGAAGAGCTAATCTTAGATGAGCTTTCCTTAAGGTAACCAGCACGACTTCTCCGTGAAGAGGACATTTGAATTTCTTCTTCCAATTAATATCCGTTACCTCATATACTCTTTTCTCATCTAAACCATCTACACATGCAGCCCTTAGTTTACATCTCTTACACGATTCTGAAATTCCTTCAAAGACAAACTTAAACCCCTTAGAAGCTAATCGCGAAGGAGCAAGACTTAATATTTCATCGTTAGGCATTAGGATGCACCTACGTGATTCAACAGAATCCTTTTAATTCGATTATGACATATAAAAAGGGTCTCTCAATTATTATTTCTAGATAAGGTGGTTGTATGTATAGGGATATGGAAATTAAGGGTGGGCCCTTAGACCTTTCCAAGGAGTTAAAGGGCTTGCTTAAGGGAACAACAACATTAGGAGCCAAATTTGAGAACGGTGTAGTGATAGCATCAGATAAGAGGGCCACCAGTGGAACCTTTGTAGCTAGTAAGAGAGCGGTTAAGACAATAAAACTAACAGACTATGCTGTTGCCACTATTTCAGGGTTAGTTGCTGACGGCCAGTACTTAGTGAACCAAATAATAGCGACAGCCGAACTTTATCGACTTGACACGGATAGGCCCCTTAAGATAAAGGGGATGGCTAAGCTTCTATCAATTTTACTCAGGAATTACCGTCCTTATTATTTAATGGCCCACCTCATAGTTGGAGGCATTGATGAAGATGGTTCCCATTTATTCAATGTGGACTTCTTTGGAACGGTAACGGAGGAGGACTATCTTGCAACAGGATCTGGATCTCCTGTAGCAATTTCAGTCATCGAGGAAGGGTATTCTCCTAAAATGAGCAGAGAAAAAGCGATCAGGCTCATATTATCTGGAATGATAGCTGCTCTGTCTCGAGATTCTGCGACTGGTGATGGTATTGATGTTGTGATTGTAGATAAAGAGAGGGGAGTGGTGTTTCTACCTAAAGAAGAAGTGTCTAAACTGTGGAAAGAGCTTTCTAAGTGAAGGGGTGTCGCTCTAATTGCAACCAGCTGAGCAATTAAAGAAAAGAGTTAAGGAGCATCTATCTAGCTATACTAAAATTACTAGGGTTGAGTTGGAAGGTCCTTTCGTGGTGATCTATGCTGAAAATCCAAAGGAGATCTTGAACATACCAGATGCCATTACAAATGCAGCAAAAACTTTGAAAAAGAAAATAATAGTGCTCGCTTCTAAGCCATTGAAAGATGAAAGCTCGACAAAGGAATTCATAAGAAAATTAGTACCTCAGAAAGCCGAGATAACCGATATAAAATTCGTTCGAGAAACAAATGAGGTCTATATAATTGCAAAGAGGACGGGATATGTAGTTGGAAAGGGGGGCTCTAATATCCTAGAGATATTGAAGGAGACCGGTTGGAGACCAATTATAATAAGGGCACCTACAATAAAATCAACCTTTCTAGATACCTTCTACAGCATACTCATTTCGGGATCAGTAGATAGGAAGAAAATCCTAAGAAAAATGTCCGCAAGGATATATAGGTCTCCTATTGGAGGAAATAGGGGGCTCTTCCTTACGTTTTTAGGAGCAGCAAGGGAGGTAGGCAGGAGTGCCATACTGGTGAACACAAATGAAAGCACAGTACTGCTTGATAGCGGCATAAGTGTAGGAGGAAAGAACCCGTTTCCTAGATTCGATCATCCGGCTTTCAGGCTAGATGATTTGGATGCCATCGTAGTTACTCACGCCCACCTAGATCATTCCGGAGCTCTACCTCTCCTTTTCAAGTATGGATATAGGGGTCCTGTATATCTGACCAAGCCGACTAGAGACCTAATAATGCTTCTACTCTACGATTACCTGAATTTATCCCAGAAAATGGGGATTACCCCTTTCTTCTCATGGAGAGATGTCGTAAATCTCATGAACCATATGATAACTTTAGATTATGGAGAGACCGTTGATATATCACCCGACATAAAGCTAACGCTTTACAATGCAGGGCATATTCTAGGATCTAGTTTAGCACATTTAAACATAGAAAGCGCTAGATATAACATACTTTATACCGGAGATTTCAGGTATAGAGACACCAAGCTTTTAGATAAGGCTATTAGAAGATTCCCTAGAGTTGAAGCCCTCATAATGGAATGTACATACTGCGGAGAAAGCGACGTGCTTCCTAGCCTAAAAGAAGCGGAAGACTATCTCTTCTCAATAATAAGAGAAACTACGGAAAGAGGAGGCAAGGTCCTCATCCCAGCACTAGCTGTAGGAAGAGCTCAAGAAATAATGCTTTCCATGGTAGATGGTTTCAAGAGGGGAGAATTACCTGATGTTCCCATATACTTGGATGGAATGATCTACGACTCTACGGCCATTCATTCAGCCTATCCTGATTATCTATCATCCTATGTGAGAAATAGAGTCTTTAAGGAGGATAAGGATCCATTTACAGATCCGCATTTCAATTTCATAGGGAGCCCCGACGAGAGACCAGATGTAACTACTGGTGGACCAGCCGTTATAATAGCTCCATCAGGAATGCTGACCGGCGGGCCAAGCGTTGAGTATCTCAGGCTAATGGCCCCCAATGAAAGCAATTCTATCGTTTTAGTAAGCTATCAAGCAGAGGGCACCCTAGGAAGGAAGATTAGGGAAGGAGCTAAGGAGATAAGGGTTCCAAATGAGGAGGGAGAGCTCGTTACAATAAAAGTTAAGGCTAGAGTACATGTCGTAGAAGGATTCTCAGCGCATGCTGATAAAGTTCAGCTTCTCACCTACCTAAATACAATAGAACCTAGGCCACATAGGGTTTTCCTAGTTCATGGAGAGGAAAGCAAGATCAGATCCTTTATGCCATTAGCCCATAAAAGCATAAGTGGAATGAGATTCTCCTCCCCTCACGTAGGGGAGACCTTTAAGCTGGCATAAAACGAGATGAGGAAGGAGTTTACTCTGGGCTCCTCCAAATCTCAACGAATCTAGGTACTATAAGTATTGGCGGGGATCCTCTATCTTTTATGAGAACTAAGTCCCCTCCCATTTCCAATACTCTCTCTTTTAATCTCTGTATTATGAATCTAAGCTTCTCCTCTCCCTCTGCGGCTAGGTCTTCATATCTCAGGAGGATAATATTACCTTCACTTATCTCATTAAGTACTTGTTCCACATCTTCTGCATTTCTAAGGTTCATAGGCTTCACTGTAATAGCTTTTTCTGATAGAACTTTAGCTCTGGTCGGTTCTACCTCATAATCAAGATCCTCATAACCGGGCTCCTCTTCAATACCCTCTTCTATATCTTCTTCTTGATCTTCCTCTCCTTTACCAAAAAGTTTCTTAAAGAAACCCAATGTCCAGACCCCCTAGCTCTTATTTCATCTATTCACCCTTAACACGTATTTAAAGGCTACTCGACTACAAGCATCGAGAGTGCTCTTTCCTTTTCTCAATCGTATGCAACTGCTTAGTGCACTATCTAATGCGCAACTACCTCTGCTGAGGATTGTACTACTCATGAGGAGCGCGAAATCCCTTCTATCCATAAGCTATTTAAAAGGAAAGGGCTACTAATTAATTGTCTAGAGGGAGCGACTATGTCCAGCGCGATGAGGTATCTCTCAAAGAGCATGAATACAAGCATACTGGTATCTCTAAAAAACGGAGTATTTATAAGGGGCATTTTAAGATCTTATGACAATCATCTCAACCTAATCCTAGACAATGCTGAGGAGATCTATACATCACCTGATGGCGAGACCAAGCAGAACAGTATAGGTAAAAGAGTTTTAATAAGAGGTGACAATGTAATAGCCATATCTACTCCGAAGATAGAGGAGCTGGAGGAATAAAGGGGAGGCCTTATGACGAAGGGAACTCCATCCATGGGAAAGAAGGGAAGACATAGGACACATATAAGGTGTAGGAGATGTGGGAGGCATGCTTACAATGTAAAGAAAGGCTATTGTGCAGCTTGCGGTTTCGGTAAAAGCAAGAAGATGAGGAGATATTCTTGGTCAAATAAGGTCAGATGGAAAGGTATCAGAGTCGTCTAGAGAACTCTTTTATCCCTTATTCATTAGGAGAGCTGCTCGTGAGCTTTATATTTCTTGGAGGGGAAAGATTAAAATTCTATAATGAGATGAGTTAGTGGGCCGGTGGCGCAGATGGTAGCGCGCCCGCTTGGCATGCGGGAGGTCGGGGGTTCGAGTCCCCCCCGGTCCATCCAACTAATGCCGGGGTAGCTCAGGGGGAGAGCGTCCGGCTGAAGACCGGAAGGTCGAGGGTTCAAATCCCTCCCCCGGCACTCTTTAGGGATGATATAATGAAAAGTAGAAGCAGGAGAGGTATCTCTGATTATCTCCTAAGCTCACTTGAGATTTACTTTGGTAAAGAAAAAGGAAGAAAGCTAGCAGATCTTCTAGATAGATCTGGAATAAGGTGTTTCGATGACCTATCTATGGACATCCCCGATGGTCTATTAGAGCTCGCGGAAGTAGATAAACAATCATTTATATCATTTCTAGAGGAATATGGACCTCAGGCCATTGCTAAACTTAAAAAGGAGCTATTAGATCTTTCCTCTAGGACAAAAGAATTCGAACTCCAGCTTAAGTGGGCTCGTGATAGGCTCCTCAGCGAGGTAGGAAGCAGGCCTTTAGATAAGGCTAAGCTGTCTAGAGAACTTAGCATAATCAGTAGCATGCTTGAGACAATTATAGAATCTATCCAAATTTGTTGCAATCCTCATGAGAGGATTAGTGAGGAAAGGACTTCCATTTATGTGGATATGATTAATCAGGTAATAAAAAAGCTAGAAGCTCTCATAAATGATACTCGTGATTATAAGCCACTATTAGAACAAGTCCTCAATGGATTTTCGAAATTAGTGGTAATAATGAGCGAGGGAATCGTGGCAGAGGAACTGGCTAGTCTACTCTCTTACTCTTTATCTTCAATATCTGATTTAAGGCGGTTGATGCAAGCAAGGAATTTAGATACCAATACAGTATTATGGGAGAATATCCTACTCAAAAGTACGATTCTCTCCCTCCTATGTGAGAAATATAGGGGGACTTCCTAGTCCCTTATTCTCTCCAACAAACCTATTATTAATAGTATCTCGGATCTTGTAGGGAAGGGCATATTTATATCATTTACAATATCATTTAGTATAGATATAGCTTTGTTAGCTCTTACGCCATAAGTGAAATTTTCATCTTTTAAAGATTCTATAGCTTCTGTAGTTGCCCTTCTTATGTTCCTAGGAACACTCCGATCTTGGGATATTCTATCTAGCCTTTGAATGGCTTCAGAGAGAAATTGCTCATATTCTCTTATCTTCTGAGCCCTCTTCGTAGCCATAATCGAACACCTCCAAACAGTTATCATGGATCTATCCTACATCGACTTAAAAATTATTATCATACCTAATAAATACGGAGGTTCATCCTTCGAATGAGCGATGAGATATCCCGTGAGGAGAGAAGCAAGAGACTTGCTGAGGCATTACTTAAAGGATGGAGGATGCTTCCTGAAACTTGTCCAGTTTGCGGTTCTCCTTTATTTGAAACTCCTGGAGGAGAAGTTGTCTGCGCGGTCTGTGGCACTAAGGTAATATTAGTTCAGTCAGAGGAAGATGTCAAGATTGAAAAACAGAAGCTAATATTAGAAAAAATAATCGGAGATTTAGTTAGATATCTTGAAAGAGAAATCTATGAAGCAAAAGAGGAGCTAAGTAATGAAAGGATAGAGAGGATAAATTCTCTACTTGATGCCATAGATAAAGCAAGCTCTATCTACAAGAGCTTAACTCATCAGGAAAAGAGGCATAGGTAAGCTTAGATTCCCAACTTGACTCTTTAGCTTTGTTAATTATCCTGGAGATCAATTCATCATAACCCATCCTAGATAATCCTTTCTCCAGTGATAAGGAAGCTATGGCACCTTTCTTTATCCCTCTAAGATGCATTCTATATACATCCCTTTTGAGGTGGATTACCCTTCCCTGACTCATATAATAATAGCCTAGGGTTATCTTAAACCGATACAATACTCCGGTAGGATCTTCAGGACCATGAAGAACTTTCACTACTTGCTCAATCGCATTACTTCCTTGAAATGGTACAGATTTTTTGCCTTCACGCTGCTTTAGTACTTCATAGGAGACGAATCCTCTCCTCAGTTCTGGTGTAGAACCCGACCATAGTTCTCTTTCCTCATGAAGGCCATGGAGCCTCGATAAACCGATAAGCGTCATGGAAATAACCTTTCTACAGCTCTCTCCACAAATTATATACTCCTTTGTGAGAACGCTGCTCACCTCCTACTTATCTCTAAAATAAATATAGTAAGAAAATTAAAATTAAGGTAAATGAGTCAATTTTACTATTAGATAGGCAATTTTCCTTATTACAGAAAGTCCCCTACGTTCTTATTTCTTAAAATATCTTTTAATTTGCTTCTATATTTAGGCCAAGTATATATGCGAATCATCGAAGGAAGCAGGTCCTTGAGCTTACTTAACACAGGGGAGGCATCTAGAGGGTTTATTAATTCTCCATCTCTCCATAGCAGGGGAAGATCTGTTGATTTTATGAACTTTATTTTAGGAGAATCTATAACTATATAGTCCTCAGGAACTCCTGATATATCGGAAATAATGCCTCTAAGCCGATCTACTTGCTTTGGTGATAAGGATCTCCCATACCATTCTCCAGCTACTTTGAGAATGTGCCTTCTCATGAGCTTCTTCATGATATCCTTGCTCTTCTCGTTCTTTCTAAGGATCTCCCACATGGTATAGTCATCTAAATTCAAGTAAAAATCAGGATTCTCTAATATATCGTTCAGGTTCAGGTCCATCTCTCTTACAACCAGTGCCATAGCCCTTTCAAGCATCAATTGAACAGCCCTAGACGTCTTGTGATAGTATATAGTTCTAAAAGATAGGAGCCTTGCCATTAGTAGAGATTCTATTGCTTCCAGAGCCCTCGCATTGATCGCTAGATCTCCATCGATATCCATTGCGTTCATGGCTATTCTACGAATATCCACGGAATATCCAGCTCCTGTATGATAGGAGTCTCTTACAATATAATCCATTTTATCTGCGTCTATAGATGAGTTTATCACCCTAGAAAGGCTTTTTCTTTTATACCTCCCCAGTATTAGGTCCGTTACGTCATTGGTATCAATTCCATTCCTACCTAATATATCGGATACCACGGTATTCTCTATGAGAATAGCACCCATTTCCTCATGAGAAACCCTTAAAAAAGTATTAAGTATTGGTTCAAAGGAATGGGAGAAGGGTCCGTGTCCTATATCGTGAAGGAGGCCTGCTATCCTTAGTAATATAATGGTATCCTCATTAGTAGAAAGCTTATTCCCCATAAGACCTGCCAAGTGCATAACACCAAGTGAATGCTCAAACCGAGTATTCATAGCCCCTGGATAAACATATTCAGAGCCGGGAAGTTGCTTTATCCTCCTTAATCTCTGCAGAGGGAGTGTATCTATCAGCTGTAGCTCTAATGAAGTAAGCCCTATGTATCCATGTATGGGATCCTTAATCGATTTTACTATATCTACCATCCTAGGCGTTTTCCTCCGTAATTAGCTTTCTATACTCCTCAGGTTTCAAGAGATTTCTCAGTTCATCTTCGAGGCTACCCTTTACTGAGAGCTTAGCTATCCACCCCCTTTCATACGGATCCTCTGATATTACCTCTAATCCCATAGGTATTTCATCACTACCTTCAACTACCACACCAGCATCCTTGTTTATCTCTAAAACCTCTCCTGAAACTGGAGAGTATATCTTCTCCGTAGTCTTGCTGCTCTCCACGAGACCTATAGGTTCGCCCTGATGAACAAATGAACCTATGGATTTAACCTCTAGATAGGTTATATCCCCTAATTCTTCTACCGCATAAGAGGTAAGCCCGATAACAGCTCTCTCATCTTCCAGCTTAACCCATTCATGAGTCTTTGTATAGTACCTGTCATCTGGAACTTCATATGACATGACATACCACCTCCGTTAGGAATTCAAATGTTTTTAATTTAATTTTAAGATGGAGTATCAGACGTCTTCTAATCCATATTCAGTTATCTTAAAAGCTGCTTGGCCTCGAGGAAGATAGGAGGAATCTTCTAGGGTGACTATCACTATGTTACCCTTTGTTCGTCTCAGGTATAGCATGTTATGGGGAACATGACCTAGCACGAATCCCCCCTTAGAGATCACACTCTCCTTCCATCTGACTGCATGAATGGTGAGGATTACAACAGTATCGTAATAAGCCATTCTCTTTATTACGGACAGTATTTCCTGTAATTCTTGCTGTTTCCTAGGTAGATCTCTAAGTCCTTTATAAGCTGAGAAAGGGCTGGATATAGAATCTATGCATACGAATTTCACCGAACCCCCCTTAACGGATTCTAAAGTTAATCGAAGTGCGGATCTAAGTTGATGAGATCCAGGGGCACTAAATACCCTTATTTTAGATAGGTAAGTTCTCTTTAATCCATTACTTACAAGAAATGTCAGCATTCTCGAGGAATTGAACGTTGCTTCTGTGTCTATGATTACCGCCTCTTTTGCCGATAAACCTCCTACACGTTCATCTAACAAAGCCCTAGCAGCAAGATGCAAAGAGAGCTGGGTTTTACCAGAACCCGGGGGACCATAAAATCCATTAATTGTACCTAACGGTAAGCCTCCTTCTAGTAGTTTATCGAGATCCCTTATACCCGTCTTTAGTATAGCCTTCTTCTCCTCAAGAAGTTTATCTGCTGTTACCGGTTTATTTAAAGATGATACAGCTTCTAGAATCATATTTGCCTCCGCTCTATCTAAATGCAATTCTTCCGACAATTCTACCTCGGAGAGCGTCATTAAATCTTTTAACGTTATATCCCTCTCTATGAGTTTATTTATATACTTCTCTGGGATTTTACCTTTGAGGATTTTCCTTAAATCTCCACTATACATTTCAATAACTTACCTCCTTCAATTTAAGGTAGTATGCTATAACATTAGTGCCCTTGTGAAGCAGGGGCGTCAGAAATAGGAGAAAAATTATGGAGTATAAATCCACACTTTCTATAGGATATGCGAATAGTATGGAAAAAACTAGAAAACATTCCTGATCAAGTAAGGGAACGGATCCCCCTTCCTCTATTCCTAACCTACGCTTAATGAAAGAGCCGATGGCATCCCCTACCATGGCACCTAGAGATAGTAAAATGCCCTGTAAAGCTCTCCCTTGGGCTATTCCAGCTATTGTTCCAAGTATTACCCCAGAAATAAAGCCTCTAATAGTCTTATGATCTCCTAATATTCTCCTTCCGTCTATAAACTTCTTGTTAAAGTCTATCGGCTTTCCTCCTCCAAAAATAACTGGAGACATATTGGCTATATAAGAAGGAAGTATGTACCATATTGAATATACTATTGTGGCTAAGATATCCCGCATAGCCTCCCCTACTTCATCGTAATATTATCGAAAAGGTTTGAAAACCATTCTTCAGGCCTTATTGACGTATATATTTTTATTAATGAAGACTTTAAGCTTTCAAGGTACCTTATAAGGGAAATCAGCATTATAATTTTTCTCTGAATCTTAAACGCCTCTTCTCTTGGAGACGAGCTCACTCTCACGAGATAGGCGCCATATAGTTCGTCAATTATACCTAGATCATACTTACCTATGAGAGTTGCAAACATAAGAAGCGATTTCATTTCATCACCCATTACAGAATTTATAAGGAGGGGCCCTTTAACCCCTTCCTTTCTAGAAATATCCTCTAACAGATTAATTGTGGGTTGTTCGAATGCCAAGACCATAACATCCCTCCCCTCTGTAGATAATCTTTCTATATCCCTCCTTATTAGCCCTATCTTCGCGAAAGGAGAGGCGATTAGTAGTTCCATTTGGAGCACCTATTCCTTGGATAGAGACCTAGCTTACTACTAAAGAATTCATCGGCCAAAACCGGTATATCCTTCAATGATACGATTTTACTTCTCCGACTCAACCAACTAGGTGCCATTTTTAAACAAGCCTTAAATCTTTTATCTGCCAATACAATAAAACCTAGATCAGTAGGAGACCTGATAGGCCTAGCCGCTGCTTGAATGGCAACTCTGCATCCATATATAAGGTCTGGATTGTCTAACCTAGAGTATTTCTTCCATAAAAGATGGAGTATTTCTTTCTCAACACCTGGCTTCATCATCTGTAGACCTATAACGATAGAAGTAGTCATTTGAAGTCCCGGAAAATCCTCTCCTTCGCTGTTTCTACCTCCCTGTACTCCTAATAATATTGCTCCTTCTTTACATTTCCCTTTATATTTCCTAATCATCGAGGCATTTTCCCTATTTTTCATATCTCTTCTTTCTATGAAGAGATCTTTTTTGATGAGATGCTCGAAGCCTACATCTAGCAGGCCAGATAGCACGTCGTAAGAAGCAGTAAATATTCCCATATTTCCTAAAATCTTATTTGAAAGCTCAGCTAGTACTGTAGCTAGCCTATAATACTCAGATCTGCTTCTTTTCTTGAATTTTGTGGTGAAATCCCTTACCACTAACGCAGTAACATCCCCCCAGTTAGGTACCGAGATCTCAGAGTAATTTACATCTTCTAAGAATTCTAACTTACTTTTCTCCCCACCCCATGTTCCCGATATCAATACGGATGTACCGTATTCTCTCAGAAAATCCTCTATTGTATCATTCAAGTGATTTACAATCAGCATACTATCTCTCGTTAGGATAGCTCTTGAAGATGATGAAAGATCATTTATTAGTTGATTTAATGAGGTTTTAACAATCCAAGAGACATTTTTATTGATATCACACTCCTTTAAGATATTCCTCAGATAATCTCGGGGAATTTCGATAAATGGAAGGCCAGATTTTAGGAATGATAGGATCATTTCATTAGCTCCGTCGCAAGATGCTTCCACTAACATATCTCTTAGTTTTACTAAGTCTACCTTCTTTAACGAACTATAAATCCAATGTCTCTTGAGGTTATGGGCTTCGTCTATTATTAAAGAGACCTTTCTTCCTTTAAGAATTTCTCTAATATGTTTTCCTAGCTCAGGATCCAACAAATAAGTATATGAAAGCACGATAGCATGATAGCTGTTTTCTTTTAGCAGCTTAAGGGTAAAGTAATAGGGACAATATATATCTCTTTGTCTTAGAGAGTCTTCACATTTATTGGAGACTATTGGTGCATTTAGAGCGTTTTTATAAAAGGGGCAAAGACCTTTCTCCTTTAACTCATTGCATTTAGCATTGAACACATGATAATCATCTATCCATCTGACTTTCCAGTTTAAGCACAACTCTTTTTTCCCCCTGAAGGCAATCATTTTTAATTTTTTGAATCTACTGCACTCTTCCAGTACCCTGTCTATCTGTCTATGCGTTCTGACTAAATAGAGAAATCTCATATCTTCTCTCTGCGACAAATATGAGATCGCGGTTAATATGGCGGAAGTTTTCCCCATACCATTTGGTGCTTCTATTAAAGTTATACTTCTCCTCCTAAGAGATTCACATAACTCCATCAAGAAGGCTTCTTGGCCTACTCTGAAGCTTGGATATGGAAAATATTTATAAATACCTGTACACACGAGATATATGTTGTAGTTGCATATATTATGGAAAATAGATGAAACATATTTAATAATTTGAGCAATGTACCATGTACATATTGTAAAAAATAATATTGAAAAATATAGAAAAGATATTCAGAATAGTACATGAGGCCTACCAAGTACCTCCTCTACGATCTCTACAGGATTAGAATTCCCATCATTTATGACGGGTATCCATCTCTCCTCCATTTTTCTAGATCCTTCTGGCCCTAAGACATCCGGAGATTTTATGCCAGTAAGTAGTAATATAACTCTGACGCTGTCTCCAAGTTGCTCATCCATATCAGCCCCTATCTTAATTATGGCATCGCTAGACATCCTAGATGCAACTATCTCTGTTATTTGATGAACCTCCGTAAGCTTGAGGTTCTTTCCTCCATAAACGACAACTAAAGCCCCTCTGGCACCATCCGGAGATATCTCTATAAGTTGGTTCTTCAATGCCATCCTCACTGCCTCCTCGGATCTCCTCTTAGGATCGCTGGATTCTCCTATTCCTACCGCAGCAACTCCTCCTGCTGACATAAGCATTCTTATATCATTTAAATCAACATTGACCATAGTTCTCTTCCTAATTATCTCGGCTATGCCCTTCACCATTATTGCGAGAGTATAGTCGGCCATAGCAAATGCTTTGTCTATGGGAAAGTCTCCTGCTAACTGTAATAACTTATCATTAGAGATTAACACAACTGTATCGGCCCATTTTCTAAGTTGCCTTATACCTTCCTGAGCGATCTTATACTTATGTCTCCCTTCTGTTTTAAAAGGGAGGGTTACGAAACCGATAACCCTAGCGCCTTTATCTTTCGATATTTTAGCTACGATAGGAGCTGCTCCTGTACCAGTACCACCTCCCATACCAGCTGCAATAAAAACGAGATCAGGTCTATTGCCTAAGGCGTCGGATATTTTATGGGCATCCTGCTCTGCGCAGGCCCTCGCTACCTCGGGTCTTCCACCAGCTCCTAAACCGTTAGTGATGTTTTCCCCAATAAGTATCTTATTCGGGACATTTATCCCATCTAGATGCACTTTGTCTGTATTTATTGCAATCAATTTGACGCCTTCTACGCCTAGATTGTTGAGGTTATGCACCGTATTTGAGCCGCAACCACCGACCCCTACTATTACTATATTTCCAGTAGAGTAATTTTCAGGGAGACTAGAGTCACCTGAGATGCTAATATCTGATCCATTATCATTCATTAAGGGAATATGGGGCTCACTCTCATTTCCTATAGAAGTATTAAAGATTTTCTTAAAAAGATCCACCATCTCTCTGGCCTGAGATGTGTCTGAACTGGCAACTTCCTTGAACATCAGTATGCTACACCCCCCGCTCCTCTTTTCCTATATTCTCTTATGAGAAGTCTTATGGCTTCCCTAATTGCTTCACTCTTGCTTGTAAACCCACCCTCCTGCACAAGCCTTTCTAGCTCTCTCATGAGAGAGTGAGGGATATGGAAAGATACTACTACCATGTGATCACCAAACGTTATTTATATCTAGGATATCTATAAGGTATAGTTAACAATTCTAGATATATGATATGATCATGATAGTAATATTTTTGGTAGTTCTCTTTATAAGACATTGTAACCTTTATGGGTTACTTATAAAAGTAATGTAAAAGTAAAATGATCTACATTCCGATCAACGGTTGAACGACCTCATCCTTTCTCCTCTTCTCCAATAACCCTTTATTATCCATCTATATTGACCTGATATTATGCTATTTATGATAAAGAAACTATTATTTCCACTCTGATGATGAAATATGCTAATGCAATATGATTAAGATAATCATGTCAATGTTTATCGAGATGGCTATGGGATCCTCAGATTTGGTACCCAATGCGTCCCAGCCCTCTCTAAGTAAAATGTTGAATTATTTAAAGGTAACAAGCCTAAAGGATCTTTACTCGGATGTGCCTGAAAGGCTAATCTTAGAGAGGCCTCCGGATATAGGAGCCCCTTCCGATCAATCAGAGCTGGAATCTCTATATATAAACTTGTTGTCGACCTATAATGTAAATCTAGTTTTCACAGGAGGAGGCATGGCCGATCACTACGTTCCCCCGATAGTCGACGAACTTGTATCTAAACAGGAGTTTTATACTTCCTACACACCGTATCAACCAGAGGTGTCCCAAGGTATCTTGCAAGCGCTCTTCGAGTATCAGTCACTCATGGCAGAGTTGTTAGGTATGGATGTAGTTAACTCATCCTTATATGACTATGGGTCAGCGCTTGGTGAAGCTGGCAGATTCTCCATCAGGGTTACTGGGAGAAGAGGATTGTTGATAGCCTCTAATATAAATCCTGAGAGGAAAAAAGTCCTAAGGACGTATGTAGAGCCATTAGATGCTAAAATTTCCGAAGTAAAATATGAAAAGGAGAGTGGGATGGTCTCTTTAGATGAACTCTCAGCAGACATAGATGATTCCATTGGTATGGTTTATTTGGAAATTCCGAACTTTTTCGGCATAATAGAGGAAAATATAGAAGAAATTTCTGATATATGCCACAATAAGGGTGCTCTACTTGTGGTAGGTGTAGATCCCTTCCTTATGGGAATAATGAAACCTCCTGGAGAGCTAGGAGCTGATGTAGTGATAGGTGAAGGACAGCTTTTAGGAGGATATATGAATTTTGGAGGCCCATCCTTAGGAATTTTTGCTATAAAAAAGAAATTCAGGCAAATAAGGCAACTTCCAGGTAGACTTATTGGCTTAACTAAAACTCTTGACGGCAAATATAGAGGATATACAATGGCTTTACAGACAAGGGAGCAGCACATTCGTCAGGAAGAGGCAACATCTAACATAACTACAAATACTTCCCTTATGGCCGTAAGGGCAGCAATATACCTCTCCCTGTTAGGACCCAATGGTATAAGGAAAGTAGCTGAGAAGATCCTTTATAACACATCCTATTTGAAGAGGAAGATTGACTCTTTATCATGCTTTAATGTACCTTTCTCATCATCTCACATGTTCAAAGAGATACCGGTTATCTCAAGAAAATCTTGGAAGGATGTAAACAGGCATCTCTTAGAAAAAGGAATTTTAGGAGGATTCCATGTAAACAGCATATTTCCCGAGGTAGGAATCGAAGGATTGGCTCTATTTTCAACTACAGAGAAGCATAGTAAGGGAGATCTCGATCTCCTCTTGAGCTCACTGAAGGAGGTGTGTATATGAAATACAGACAGGCCAGATGGGAATTAGGTAAAAACATACTTGAACCAACAGTATTTGAGCTTGGTAAGATAGGAGAAGGCGGAGTTATAGTTGCCAAACCTGATAACAGGATTGTCGAGGAAGTAGGAGCACTAGAGGAGATATTTCCTAGAAACTTAATTAGGGATCATATAAACCTACCTGGCTTGACGGAACCTGAGGTAGCTAGGCATTTTAACCACCTCGCTCAGATGAACTTTGGGGTGGATAGCGGACCTTATTGGCTTGGATCATGTACTATGAAATATACCCCCAAACTAGTGATGAGACTAGCATCATATCGTGAATTAAGGAAGCTCCATCCCTACGCTCCTGAGGAAGTAGCTCAAGGCATACTGAAGATCCTCTATGAACTTCAGAAGATGCTGTCTATCATAACAGGTCTCACTCATTTTACATTGCAGCCAGCAGCTGGTGCTCACGGAGAGTTAGTTGGGGCACTTATAATAAGGAAGAGATTTCTTGATTTAGGCGAAAGGAGAGATGAGATGATAATTCCAGATTCGGCTCATGGATCAAATTTTGCGAGTGCTGCCATGGCTGGATTTAAGATTGTGAGAATACCTCCATCAGATGAAGGTACTATAGATCTAAATGCTCTTAGGGCCGCAATTAATGAGAGAACTGCTGGTATGATGATAACAAATCCTAATACCCTAGGTATATTCGAGAGCGATATTCTCGAGGTCGCGGAAATGCTACATGAGAACGGAAGCTACTTGTACTACGATGGGGCTAATCTAAACGCTATAATGGGTTGGATAAGGCTCTCGGACATGGGAGTTGATCTAGCTCACTTTAACATGCATAAAACGTTTAGCGCCCCACATGGCGGGGGAGGGCCAGGAGCCGGCGCTGTCGGCGTTAATGACGAACTGAGAGAGTATCTCCCAATACCTGTTATAGTAAGGGAGGGAAATATGTATAGGCTAGATTATAATCTACCTAAAAGTATAGGCAAAGTGAGAACATTTTATGGAAATGTGGGCGTTCTAGTAAAAGCTTGGGCATATCTAAAGCTATTGGGGAGCGAAGGCGTGAGAATTTCATCCGGTGTGGCTGTGCTAAACGCGAATTATGCGAGGAAGAAGCTAATGGATATGGGATTTGAGGTTCCCTATGGAAAAAACAGGCCATGCAAGCATGAGTTTGTTCTTTCTCTATCCAATTTTAGGAGGGAATATGGCATAAAGGCCCTAGATTTCGCTAAGGCTCTCATAGATAGAGGATACCATCCACCAACAATATATTTCCCACCCATAGTCCACGAAGCGTTTATGATGGAACCAACGGAGTCAGATAGTTTGAGGGATATAGATGGCTATATAGATGCTATGGGTGAAATAAAGAGATTAGCTAAAGAAAAGCCAAGTGAAATTCTAAATGCGCCCCAGAATGCTGCAATAACTAGGATAGATGAAGTCCTAGCTAATAGGAGGCTATGGTTAACTTGGAAGATATATAAGGAGAGTGAGGAAGGAAAGAGCTAGCTCGATCACCAGTATGATTTCCACCAATTTTTTCTCACGTTTTATTCCTACGTTAATTAAAAGCCATGCCAGTGATTTATTAGGTGGTGGTATCAGAGTTTCATCTTCTCTCACTCTAGTAGGTATTTTCTTTTCCGTTTTTCTCCAGCTAATGATTTTCAGAAGGAAATCAGTTCCATGGGGGATTGTCAGTACTATTAGGGGCCAATAAAGTCCCTTAATAGCTGAAATAAAAGATATGTATCCACCTAATAAGAATGTCAGGGTATTTCCAGGGAATGCCTTGGCAGGGATCCAGTTGAACGTCAGGAAGGATATTAGTATTCCAGCTAAGGTAAACATCAAAAATGAGCTAGCTATGTCTCCCCTTAATACGAGAATTATGGAAAGAGTTAGGGATATTATAAGTGAAGTTCCAGCCTCTAATCCATTAAAGCCGGCCAAAGTATTGAAAGCATTTGCGATGTATATTCCAAATAGTATTATAGCTACTATGTTAAGAGCATAGGAAATGTCGGTGAATGGAGAGAAGGGGGATAGCCACCTATAGAGGAAGATGAAAGGTAATCCTGAAATTACTATTTTTTCTAAGTTCCTCATACCAACTAAGTCATCTATTAAACCCATCATGGAATAAAATATTGATATTAATTGAAGAATCTCGGTATTTATGCTAAAAATTAGGGATATTAGGGCAGGGGAGATCACTATCGATAGCGAGGCTGGTAATCCACCTATCCGAGCGGCCTTTGTCTTACGAATTTTATGTAAGTCGATCGATAAGAGTCCTCTTTTATGTGATATAGTTATCCAAATATCTGTAGATCTGTAAGTAATTAGTGATAAGGTGAAAAGCGCGGCTATTCCAGAGACAAGTTGTGTTAATAGTATAGCCGGCATTGTTTTTATCAGCTCTTTTCAAGTAGGAGATGATAAAAATGCTAGCGCCATTCTTACTGATTGCGGCGGTGCTGCCCGCGCTCTTATCAGAGCTATTCCAACGTATATTAATTCCTAGACTAATTTCCAAGGGTCTTCTATCAAAAGATGTACATAAGATTGGAAAACCTTCCATTCCTGAGCCTGTAGGCCCTGCTGTTTCTTTTGCCTTCGTTACTACATTAATGTCGTTGCTTCCTCTCATCGATAACTGGATATTACTGGCTGGAATTGCTGCTGCATCAGGGCTAGCTTCCCTAATTGGATTATTAGACGATATAGCTCCTTTAGGAGCTAAAACTAAGCCTATTTTACTTATTTTACCTGCTATTCCCCTCATAGCTACTGGAGCCATCATCCCTAGGCCATACCTTCCTCTATTAGGAAGGGCTAGGTTGTACTATGTATACTGGTTTATACTCTTAGCTATGTTCACGGTCTTTTCCAATGCGGTGAATATGATGGATGCTCTGAATGGCATGCTCCCGTCCTCAGTGTATACAGCCACAATACCTCTTCTCCCGATCCTTCTAGCTTTGAATAGCATAGATAGTATTTTAGCCCTAATAGCCTTGCTATCTTCCATGTTTCCTTACTACTTAAGGAATAGATATCCGGCCAAAGTCTTTGGTGGTGATTCTAACTCATTATTTGTAGGAGCAGCAATAGCGTCTATAGCTGCTACCTCCAATACAGAAGCTTTCTTCGGTATTGCCCTCCTACCATTCATGGTTTCTGGCTTCTCGGTAATAGCTTCTGTTGGAGGGCTTATGGAAAGGCATGAAATAGAGAGAAGACCTGTAACATTAGAATATGATAAGATAAGAGCTAATCCAGATCCAAAAGCTCCAATGTCCTTAATTGCAATTCTTACTAGCGATAAACCGAAAACGGAACCAGAAATTGTGAGAGATACTTATCTCATCTCATTAATATCCGGAATACTGTCCTGCCTAACGTTCTTCCTACTAACGCCTAGGTGATTAAATGGATAGGGGAATACTGCTCGCACTATATGGCATCGTATCCGGCTGGTTTCTCATTCTCCTATCTCTTGCTTTTGTAAAGCTAATACTCATAACTATAAGTGGCAAAGGATTACTCATAGCTTTATTGAGGGTAGTCTCCGGTCTCCTAATTCTTTCGGTATTTCTATACGCATGGTATGAGATACTAAGAAAGAGTTTTTTGAAAATTAAACTAGGCCGCGATGGGCCCGGGGGGACTTGAACCCCCGGCCTCCCGCTTTTCCTCTGGCGGTCTTGTAGCGGGAGCCGCCATATAAGGCGGGCGCTCTATCCAGTCTGAGCCACGGGCCCAAACCTATATCGATAGGGCTAGATCCATATATAAGGATTAACGGTAGATTATACTAGATGTATGGATCGGGGAACATATCGGAGCCAAGTCATAAGGTCAGAATAAGAGAGCTAAGTGAGGGAAATTTTGAAGAAATAGCCGTAAATCAGGTTAGATACTTTAGGCTGCCTTGGGGAAGTGTTTCTAAGGTTAGGATAATAGGAATCGTTATTGATTCTTGGGAGAGTAATGATGGAACCTTTGCTAGACTGGAGATCCATGATGGTACTGGAAGTATACAGATAAAGGCTTGGGAGGAGGATATATCCAGAATTACAGACCCAGATACTAATAAGCTGTATGAGGTAGGCAGCATATTGGATGTAATAGGAAGGATAAGAAGCTGGAGAGATACGATCTACCTATATCCCATATTGATTAATAAGGTGGAAGATCCAAACCTGATATTATTGAGAGAATTAGAGATACTTAGGAGGACCTTAAGGCACATATCTCCTCCAAAGAGGAGATCTGATATTTATACAACCAATGCGACGATTATTAGATTATTAAAGGACTTAGGACCTCTCAGTTTGAGTGAGATATCAGATCTCTTAAAGTTAGATCTAAATGATGTATCTAGAAAGATAGCAGAACTGAGAAGTTCAGGTTTAATATATGAGAAAGACGACAAGTACGTGTATATTGGAAGGTGATTATAATATGTCGACAAAGGAAGAGTATCTAAATATGCTAAGGGAAGCGAGAAAGCAGTTACCCTCTGTAGTAGCGAGTGGAGAAAGGTTCATGCCTCCAAAGCCTGTAATAGTAATAGAGGGCAAGCAGACTCATATAGTTAACTTCAAAGAAATAACGAATGTTCTAAATAGAGATCCTAAGTTGCTTGCTAGATATTTGTCGAAGGAACTCGGATCTCCATATTTCCTAACTGAGGATGCGAAAAAATTGATCCTAAGCAGGAGGATAGACCCAAGGCAGGTGGAGAATAGGATAGATAGATTCATAGGAACATATGTCGTATGCCCCCATTGTGGTAGACCTGATACGATCATAGTTAAGGTGAAAAAGACATGGATCTTACGGTGTCTGGCCTGCGGCGCTGAAACACCAATACCTAAGATTTGAAGGGTGATCTCTTGCCATGGAGTAAGAAAAAGAAGAAAAAAAGCAAAGGAAGGAATAAAGGAGCTGATGTCGAGAGATCCCTCGATGTTGAGATGGAAGAGCTTCTCCCAGTTGAAGATGAGTTAGAGATTTTCGGTAGAGTGCTGGAGCCTTTAGGTAAGGGTCATTTTAGAGTTGAATGTGCTGATGGAGCTATCCGGGTGTGTAGGGTCAGAGGAAAGCTTAGGGGCAGGAGATCTTGGATAAAGAGAGGGGATATAGTGTTAGTATCCATATGGCCATTTAAGAAGGAAAGGGGAGACATCGTAGTGAGATACACCCATCAGCAGGTAAATTGGTTAATAGAGAAAGGTTACATACCAAGAGATTGGGCCTTTTATAAGGAAGGCTAGAGGGTGCCCTAATTTTGTCAAATAAGTTCGATGAAATAGAGACAAGGATAGAGAAGATCCTGAATAGGGAAAAAGATAAAATAAAAGAAAAAGTGAAAGACAGTGAGTATTATAAGGTAAGGCAGCTTGCCTTCGATACTGGAACTTTGAGATCCCTCCTAAAGCTCTTTAATAAAGGAGTTTTAACTGATATATCATGGATAATTAATTCTGGTAAAGAATCAGTCGTCCTAGCCGGAGAGGGCCCTCAAGGAGAAGTTGCTGTGAAAGTTTACAGGATTTATACAGCTAATTTCAAGAGGTATATTCACTATATAAATGGCGATTATAGATTCAGAGCCCCGAAGGATAAAAGAAAAATTGTCCTTACATGGGCCAAGAAGGAGTATAGGAATTTAAGGAGAATGGAGTTATTTGGTGTGAGAGTCCCAAAACCTATAGATGTTGTGGGAAACATACTCGTGATGGAATTTATAGGAAAGAATGGTATACCTGCCCCATTATTGAAGGATGTGGAGCTAGAAAGCCCAAAAAGATATCTAATGGATATACTGGAGAATATTAGGAAAATGTACATGGAAGCCAGCTTAGTTCATGGGGATCTCAGTGAATATAATATCATGATTTGGAAAGATCTTCCTTGGATAATTGATGTTTCTCAGGCTGTTGTCGTTTCTCATCCAAATTCCTTTTCTCTGTTGATCAGTGATATAAGAAGAATTACCTCATTTTTTAAAAAGAGATACCGGATAAATCTACCTGATCCATATAAGATCGCCAATGAACTTGTCAGTGGGAAGTAAATTTGAGAGGTGATAGCACCATTGCAGGAAATTAGGATCAGGATACCTAGAGACAGGATAGGTGTTCTAATAGGCAAGAGGGGATCGGTTAAGGCTGCAATAGAAGGTAGGACAGGAGCAAAGATTAATGTAGATAGTTCCAGCGGAGAAGTTTATATAAGATTCGTTGAGTCTCCTAATGATCCCCTCCTTCCAATGAAGCTAAAATCAGTAATCCAAGCCATAGGTAGAGGATTTAACCCAGAGGTGGCTCTTGAGCTATTAAAGGATGATTACATGCTAGAGATAATTGATATAAGGAGATTTGTAGGAGATAGAAAAAACGCCCTTAAGAGAATGAGAGGTAGGCTCATAGGGGAGAAAGGAAAGGCTAGATCTTATATTGAGGGAAGGACGAATACTCACATATCAGTCTATGGGCATACCGTATCCATAATAGGTAAAGCCTATGACATGGTGGCTGCCAGAGAAGCAGTTATATCCCTCTTAAAGGGCTCCATGCATTCTACTGCCTACCGTATCATGGAAAAGAAGATGTCTGAGATGACCCGAAAGGCTCTAGTAGATGAAAATCTCCGTAGGAAGATTACAAGTGAAAAATAGAGGAAAGGGTGTGTTCATGTCTGAAGAAATGAAATTAGAGGAGATTAGTGCGGCAGATTTCTTTTACCGCAATAAGTCGCTTGCAGGTTTCGATAATCCGGTAAGAGCTACATATACCATTGTGAGAGAACTTGTGGAGAATGCTCTAGACGCAGCAGAAGTATCTGAGAAACCTCCTCAAGTTGAGATAGTGATGAGTGAGTACAGAAGTAAAGTTGAGGGTTCCTTACCTTGGTATAAAATACTAGTCGCAGATAATGGGATTGGATTAGATCCCGATGAAATTCCGAGGGCCTTTGGTAGAGTATTCGTCAGCTCGAAATATCGACTTATACAGAGTAGAGGTACTTTTGGGTTAGGGGGAACAATGGCGCTCCTTTATGGTCAAATAACTACAAATATGCCGTTTAAAGTTGTTTCCACAAGAGAAAAAGAGCCTGTATATGAAATAACAATGATGATAGATATAAAGAAAAACGAGCCCATAGTTATAGAGAGAAGGGTCTTAAAGGGGATCTCCAGGGCTTCTTTTACCATAGTAGAGTCGTATTTTGAAGGTAATTATCCACGAGCTAAGAGGAAGATAGTAGATTACTTACATCAAACTGCTATTGTTGTCCCTTATGCTAATATATCGTTCTTAGACCCAGAGGGTGTCCTTTACATATTCCCGAGAAGTACGGATAGGATGCCACCGTCCCCAAAGGAAGCGCTTTATCATCCGAAAGGTGTAGATTTAGAATTACTTCAAAGGTTGCTGCAAGCTACTAAAGCTAGGACCCTTAAGTCTTTTTTGGTTAGGCACTTTCAGAGAGTGGGGGATAAAACAGCGGTTGATGTGCTTAAACTTGCAGACCTGCCTCCAGATAAGAAGCCTTCTGAGCTGACTAAGCAGGAAATTTCTTCCCTATTTCATGCCCTTAAAAGATACGATAGGTTTCTACCTCCAGATCCCAGTGTACTCTCTCCTCTAGGAGCAGAGTTATTTGAATCCGGGATAAAGAAGGAACTTCAACCCGAGTTTGTAAAAGCTATCCAGAGGCCTCCGTCAGTTTATGGGGCCCACCCATTCATTGTGGAGACAGCCATTGCGTATGGAGGACAGATAAGGCCAACAGGGGACGTACAGCTTTACAGGTATGCAAATAGAATTCCTCTCCTTTATGATGTCTCAAGCGATGTCTCTTATCAGATAATTAAGAAGATAGATTGGAGCAATTATGGTATAAAGAACCCGGAAGATGAGCCTGTTGTATTCTTCGTTCATATAGTATCGACGAAAGTTCCCTTTAAGACTGTTGGTAAGGAATTCATAGCTAACGTGCCCGAGGTCGCAAAGGAGATAGAATTAGGACTAAGAAATTGCGCAAGAGATCTTAGAATATTCCTAAGTAGAAAAAGAAGGAAAGAAATGCTAAGGAAGAGGTATGAGTTATTTAAGATGTATTATCAGATAATAGCAGATACTATTAATGATATGCTAGGTGAGAGGCCCCCTATTGAAGCTTTGCTTAGTAAATTGAGTACTGGTATAGGTGAAAAAGATGGAGGAGATGAACATAAAGGAGAGAGCTCTTGAGCTGGCCAAGCAGGTAGCTGAGAGGATAAAAAGGGGAGAGTTTCCCGAGATAGAGTATCCCCCTAATAGCCAGAAGAATATAGAATTTGATGAGAGAATAGGGTATATCTTCGATCCTAAGACGTACAGTAAGATTAAGGGTTCTAGGGTTAAGAGCCTTAAGACTCTAGCAGGAGTTCTATATGGATTAAGTAGGGCATTAGATCATCTAGAAAATGGACTCACAATGACTAAAAGGGACTTTTATTATGTTCATAAAGTTGAAAGACTCAAAGGTACACTATTTCCAGAGGACCAGAGGGAAACTGATGCCAGAATCGTACTTATGGAATTGATACTGGGGATGCCTAGAGAAGCTTTCTCAATTACCAGTGATCCAAGAGGGTGGATTTATGGAGATATAGAACTTATAGATAGATCAGGAAGGGTACTAAGAGCTGACAGAGTTGGAGAAATGGGTTATTCCGTTCCGCCAAGACCTGAGAATATAAAGTTTAAGAGAATAGGAGTTAAGGCCGTTATAGCTATAGAGAAAGTTGGTCCTGCTAAGAATATGATCGAGCTCGGGATACCTGAGGAAAGAAAGATAGCCATAGCAATCCTTCAGGGACAAGCTTCAAGGAGTATGAGAAGGTTCCTGAGGATGCTATCTGATGAAGGAGTACCTATAGCAATACTGACTGACTTATCACCTTGGTCTCTGAGGATAGCTGCCACAGTGATATATAATAGCATAAATTCAGCACACATACCATATCTAGCCTCCCCAGAAGCTAGATTCATAGGAATACTAACTAAGGATGTAGAGGAAGGCTTCTTTAAGGACTATCAGTTCGCTTTAGAGCCTTTGACCCAAGCAGACCTAAAGGCTGCAATAGATAATCAGTTTTTACCAAATTTACAGAACGAATTCTGGCAAAGGGAGAATAAATGGTTCTTAGAAAAGAAAAAGAAGGCAGAAATAGAAATATTCAAGGCAATGAGCCCTACAGCAAGAAAACTAAAGGAATTATTCGTAGAATATCTGAGAGAAAAACTAGATGAGCACATGGGGATAAGCATATAATCAATTGAAGGATGACAAGAAAGTTTCCCTCTATTTATATCCTCTCCAATGAAGTTTGCCAAGCAGGAGCTAGGATAACATTTTTATTGGGCTATATTTGCTAGGTAAACGGGCTCCGGTGGTGTAGCCCGGCTAAGCATAGGGGCCTTTCGAGCCCCAGACCCGGGTTCAAATCCCGGCCGGAGCACTAGCGGGGGTAGCCGAGCCAGGTCCAAGGCGCCGGATTCAGGGTCCGGTGGGTGTTAGGCCCGCGTGGGTTCAAATCCCACCCCCCGCATATAACGTCAATTTTATAGTCAACTAATTTATGATACCCTTGGAGCCCCGTAGTGTAGCGGTCAAGCACGCCGGGCTTTGAACCCGGAGACCCCGGTTCGAATCCGGGCGGGGCTACCTTTCAATTCTCAGTGATAAAAATGTGTGATATACCATTTCTAGTCGATTCAATGAGCGGCAAGGTAGCTAAATGGCTGAGAATTCTAGGCTGCGATACTCTCTATGTAAAATCATCGATAAGCGATTCAAATCTACTTAAGATGCTCGAAAGGAGGGTTCTTGTAACGAGAGATAAGGAATTGAAAATTAGAGCCGAGAAGTTAGGGAGGAGGGTCATACTCATCCCGGAAAATGTACTAGAAGCTTTAGCTTTAATCTCTAAAGAATTTTCAGTTAGTTTGAGGGTGGATCCTAGGGCTACTAGATGCCCCTTCTGTAATACCAAGCTAGTACTAGTGAAGAGGGACTTGATGATTGGGAAACTGCCAAGGGAAATATCAAAAGGCCACATGAAGTTCCTCCTATGCCCCTCATGCGGAAAGACGTTCTGGTTTGGTACCCATTACTGGAATATGTTAAATACCCTATCAAGAGTAAAGGAGAAAAGGTCCCATTATACCGAATTAAGGACCGATGATGATAGGTGACGGCACTGAGCAGATGAATTAACTGACCTACTCTGAGGTCCCGATCTGCAACATTGATGAGACCAAATTAATTTATGTAGCTCTCTATCTTTTCATCCAGGTGAGACTACGGATAAGTTATCTTTGGTCTTAAGGAACGTCGCTGAGCCTTTAGAGGAATTCGTAATGACTATTGATGAGATAAAGGAGATGCTCAAGTCTGGAAGACATAATACTTACGTGGGATATGAGCCATCCGGTCCTATACATTTAGGAACTCTCATTACACTATACAAGCTTAAGGATATGATAGATGCTGGGTTCCATGCGATAGCGCTTATGGCCGACATACACGCGATTCTAAACCTGAAAGGGCCCAGAGATCTAATAGAAGAGGTATCGATGACTTACTGGAAAACAGTATTCCATGAACTTGGTTCTCCGGAAATAGAGATTAGGATGGGTAGTGAGTTTGAGCTATCTCCTAACTATGTACTTGATCTCTTAGCCCTCTCTCAGAGAGTGACCGCGAGAAGGGCATGGAGGGCCATGTCCGTTATAGCTAGAGAGAGGGATGATCCCCTCGTATCTCATCACATTTATCCACTGATGCAGGCGCTAGACATCCTTTATCTGGAGGTAGATGTTGCCATAGGAGGAACTGATCAAAGGAAGATACATGCCCTAGCAAGGGATGTATTCTCAATGCAGATACCTTTGAGGGTGAAGAAGTATGTTCCTTCTGCCATACATACCCCCCTTCTACCCGGACTAACGGGAGGTAAGATGAGCAGTAGCCTACCTAGATCTCATATAGCTGTTCATGATCCACCAGATATAATCAAGGAAAAGGTAAGACAAGCATACTGCCCACCTGGGTTTGAAGACCAGTATGATGAAGAGGGTAAGCTCAAGAATCCAATATTAGGCATATTCAGATATCTTATATTGCCAATGAGTAAAGGAATTAGGTTACCTAGATCAAGAGCTTTTGGTGGTGGGGAAATAGAAATATCAAATTATAAGGAATTAGAGAGGAGCTACGTTAAGGGAGAGGTACACCCATTAGATCTTAAGAACTTTCTGGCAGAATACCTAATAAGAGAATTTTCTCCCCTTAGAGAGAAGCTGCTATCTGATAAGAGCTTAATAGAGCCCTTATATAGATTGCAAAAGTGGCAAAAGGAGAGAGGATTATTCGGTGAACCGGAATGGAGAGATGCGTTAAGATCATATTATCCATATCTAGGAGAGCATATATCCTAGTTCATCCCTTCTATTTTGCCTCGATTGAGCATCTTTTAAAGCTAGTATCTGAGTAGCATTAATGGGCTATGATGATAGCTCCACAGACAAATCAGTTAAATGAAGAGACTCTCCGCTTCTGAGCCCTTCTATTCGCTCAAGCGCATTTAGGGAATCGTATAGAGGTAATATAAAGAAAAGGGAGATGGGTATGAACCTTTAAGGAAAAAGGTTTAGCTAATCAGTCCATCTTCTCTTTTAGCGTCTTAGCTATTATAGCGGCTTTCCTTATAAGGTAAGGTAGTGTCTCACTAGAGATCCAACTGATTTCTAGGGCTAATGCAAGGGCTCCTCTAACTGCCTTCTCTGCTAAGGGTCTTATTGTGTATCTGTTTATTTCGCCTATTTCAATGGCTATATTCAGGGCAGCGGAGTGCGCTTTCGCTATCATGTTTCTTATATCCTCTATAGTCACAGAGAGAACCTCTGGTAAGTAGAGTAAACCCTCTTCATCTATTGCAGCCCTCACTTTAAATCCTACTTTAAGTGGTTTTATGCCAAGATTTCTAAGTAGATCTGCTATTTGGGGTGAAACGGCTTCTCCTTTCTTTACTATGGTGAAATTCTCTGTTATAGCTATTTTACCTCCTTGTATTTTGGTGGGAATGCCCATAGCCCTTAAGTCAGTTAATATAGGCCCTGGGGCTATATCTGTAGGACCCTTCGGTATAACAACATCATCTTCAGCTATATCTCCTGGCTTAAGGAAAACACTTGCCTTTCTTTCGGTAACTAATCGATAGGTTTCAAATGGGTCTTTATTGCTGAATATTACCACTAAATTCAGGGGCATGTAATCCACAAGTTTATCTAGCCCCTTTCTGTTCAGTCCATCAGCGACCTTAGAGACAAGCCTTCTCTTTATCACAAAGAACTTGATATCTGGAGATAAATCCCTCCTAACGTATTGGAAGTGATCAGCCGGGACTCTAGCGAAGTCTGCGAACATTATTGTGGGATATTTCTTGGCTAATTCAGCGAATTTCTCCATCATTCTAGCTTTTCTTATTCTCTGAGGGCTTTCCTTTTTTCTAATCATTATAGTAGACATTATCTCTCTCCTCACCTCCTCTTAGTGAATGATATGGGCAGTTCATAGGCGGGACCCATCGTGGTTTTCACGTAGATCTTAGCTATTCTAGACGAATCTTCGTACTTTCTCTCTATGAGGGACAATATAGCTCTAATGTTATCTAAAATCTCCTCCGGACTCATATCCCTAGAGCCTACCTTAACGTGAACAATAGGTTGATCTTTCATCCTTATTCGTACGGACCTCTTAAGCCTTTCTATAGTGGCTGGAAGCTGAGATACTGCTGTAGCTGGCAAATTAATCGGCATTTTATTCCTAGGTCCAAATACCGGACCTATGTATCTCACTATTTTAGGAAGGACATCTGCTTGGGCTATGAAGAAATCGTATTCCCTAGCTAACTTCTTTAGGTTCTTTTTGTTGCTAGCTAAAGATTCTATTTCTTCGGGCTCTAATACTCTATCAGCTCCTGCCTCCTTAGCCTTTAGTGCGAATTCTCCTCTACCTATGACGGCTACTTTTATGGGCTTATTTTTGGGAGGGTGGGGCAATTCTACTATCTCGTTTATCTTGGCGTTAGGATTTCTCTTTAGATCTATACCCTTAAGGAGTACCACTAGGTCTACTGCTTCATTGAACCTCCTTTTAGGGCTTTTATCCTTCATCTCGGAGATTATCTTGAGAGTCTCATCCTCTAGTAATAGTTGAGACATTTTAACCACCTATAACCACTTTATCCCAAATACCTGAATCTACATCCCTTTGAACTTCTCGGGGATCTTTTCCTTCGACAGTAACACCCATAGAGAGAGCGGTTCCTAGGACTTGCTTAACTACCTCTTTAAGATCTTTGGTGTTAGCATTATCGAGCTTCATCTTGGCTATTTTCACGACCTGGTCCATTTTAAGATCTCCTATTTTCTTAGAGGATGCGTCAGATGAACCTTTATCTACTCCTAGTTCCCTTAGAATAAGCATAGAAGTAGGTGGTGTCCCAACTCTAACCTCGAATTGCTTTGTCTCTAGGTCTATCTCTATTTCTACGGGGACTTTCATCCCTGCATACTCCTTCGTCTTCGCATTAATTTCTTTTACAACTTGGCCCATGTTGAGCCCTAAGCCACCAAGTGCCGGACCCAATGGTGGCCCGGGAGTGGCTTTTCCACCCTCTATCATGACCTTAACAACCTTCTTAGGCACTTTCAGCACCTCCTTGGCTCTTCTCTTCCTTTTTCTTCTCAACTAACTTTACATTCGTTGGAAGCATCTTTATCTCCCAGTCCCTGTCTATATCTAAGAGTTTGAGGGTTAACATTTTTCCTTTCCCACCTTCAGGGACCGAGAGAACTACAGCCCTATAGCCTTTGAAATTTCCCTTAATAATCTTCACTATATCTCCTGGTTCTATTTCTATGCTAGCCGCTTCAGCCGCTAGAAGATTTTCTATCTCCTGAAGTGGTATAGGACTAGTAGAGATGAATCTCACCTTAGATAAGCCTCGAATCAGCCTTCTTACCTCATACTCCCTATCGGTTTCTATAAACAGATAGCCCTTAAATCTCGGAATAAACAGTATGGATCTTATCTTGGCCCCTGTAGAGGAGGCCCTCGCCATTAGCAGCCGAATTATATTTATTTCTTTTCCTGAGATTATTCTAATGGGAAAAAAGAGTGTATGAGTCTGTTGGCTCTTCATGTCCCTAGCCACCTACTAGATAAAGAGCCGCCAGTTGTATAAGGAATCCTATAACACCAACTAAGAGAAAACCGAGAACAGTCACTTTAAATGTATTCCAGATATCATCCCAACTTGGCTTCTCAGCTACTTTTAATGTTTGAACTATGTAGTCCCATAGACCGCCTTTGGATCTCTTGCTTGCCTTCTGCTTTGGCATAACTACCACCTCAAAGCTCATCTAATCCTAAATCTGCCTCGGGAGACCTCACTTCCCTAGCTATTGGAACAGTTCTTCTCTCGGAGACTCTTCTAGGAGTGGTTGCTCTCTCTATTCTAGCTTTAGTAGGTCTTTCAGCAGTTACTTCGGCTACTTCTCCTTGTAGGGCTGCCTCAACGCTGGGAGAAGCTATTCCCGTCACGACTAGTAGAACTTGCACCACACCCTTAAGGGATTCATCTATTCTAGCCCCCCAGATCACATTGGCTGTTGTGTCTAAAGAGCCAACTATCGTCTCGACTATCTGCTCCATTTCCTCTAACGAGAAATCTGGTCCCGATGTTATATTTATTATGGCTGCTTTGCCTCCAGAAATATCGGCTTCTAGTAGTGGATTACCAAGAGCATCTTCAACCGCTTCTATAGCTCTGTTTTCTCCATCGCTCTCACCAAAAGAGAGGACTGCCGGCCCTCCATTTTCTAAAACGTTCCTGAGATCAGCCAAATCGACATTTATCAGACCAGGTTTCATGACAAGCTCAACTATGCCCTTTACAGCTCTAGCTACGATCTCATCGGAGATGAAGAAGGCCTGATGTAGAGGTAGCTCCTTAGCTATATCCAAAATTCTATCGTTATTTACTACCACTATGGTATCAGAGGACTCTGCTAGCTTAGCTAATCCCTTCATAGCGATTTCCTTCTTCTTAGTTCCCTCGGCGGAAAAGGGTAATGTGACAATAGATACAACTACCGCACCAACTTTCTTCCCTACTTCAGCTATTATAGGAGATGCACCGGTTCCAGTCCCGCCACCAAGACCAGCCATGAGGAAGAGAATATCTGCTCCCTTCAAATACTGTTCTAGTTCATCGACACTCTCCTTTGCTGCCTCCTCTCCTATCTGTGGATCCCCTCCAGATCCATTCCCTCCACATAGCTCCTTACCAAGTAAGAGTTTCCTATCGGCTACTGTTGTAAGCAAATGTTGGGCATCAGTATTAACAGCGACAGTCTCTACAGAGTCAACGCCGATAGCGTTAAGCCTTGTGATAGTATTACTTCCAGCTCCCCCTATACCCATAATTACTATTCTAGCTTTAACTTTCTCAACAAAGTCTTTTAGAGCAGAATCTTCAGGAGATACCTTCTGAGGGATCTCCTTTAGTTCCTCATCAACTCTTCGCGTGGCAGATCTAACTATGGACTTCAATATACATCCCCTTGTAGCTCCTGATTCCTCTCACTAGTGTGATGCGATTTCCCTATTTAAAGTAAGACGCATATTTTGACGACACGCACAAGAGCGATTGTTTTACCTGATGTTAAATGCTCCTTTATATTCATTATTTTTATTCGAAAATGATTATTTATGAATTAAAAAGATATATATTTATGGCAAAGGAAATATAATTAAATTAATTCAGTTTAGCTCCCCAGGACTTCTAGTATAAAGCTTATTAAAGCTTAGCAATATCTGTGTTCTCGGGCCCGTAGCTCAGGTGGTAGAGCGCCGGCTTTGCAAGCCGGAGGTCCCGGGTTCAAGTCCCGGCGGGTCCACTTGAAAACTGATTTAGTAGAGTAGAGCTGTTTGAAGAATTGGTAATATACTTACTTGGCTGAGAGGCCGGGGCCGGGATTTGAACCCGGGTTAAGGGCTCCACAGGCCCCCAGGTTACCAGGCTACCTCACCCCGGCCAAAAATGGTGCGGCCGCCGGGATTTGAACCCGGGTCTGGGACGTGGCAGGCCCCCATCCTATCCAGGCTAGACTACGGCCGCTACCGTTATAACGGAAGATTGTGTATTTAAGCGTTGGTTCTCATACCACTTGATGACTACTCTGATACTAGCGGAATCATCATTGACTAAGGTACCGTATGATTTAAAAAAGAATGATTTATTACGCAAAAGCTATGAAAAATTTTATGGAAAATTCTACGACGTACTTGATATAAATGCCTTGCCTCATAGGATGAGATATACATTAGGGCCTAAAGAGGGTAGGCCTGATGTAGTGCATAGAGCACTCCTCGCTGTAACCGATCATCCATTATTCAGACAAGGAGCAATAAAGCTTTATATCCATACAGTTGATGGCAGAGTCTTTCTAGTCTCGAGAAAAATAAAGCCTCCGAGAAACTATGTAAGGTTCTTAGGCCTGATGGCCCAACTATTGGAGAGAGGGTGGGTAGGATTGAATAAGGATAAGGCCCTAATAAAGGAGATTAGCACAAGCCTAAAGGACATTATCGAGGGAAGCGCTGTTTTCATAGAGGAGAGGGGAAGATATATGGAGCCATTTTCCTTCCTGAGAGATGTTGGATGGAGGAGAGCCACTTTCTTCATTGGATGCTTTCCGCATGGTGATTTTTCATATGAAGTTAGAAAACTAAAAAATTATAGCTTATCTCTCTATAAGGGTATACTTTCATCATCTATTTCCATTTCAATGCTTCTAACTTATATGCACTACCTAGAGGTGTGGTTCCCTGAGAAGGAATAGAAAGAGAAAGAGAAAGAAGAGAGAGAAGGACATAGCGAAGCAGAGGATCATACGACTTCTCAGATTTGCTGATTCTATCTACATAGAGGAGCCTGAGCTCGCTATAAAATATGGAGAGCTAGCTAAGAGGATAGCCTATAGGACTAGGGTAAGGATACCACGCGAATGGAGATGGAGGTACTGTAAGAGATGTAAGACCCTCTTATATCCCGGAGTTAACGCTCAGGTCAGGCTGAGAGATAAGAGATTTCCCCACTTAGTCATTAAATGTGAACTGTGCGGTGGAGTTAGGAGAATACCTTATTTAAGAGAGAAGCATCGTGATATGAGGTATGAAAGATGACTTAGTCTATTCTCTTCAACTAGCATGTCTCACTAACGCACTAAGGTTTTATATGCCACATGATTCCAGCTACTTTGAAGGTTAGGAAGGTGTGATATGAATGCCTACGGCCAGAGATGTTCGCGCTGATATATTGATAGAACGCTTAAAGGAGGAACTGAAGAAATACGAGCCTATAAAGCCTCCGGAATGGGCAATATATACTAAAACAGGGGCCCATAAGGAGAGACCTCCATTACAGGACGATTGGTGGTACATTAGAGCGGCTTCGATACTTAGAACTCTATATTTAAGGGGAGGCAAGCCTGTGGGGGTGGAGAGGCTTAGAGCTAAATACGGTGGAAGGAAAGATAGAGGCGCCAAGCCAGAAAGATTCGTTAAGGGGAGTGGGCACGTAATAAGGCTCATTCTTCAGCAATTGGAGTCAGCAGGTTTAGTAGAGAAAATCGAGAGGAAAGGTAGGAAGATCACTCCAGAGGGATCTTCTCTTCTGGACAGGATAGCCGCTAACCTGATTAGGGAATTAGAGATAATCCCTGGGAAGGTGAATGTTCCATGAGCTCAGAGGATAGGGCACTAAGGGAAATTCAGGAGAAGTTAATGGCTGAGATGGCGGCTAAGCAGCAGAGCAAGGAAGAGGAGGTAGCTAAGGAGTTACAGAAGATAGATGCCATAGTCAAGCAACTTTTAACCAATGAGGCATGGCAGAGACTAAAAAGAGTAGAACTAGTTAAGCCTGACTTGGCAAATGAGGTAAAGTTATATTTGGTTCAGCTCTATACCTCGGGTAGGCTGACTAGAAGATTGGGAGATGAAGAGCTGAAAACCTTACTAGCTCAGCTATCTGAGAGAGGTAGGAAGGATTTTAACATAAGGATAGTGTGAGGAGGTGATTTGATGGCGAGTCATAGGCCATTGGGAAGTAAGCTTAGATATGCTAGGGCCCTTAGGAGTAATAGGAGAGTACCAGCTTGGGTATATGCTAAAACTAATAGAAAAGCAAAGGCCAAACCCCTAAGGAACTGGAGGAGAAGCAGGCTCCAGCTTTAGGTGATTAATATGCCTGAAACTCAGGAATTACTCTTTAATATCAACTTAGGTATCTTGATAAGGGCAAAATACCCTCCAAAGAAGAGAGCCGCTAGAGCAGTAAAACTCATGAAAGCTTTCGTTAGGAAGCATGCTAAAGTACCGGAAGATTATAGGATCAAGGTCAGGCCCGAGCTTAATGAGCTTCTATGGTCTCAGGGGGCTGGTAACCCCCCCGGTAAGCTAAAGATTAGGGTAGTTATAAATGAGGAGGATGAGGAGGCAGTCATTTGGCCGGCTTAGGGATTTAAATGGCTATATTTAGAGCTAAGCTTTTTGGGAGTTCCAACTTAGGTGTTTACCTTAGGGCTATTGGTTCCTATCTCCTAGCTCCCGAGGGATCTGGGGTTATTATATCGGAGGAAGCGAGGAGAATAGGTCTGAAGGTAGTAGAGGCTAGTGTATACGATAGTAGGATGTTAGGAATATTCTTGGCTGGAAATAGTAGAGCCTTACTCGTACCTCCTATAATATCGAGAGAAGACCTAACTAGACTGAGGGAGATCCTTGATCTAGAGATCCATATACTACCGACAACAAAGCTTACAGCTCTTGGAAATGATATAGTAGCCAATGATTATGGAGCCTTAGTCCATCCTTCCTTCAGTGATAGCGAGATAGATCTTATAGGTAGATTGTTAGGCGTTAAGGTAAGCAAGGGTAAGGTCGGCGGCGTACCGGTGGTTGGATCTCTCATAGTTGTTAATAACAAGGGCTGCCTCATATCCCCATCTGCTGATGATTCAGAGCTGAGAGGTGCTTCGGAGATCCTAGATGTAGAATGTATAAGGGGTACTATTAATAATGGGATTGGTTATGTGAGATTAGGCTTAATAGCAAGCGATCAAGGGGCTTTAGTCGGTTATCCGACATCTCCCCTAGAGATTGAGAATGTAGCGGAAGCCCTTAAAATAGAACCCTAAGGTATTTCTAAGGTGTGGTATTTGAGTCAGGAAAGAACCGTAGATCTGAGCTTCCTTCAGTCCCTCTATAAGTACCTGCTTGATGAGTATAATAGGTTAACTTTAGTAAAAACAGATTTAGAGAGATCCATTGAGACATTAAAGGCACTTAAGAAGGCTCAGGAGGGAGAGATCGGTCCTCTTATAATACCTGTCTCTTCCTTCTTGTCTTTAATGGTTGATGGTGCTAAGGCCAAGGATATGCTTGTTCTGCTGGGTGGAAATATATTCGCCAAGATGGGCCCAGAGGAGGCATTAAAACAGGCTCGGGAGAGGCTGGATGAGGTGAATAAGAGCCTATCGGAGGTAGGCCTAAATCTTACGAAAGTTCAGTTGGAGATGGAAAATCTCCAGAGGAGGACAGAAAAGCGTGCTAGGTAAGTTAATTGATGAGCTAACTACTAAAGGGATAGTAAAGAAGAAATGGACGAAGAAATCCGTACTGAAGGTATTCTCTTCCATGGAGCTGGAACTTGTGGCTCAAGGAGTTCCTCCAGCTATTGTAGACAGATTAAAAGAATCCGTATCTAGGAAGCTCGATGGCATTGAGACTAAGGGGAATCCCAAGGAAATAGTTCGCAGAGCAATAAGGAGAGCTATCCTAGAAGCTCTTCCTCCAAAAACTAGTCTTGATAAGATAAGACCTTCAGAGCTTCCCTACAAGGTCATTTTCTTTGGATTTAATGGCGTTGGGAAATCCCTCAGTATAGTGAAAATGGCTAGACACTTACAGAAGAAAGGGTATAGGGTATTAGTGGTTTCTGCTGATACTTATAGAGCTGCTGCAGGAGACCAGCTAGAGGGCTACTGTAGAAGCGCCAATGTTCCCATGTTTAAAGGACCTAGAGGTGCTGATCCTGCTGCTGTGGCTTATGATGGTGTTAGCATGGCCTCCTCTAGAGGGTACGAATTTGTCCTTATAGATACGGCTGGCAGGAACTATCTCAACAGGAACCTGAGTGAGGAGTTAAGGAAAATTGTGAGAGTGATCAAACCTGATCTGAAGGTACTTGTGCTGGACGGCCTAGCAGGAAACGATGTGCTTAACCAATGCGATTCTTTTAACGATGCCGTCGGAATAGATGCTCTAATTATCACTAAAGTGGATGGATCTGGTCTATCCACGCCTTTAATATCTGCCCTCTATTCAGGTAAGCCCATCCTCTTCCTAGGAACTGGACAAGGATTCGATGACATATCGATATTTGATCCTGAGAGGGCTATAGATTATATCCTTCAATGATTTTCCCTTTCATGGTGATTAGATGGCTTCCATCATTAGAGGGCTCAAGGGTAGAGACTTCTTAACTCTCCTTGACTTCACCCCTGTAGAGTTTAAGGCTCTCTTAGAGAGATCCAGAGAGCATAAATGGGGATTAGCTAAAAACGCTGCTTTAAGAGGTAAATATGTAGCTGGAATATTCGAGAAGCCTTCTACTAGGACAAGGGTTTCTATGTCTGTAGCAACCTTTGATCTAGGGGGCGTCTTCTTAGAACTACCTACATCAAGCCTCCAAGTATCTAGAGGAGAGACTCTCAGAGATACAGCCCAAGTACTCAGTAGATTCGTAAATGCCATAGCTGCTAGAGTTAAGTCGCATTCCACACTAGAGGAGCTGGCCAGGTGGGCGACGGTGCCCATTATAAACATGCTGAGTGATAAGTTCCATCCCCTGCAGGCACTAACTGACATCTTTACAATAATAGAGTTCTTCGGAAACAGAAAGGTGAAAATAGTATTCTTGGGCGATGGTGCTGCCAATACAAATCATAGCCTCATGATCGCATCAGCTCTAGCCGGATATGATTACGTTGTTGGTGCTCCTCAAGACTATTGGCCGGATGATGAGGTAGTATCTAAAGTAGAAGAGATATATGCACAGACTGGTGGTTCCTTAAAGATAGTTGAGGATCCTGTTAAGGCAGTGAGTAATGCTGACGTTGTATATACAGACACTTGGTTTTCCATGGGGGTTTCCGATATAGAGAGAAGAAAGGAAGTATTCCCTAGATATCAGGTGAATAAAGACCTGTTATCGCACGCCGCTCACCATGTTAAAGTAATGCACTGTCAGCCATGGTTTATAGGGCAGGAGATAACAGAAGAGGTAGCCTATGGCCCTCATTCTATAGCATTCGAGCAGGCCGAGAATAGATTACACACGGCGAAGGCTGTATTGGAAGCCCTCCTCATATAAATCTTTCTCAGTCAACTTTATATAGCTACGTTACTAATAATCTGATTGGCCACGGTTAACCCGGTGGCGATCCTGAAAAGATGAAGGGAATGCCCTGATTGGGTGATGGATCGTCTTTCCAACCGTGGCGACAGGAGGGAATGTGTAGACGTATGGTTATGTGAGCACGAGGAAACGTAGATCCCTCGTGCTCAAGAGAGTCCGGATGTCCCCATGAATGGTGGGTGCATTGATAGGTCTTGCGGCCGTATGTGAGACCGGTTGATCCTGCCGGAGGGGACTCCTATCGGGCTCGGACTAAGCCATGCGAGTCGGCTAGGAGCCCTTGCTCCTGGCGGCGCACGGCTCAGTAATACACGGTCAACCTACCCTGAGGACCGGGATAACCTCGGGAAACTGAGGCTAATCCCGGATAGGGGTGATCTCCTGGAATGGGTTCACCCCCAAAGTAGGCGGGGGAATGGCCCCGCTGAGGCCTCAGGATGGGACCGTGTCCCATCAGGTAGTAGGTGGGGTAACGGCCCACCTAGCCTAAGACGGGTGCGGGCTCTGGGAGGAGGAGCCCGGAGATGGGCACTGAGACAAGGGCCTAGGCCCTACGGGGCGCAGCAGGCGCGAAACTTCCCCAATGCGCGCAAGCGTGAGGGAGCGAGCCCGAGTGCCGCCCGCTGAGGGTGGCTGTTCCCAGGTGTAAATAGCCTGGGGTAGGAAGGGGAGGGTAAGGCTGGTGCCAGCCGCCGCGGTAAAACCAGCTCCCCGAGGGGTCCCCACGCATACTGGGCCTAAAGCGTCCGTAGCCGGCCCTGTAAGTCCTCGGTTAAATCCACCGGAAGACCGGTGGGCCGCCGGGGATACTGCAGGGCTAGGGAGCGGGAGGGGCCGAGGGTATTCCGGGGGATAGCGGTAAAATGCGTAGATCCCCGGAGGACCACCAGTGGCGAAGGCGCTCGGCTGGAACGCGTCCGACGGTGAGGGACGAAAGCTGG
>JAOZGJ010000038.1 GCA_027491785.1 Thermoproteota archaeon | reverse complement strand
GATGTGGCTAGGATTATGTTAGTCCCTTCAGGAGGAGCTATATCAATCACTTCAAGCTTTAGCTCCACCCTCTCACCCCTTCATTATCCTTCCTAGCGTATCAAATATGTTCAACAGAGAATCTTTCTGAATCCTATATACCCTAAACTTACCCTTAACAGTTTCTTTGACAAGACCTGCCGCCTTAAGATCAGATAAATGATGGGAGATGAGGGATTGGTCTTTTCCCAAAATGTAAGAGATCAGGCATACCGGCATATCAGTGGCTGCGAGTAAGAGGATTATATCTAGCTTTGTAGTATTTGATAGGGCCTTAAATGCCCACGCAATTCCTTCTTTATCTTCTATACTCTCTAGATTGTCTAATGATTTATCTAACTTACCCACATAATCTCTAATATCCTCAATACATCTCTTTGGTACCTTTTTGAGGATCTCTTCTGCCTTTGTCATGTTTTAACACCATTGAACAAATGTTTCTTTAGATATATATTTTCCCTATCTTTTAAAAAGATCCCTAAGTTAAGCCAAGTTAGTATGTGGGACATCGCAGTTGTTGGAGCAGGTCCATCAGGTTCAACAGCAGCCTACTTATTGGCTAAAATGGGATTTAAGACTTTGCTCTTAGATATGAAAAATTTTCCCAGATCGAAGCCTTGCGGTGGTGGGATAACCCTCAAGGCCGGGAAGCTTCTATTGAAACTAAACCTTCCCTTAGAGCCCGTTGAAGCTTATCATAAAGAAGTTATAGTGAGGGGTTACGGCCGAGAAGTCGTAGTGAGCACGTCTTCAAATGAATACGCTATAGCGGTGGTAAGGAGGGACCAGTTTGACAAGAGGTTGCTGGATGAGGCGATCTCGAATGGGGTAACCTTCCGAGTATCGAAGGTATATGGGATAAAGAAGAGAGGTGAGTCGCTGAGGTTACTAGGAGCCAATGAGGAGGCTAGATACGTAATAGGAGCAGACGGAGCCAACTCCATTATAGCAATATCATCCGGTATTAGAGGACCTTGGGACAAGAGGGATCTAATAATAGGAGTGGAAGGTACAGCTCCTTACTACGAAAAACTGACTTTCATGGTAGATGCAGCACCCTATGGTTATGGCTGGATATTTCCGCGGGCAAATGACTCTAATGCTGGAGTAGGGGGAATGGTGGAGAAATCTAGTGAAATATTATCTTCCTTCAGATCTTTCTCACTTAAATATCATGTTAAAATGGATGGATCTTGGATAATTCCAGCGGGAGGCCACGAAAAGCCTATTGCCAGAGATAGGATTCTATTAGTTGGGGATGCTGCTGGCCTAGCCGATCCCTTAACTGGGGAGGGACTGTATTATGCCATTAGAAGCTCCCTTGAAGCAGCAAAATCTCTTGAAAGTGAGGAACCAAGCGAAGAATATCTAAAGAGAATGACTCCCATAATTGAAGAACTGAGAGCTAAGAGGAGGGCAGCTAAGATAATAATACCACGTATAAGGTTTTTCTTTGATTTATTTACGTCCTATCCTGAGATAGCGAGGAGATACATGCTCACCTCTATAGGAAAAGTGGAGTTTAAGGATTTCTGGAGATGGTCTGTGAAGAAAATCCCTCGAGCTCTTGTGAAAAGCAAACTCGGTATATAAGCTTGTTTATCGTATCATCTAAGGAGCAGGGTAGGATTCCGCCCATTGCGATGCTACTTGAGCTTCTCATCCTCCCTAAAAAAGACCTGAATATCCGGGAGAATCTGTTCCATTGGCTCCCCAAAGTGATGTTCTATCGCCTCAAATGCGTTTAATTATGTGAAAGATATTAGCTAAGATCACTTATCTTATATTTAAGGCGATATGTCTTTCCTCTTCCATTTACCCGCTCTACAATTCCTTTCTCAGCTAGTTTTCTAACTCTCTCAGCTATAACTCGCCTTGAAGCAGTCCCTCTAATCCTTCTAACCTCTTCAGTGAGCTGAGAGATATTAAGGGGCCCCCTACTCGCTAGTGCCTTAACGATGCTTCGATCCATTTCGCTAGTTACCAGCTGGGCCATTCTCTCTATCCTCGCCACGCTTCCTAGTACAGATGCGTAGGCTTTAAGGAGAGATCTATACATATCCAAAACATGCGAATCTTCCTCAACCGAGCTTAACCTCTGCTCAAGAGAATCCAGCCTCTTCAATATCTTCAGCAGCAATTCCTTAATTTCCTCAAGTTCATCCATTTAGCTATTCCTCCTAGGCTAGGTACTACTACCTCTAGAAGCTCCTCACGGATCTTCTCATCTATGCCCTGTAGTTTCAATTCCCTCTCAGCTACTTTTCTAGCCTTGGATTTCCTCACCTTATAGAGTCCTAATAGGTAAAGAACATAGGCTATGGTTTTAGAAGAGAGCCCCACTAAAATCACTATATCCAAAAGAGTTCTGAGGCGGCTCAACCCTCTTCTCCTTTCATTTTCATTAGCTCTTTAATTATGGCCATTGGATTTATGAAATGCTCCTTGGTCAGGTTAAGGGCAAGGTTTTCCGGTATCCCTTGATCGACTAGTTCTTTATAGAAGGAAGCTATTGCTCTAGCTCTATCTCTTGCTCTTTCAGAATTGTACATTAAGTCCATGAACTCTTTAATTGGCTCTATAAGCCCCTTCAAGAGTACAGGTAACTCACTTCTCAAAACTGAGAGAACCTCCTTTAGCTCCTCTATATCCTTATCTCCCTCACCTATGTCAATACTAATATCTCTTTCGTTCTCCATACAAATCCCATTACTTTAGGTGGATGGAACCTAAAAGCTAATTGAGAATTTGTAGCCAAGATATGATCAGTTTATACAGGTAAAATATTTCAAATTATGGATCACTATTCCCATGGAAGGGCTAAAAGGTGGCTATTAATGCTTGGCATACAAGAGGTCTTAGAGGAAAATCTCGCCATAGAAGCCGAGAATCTCACTAAAAAATTTGGTAAATTTGTCGCTGTTAATCATATCAATCTTAAAATAAAGAAAGGAGAGACGTTCGGTCTCCTTGGGCCTAATGGTGCTGGGAAGACCACAACTATTAGGATGATTACCGGCGTGATCAAGCCTTCTGATGGTTATGTGAAAGTTTTCGGTATGAACGTCGCCAAAGAGAGGAAGAAAATACTCAGATATATAGGATATATGCCTCAAAAGTTCAGTTTGTATGAAGATCTAACAGTTGAAGAGAATATTAAGCTCTATGGAAGGCTTCAAGGGATAATAGGGACATCACTAAGGGAAAGGGTTAAAGAACTTCTTGAAAGGTTCTACCTCTGGGAATTCAGGAAGAGGTTGGCTGGTAGACTCAGTGGGGGTATGAAGCAGAGGTTAGCACTTGCTACTGCCCTGGTTCATGATCCTAAGCTCCTCATACTAGATGAACCGACGGCAGGAGTTGATCCTCCTTTAAGAAGGAGATTCTGGAAGTATTTTAAGGAGCTTAACAAGGAAGGAAAGACGATACTAGTGACAACCCATTACATGGACGAGGCGGAGAATTGTGATCGCCTTGCTTTGATGAATAGGGGAAGCATAATAGCCGAGGGAACGCCTCGGGAAATAAAAAAGAAAGCATTAGGAGGGGAATTAATAGAGATAAGGTTCGAAGGAGAACTTGATCCCTATAAGCTTCCTGGAGTCAAGTCCGTTCTAGATGATTCAGGCCAGAGATATCTCTTAATAGTAGAAGACGCAGGTCTATACCTCCCTAAAATAGTGAAAAAGGCGGAAGAGTTAGGAACAAAGATTCTAGTAGCAGCTCCAGTCTACGTAAGCCTCGAGGAAGCATTTATACGCTTCATGGGTGAGGCAGAGTGATAAATCTAGAAGAAACAATTAGGAGAGGGCTCAGAGTAATTCCAATAGTTGATAAGGAGATAAGACAGCTTATTAGAGATCCAAAAACTATTCTCATGGTTTTACTAATGCCCATAGCTATTACAATCTTATTCGGATATGGATACGGAGGTAAGGGAGCAGGAAAATATCCTGTAACTATAGTGAACCTCGATGGAAAGGAAGGCGCCTTTAAGTTCATTCAGGAGCTCAGGAACTCAAAGATGTTTGATATAAAGGCCATATATGAATCGAAGGGTCAGGGCTTCTCATCTGTCTACTCAGGTGAGGTATATGCCAGCCTGATAATTCCCGAAAGTTTCACGGAGGACCTCATGAAGGGGAGGGCTACAAGAATTGAACTCTATTATGATGCAAGTGATCCGGCTATAGCTGAAAGTGTTATGCAGGCCGTAGGCGTGGTGACCCAAGAGTACCAGGAATGGGCGGCATCGAAATTCGGGACCTTCGCCATAAAACCTATGTTTTACACCGTTTATGGGCCAAAAATTAAAAAGATAGAGAACTTCATCCCCGCCCTCATGGCGATGATCTTACAAATGGTCCCAACGAGCCTGATATCCGTATCCATTTGCAAGGAAAGGGAGAAGGGTACGTTCGAACAATTTATAATGTCGCCAATTAGCGTGTTCGATGTGATCTTCGGCAAGTTAGCCGCATATTTCCTCGCTACAGTATCAGATGCTATTCTTAGCCTCCTAACAGCCATATTACTGTTTGATGTCAAGCTCAGAGGATCTTTCTTGGATATGACCATAGTCTCCACGATCTTCTTGGTAAATTCCCTTAGTTTAGGCCTCTTAATATCCGTTTTCTCTAGGAACCAGCTTCAAGCATATCAGGCGAGTGTGTTCTCCTTCGCTATATTCATGCTGTTTAGTGGGATGTTAATACCTGTTGAGGTACTTGGCCCGGAAGCCAAGTTAATAGCATCATTTATCCCCATGTACTACTTTATTACAGCCTTTAGGGCTGTCTCTTTAAAGGGATGGAGCTCTCTCATGGTCATTAACCAGTTGTTCATTATTACGTTATTCAGCTTGGTGTTTCTAACCCTCTCCCTCAGATTCCTCAAGATGGAGGTGACATGATAAGTGAGGAGACTTCTCTCTATCATCACGTTGATGATAATGCTCGCTCCCCTACCTCTAGCAATAAATGCTGGGGGAGACTCATATTACTTGAAGCTGAAGGATTCCTACTGGTCATCCCCCTTGATCTTGGGGGCTAATAATACGTTTACCGTCGAAGTGAAAAGCGTATACGGAGGTAAGATCGGTAATATCTCAGCTAATTTGACTGTCTTTGATATGGCAGGATCTAATTACTCAGGCAATTTCTCTTATCCAGGTTCCCTCTTTAAAGGACAGACTCTACTCATGAACTTCGTCATATTCGTACCATCTGATGCATATGCATCATATTACAAGGCTCAACTCATCATAAACTACACATTAGATGGCTCTCCTGTGACCCAGATAATGGATCTATATGTGACTGTTCACGGCTCTCCTGATGTGAGATGCAGCCTCTCCTCCACTGTAAAACCCGGTTACCCAGCTACAGCATATCTAGAATTATATAATGAGGGGGATGGGGTAGCTAGAGATGTTAGAGCCAGAATAACTCCTGCATCACCTAATGTTCAAGCTTCCTCTCCTATAGATGTAGGAATGCTCAACCCCGGTGATAAGAGGAATTTCTCCATAACCCTGTACATAGGAGATACTGCTGATGAGGCAGTTACGGTCACGGTTACGGTTACATGGGTATCCCAGACTGGTATAGGGGGTCAGTTTACCTGTACTCAGGCATTAAAGGTATCAGAAATGCCCCCTAAGGGACTCAGAGTAGATACAAATGATACATACCTTGAACCGGGGAAGGTTAATGAGATACATCTACTCGTGAGGAATTTAGGTAGGGAAGATGCCTACAGGGTATCCTTAGCGGTACAATCCCCTCCTAATGCTGCCGTTCAAGGAGATAATAAATTTAGTTTGGGTGATCTCTCACCAGGAGAAAGTAAATGCGTTGTTATTGATATGTATATAAGCCCCTCCTCTTCTGGGCCTATGGAAGTCTCATCCATCTTAGAATGGTATGATCTTGGATCCGAACATCATTCTGAGAGCTCGATCCTGGGATTCTACGTCAAGGTGAAACCCGGACCTTTCCTCGTAGCTTACAGCGATAAGAGGGTTTTAACTCCGGGAACACAGGAAATCGTCGATATAATGCTCAGAAATGAGGGTAATGAAACAGCTAAGTCCATTAGAGTTAGTTTCATTCCTTCCAAGGACTTGGCTGTGCTATCGGCAAGCGGTGTCCAATTAGATGAACTCGCTCCCGGTGAAGGAGCGGACGTTTCACTTCTGCTGTCCACACCTAATGTCAGTTATGGAGGATTAGCCCTCACCCTCCAGTTAAGCTACTTAGATGAAAATGATAGGATTAAGGAACAGATAATCCCCCTTTCCTTTATAACACAAAGTCCATCCACTCCTCTCATATCAATAGCTCCTCTAGATACGGAGCTTACTGTAGATGAAGTGAATGGGCTTAGGTTGAAGATAAAGAACGAAGGTGGACAGGCGAGCGATCTGGTGATAAAAATATCTTTACCTAGCTTAGAGCTAGGATCTGTTGTAGGAGAGGATTACGCGTATATCGATCATCTGGATAGAGGAGAGAGCGTAATCAGGAACTTCTCCGTATATCTATCACCTAAAGCATATGGTGCAGTGCAATTCCTAGCTCAAGTCTCATACAAGGACGGAGCAGGTATCTCTCATCAGGGCATACTTTCCTTCGGTGTGAGAGCCGTGGGAAGACCTCAGATAGAAGTGGCCCATGTCTCTACCATACCCTCGCCAATATACCCAGGAGATTTAAATGTGAAATTAATGGTTGTCATTACTAATGTAGGGAATTACGTCGCTAAGAATCTCAGAGTGAATCTCACTCCGATCGAAGGAGTATTGAAACCATCATCTCCCGGATCTAACACCTTCATCATCCCAGCGCTACCACCTAACCAAGCAGTAGATGTCACCTTCTTGGTCGATATAGACAGCTTAGCCAAGCCTGGAAGGTATGAAGCATCCCTAGTTTCAGATTTAGGAAACTCAACTATTCCTATACAGGTGTACGAGAAGGCTAAGTTCAAACTAATGAAATTATACATACCTGGTAGACCTAAACCTGGGGACAGGGGTGTTAAATTAACTCTAGTTATGAAGAATGAGGCTAAATCTACTGCTAAAGATGTTGTTATAGAGATAATAACACCTTACCTGATAGGTACTACATCGCTTGCTATCGGCGACATACCGGGAATGTCAAATGCATCCGCCATAGTTGAGGTAGATATAGACAGAAATGCACCGATAAATATACCAGTAGACGTCAAGGTATCTTGGAAACAGGAAGAGAGGAGCCTTTATCAGACAATTCACTCAAGTATAACTCTCTTCAAGGGAAGCAAGCCTCGGTGGGAAGGTTACATATGGATGACTCTTACGACAGTGATCGTAATAATCATAATAGCTATTCTTCCTATAGTAAAAAGAATTTTATTTAGGAGCTCTTGACCTTACCGTAGTAGACCAGAGCTTTCATAGCCCTGACGGCTCTCTCTGACTCAGGATATGCAGGTATCCCCTCTATCTCGAAAAGCTCCCTGAACGCTTTAGCATACTGTGATGATCCAACGTCCATTGCTACTACAGGTTTATCATAACTCCTAGATAGGCTAGCTAACTTGCTTGGAAGCTTAGCAGTTACTCCTGGAACATGATGAAGCGCCAATACTATAATACCGTCGACGTTATTATCCTCTAAGAGTATCCTCATTGCCTCCACAAAGGAATCGTCTGTAGCGCTGCCTGTTAGATCTATTGGGTTAATTGTAGCGGCAATAGGAGGAACTATCCTCCTCTCCTTAAGATCTTGGAATCTGTTCTGGCTCTCTTTTGATAGGTTAGCTAGTTTAAGGCCCAAAGCTTCGGTTTCATCTGCAGCCATGACACCTACCCCTCCTCCATCCGTCAGGATAGCTATCCTATCTCCCTTAGCAGGAGGTTGCATTACCAATGCCTTAGCTACGTCAAAGAGCTCTTCCATATCTCCGACTCTGATTATACCTGCTTGCTTAAATGCAGCATCATAAATGTTATCGCTGCCTGCCATAGCAGCGGTATGCGAACTAGCTGCTCTCGCTCCAGCGCTCGTCCTTCCTGCCTTAAATACAACTATGGGTTTTTCCTTCGTTATCTTCCTTGCTAACTCTAGAAATCCTCTCCCCCTATCTATGGATTCAGCGTATATGAGGATGACCTTGGTCTCCTCATCTCCTCTCAAATATTCTAGAACATCGACTTCATCTACATCTAACTTATTACCATAGCTAACAAATTTAGCTAAGCCTATGCCCTCCCCATGCATGTAGTCAAGGCAAGCAACACCGAAGGCTCCAGATTGAGTGCTTAGAGATATGTTACCTGGTTTTGGTCTAGGTGATGATATATACTTCTTATCCAAGAACTCCTTCTCTACTGGTAAAAACATGGTATCTACTCCAGTTGATGGAACAACGACACCTACACAGTTAGGACCTATAACTCTCATCCCATACTTGTCCTTTAATAACTCTAACTGTTTCTGGAGCTCAACTCCTTCTCCACCCACCTCAGCGAAGCCACCGCTTATTACTATAATGTTCTTAATCCCCTTCCTTCCACAATCCTCCATCGCTGAGGGAGTATACTTGGCTGGCGTAACTAGAACGGCTAGATCAGGAGTCTCCGGTATATCTAAAACAGACTTGTAGGTGGGAACACCGAGTATCATTTCATCAGATTTCGGATTTACCGCATATAATTTTCCCCTGTATATTCCTCTCTTCGAATTCTCTACCATTATCCTCAACAACTCGTATCCTATCTTCCCTGGGGTTCTGGAAGCCCCAACAATTACCATGGATCTAGGGTTGAAGAAACCATCCAATGAAGGCACTTTATTCACCGGGAATTATTGATCAGCTTTAATAAAGAAATTTCACTAGTAAGATATGCAAGTTAAGATGCATCTTAATATAAAAAGAAGGGAAAGAAAAGGTCCGAGCGAGGGAAATCGGGAGTCTTACGTCTTCCAAACTGCCCTGATAGCCAGTTCTATATCGTCTCCAGTTACTGTCTTCCTGTTGGCATGCTTGGCTAAACTGACTGCATGCCTGCTTATTTCGGTGGCAAACTTCTCCATGTAGCGCTCCAGCCTCTCAACGGCTGCATCGCTTACTCTCTCAGCGCCTGCCTCCCGGATTATCCTCCCAATGGGAGCTAAAGGTAGATACCTTGTCTTAGGCATAGGAAAAGGTATCTCTTGTTAAATAAAAAATTTACTCTCCTATTGCAGGTGAAGTTTGCAGTAGAACATTTCATTTATAACTGAGGATCATCATCTATTACTATGAAAACTGCTTAATTTAACAAGTGGGATCTTGTAAATCAGAGAAATTACTGGATTTAATAGGATATGATAAGAGGTATTGTCGTTTATAGGGAAGAGATTAAGAATAAGCAATATGGTTATCCTCTCCTAAGGCATGAGCCCACCATATGCAGTATGAAGTCAGGTTAAAAATGCTTTATCTCGCTATAACACTATGAAACAAAGAGAACGAGCCTTAAATCACTCTCCTAGCTCCCTTAGCAGTAAATAGGGATCTCTGGACTCCAGCGGAAAATCTTTAATATTCCCATCGACAATCATGTAACGATCTTCTCCCTTCAACTCTCCTATAATGCTGACGGGAAATCCATGCGACTCCATTAATTCCTTTAGGAAATCTATGGACGAATTTCTTGGAATTGCTGCCAGTACTACACCTGAGCTAGACGCTGCTAAAGGATCGAAACCTAAGTTCTCTCCTAATCTGATAAGCTCCGGCGGGAAAGGAAATTTCTCTTTCCTCACAACGAATCCTAATCCAGATGCATCGGCGAAATCGTTAAGGAGCCTTATCATACCACCCTCGGCCCCATCCTTCATTCCATTAACTCTAGAGAACATGGCTAGATCTCTCGCTTTATCGACAGCAGTCAGCATCCATCTGGACCTCTTCCATCTCTCAACGGTTCTCCTATCAGATACCTCTTGAAGAATTTCTGGTTTGAAATGGGCAGCTCCGTAAAGGAATTCAGCCCCAGGGATACCTACTATCATTAATATATCACCTGATCTAGCGGATTTAGGAGAGATTACTTTCCTAGTTTCTCCTATGACGGTAGTTACCACTACTGGCTCGTTGATCGAATCGTACCATCCGGTATGGCCCGTGATTATTGAAACATCATACCTGTAAGCTTCCCAATTCAGATCATCGGCTATCTTAACTGCCTTGTCTTCCTCAAATCCGGAGGGAAGGAGTATCGCGCTGGTCATGATGCGAGGTTCAGCACCTAGGACAGCCACGTCAGACGAGGGAAAGTGAAAAGCAAAGTAACCTAGATCATCTAAAGGAACTCCTAAAGATGGGTCCGTAGCATATACCCTAGTTAGACCCATTAACCTCTCTGCTCCAGCATCGATACTAGGATTTGGAGGTATCAATATATTGCTACTCAGCCTACCTACCAGCCTAGTTATCCTTTCGAGCAAGGCCTTCCTCGCCTTTCCTTCCATTTTGAATTATGCAAGGAGTTTTAATGATAACTTTTTTGAACACCATATTCGCTGGTCGGGTAATGAGGGTAGCTATACAGGGAGAGAAAGGATCATACAGCGATGAGGCAGCTAGTAAGTTCTTTGGGGATTATGAGGCTATCTATAGCAGATTTTTGGAGGAAGTCTTCGATTCGGTAACTTCCGGTGAGGCCTCCTATGGAGTAATTCCCGTTGAGAACTCGACAACCGGTAGTATAAGGAAAGCTCTAGATTTACTCCTTGAAAATGATGTTAGGGTAGTTGGAGAGGTGAAGATCAAAATTAGACATGCTCTACTATCAGTAAAAGGTGCCAAGTTGGAGGATATAAAGGTGGTCTACTCTCATCCCGAGGCTATCTCCCAATGTGAGGGTTTTCTCAGATCCAGAGAATGGACTGTGATCCCCAGCTTTGATACAGCAGGTGCAGCAAGGGAGGTAGCTAAACTGGGAGATCGCAGCAAGGCAGCCATAGCAGGAGAGCATGTAGCTGATATTTACAACCTCGATATATTGGCTAGAGACATACAAGATCTGCCCCATAACACAACTCGCTTCTTCGTGATGGGTAGGCAAGATTCGTCTATGAGCGAAGCAAACACAACATCCCTCTTCTTCGCGACAAGACATGCTCCCGGGGCTCTATGGAGAGCCTTAGGAGCATTTGCAAGAAGGAATATAAACCTCCTTTGGCTTGAATCTAGGCCTATAAGGAAAGAACCCTGGAATTACTCCTTCTTCGTGGAATTTGAAGGTTCTCTATTAGATGAGAACGTCAAGGAAGCATTAAAGGAGCTGAAAGATAGAACCTTATGGCTAAAGATCCTCGGGAGCTACAAAAGGGAGGAAGAGAAATGGTAATGTAAGACCTGACTAGATAATTGAATGGGTGATTACGGTATGGCTAGAATAGCTATACTAGTTTATGATCGTGTGGAGGATGATGAATTCACATATCCCCTATATTACTTTAAATGGAAAGGGCATGATGTAATCGTAGCATCACCATTGGAGGAATTTGGTAGCAAGTACGGATGTAGAAAGTGGAAGGCGGATTTAAAAACTTCAGAAATAGAACCTAGTAAGCTAGACGCCTGCATCATACCGGGAGGCTACAGCCCAGATAAACTCAGATTGGATGGATCAACTTTGAACCTCGTTAGAGAGCTAATCAGAGCTGGAAAGGTCGTTGCTGCGATATGCCATGGTCCCCAAGTTCTTATATCAGCTAATGTTGTTAAAGGTAGGAGACTGACCTCGGCAAAGCAGGTTAGGGACGATCTAATTAACGCTGGAGCTGAATGGGTTGACGAGGCCGTGGTAGTAGATGGGAACCTGATAACCTCCCGATACCCTAGGGATCTCCCCGGGTTCGTTGAGGCTATAGAAAGAGCCCTATCCCACTAATTCCCCCCGAAACTCTTCACTCATGTTTTTAATATCTTCTTCACATTTAGCACTTGAATAAGAGTCCAACCTCTGTTTATTCAAGTATATAAACTCCATCCCCCACTTGAATGGATTAAGCAGTCTTAAAGCATGTTCTCGCTCTCCAATTATATAAAGAGCAGCTGAAAGGGCTTCCACTGTTGACAGATATTCCGGCACTCCGTAATTTACAGGATTAGCTGCAACGAGAAAGGGAAGCCTCCTATAAATCCCCCTTGGCCACCTTACTTCTTTTATCCTCCTCCAAGAGGCATCTACAGCCAATACTCCTCTAGCAATATCAGCATCCGAGGGATTGATGTACCTCTTGGAGAACGGGTTTAACACCATGAGCCCGCGAATAGGTTTATATTTCTCAGCTAATTTGAGCTTTAAAAGCTTAGATCCCGTTGCCTTTCTAGGATCATCATGCCTAAGCCTTAGAATGTAGACCTTCATTGCTTGCCTCTACTCTATTTGAGCTTCTCAAGCACGATGAATGTTACGGTATTCTCTATACCCTCTTGGCTCCTCAGGCTCTCGATTATTCTCGCTAGCTCAAATGTATTGGCAGCCTCTACCCTAAGAAGAAAGTCAAACTCGCCCGTTACATAAAATACCTCCTTGACCTTATCGTTTTCTGGAAATATCTTCTTTAAATCCGTAGTACTGGAGGGCCTAACGCTTATAGCTATAAATGCCTCTAACATTCCCATACTCATCCCTCTTCGCTCCAAGCATAGTAGTAATAGGCTTCTAATAAATTATTCCTTGGCGAGGGATATGATTAAGGACCTACGCCTGATCATAGTTTCATGCGCAAACCTGATATCGTCAAACGTCGTTTTAAGCTTTCACAATAATCGCTTATATAGAGGTACGTACCTACTTGCCTAAGGTGATACTATGAGCCAGCAAGTCTCTCTGCAAGTGGATAAAGACCTCATCGATGCCATCGATGCCCTAGTGTCAGAAGGTATGTTTAAGAGTAGATCAGAGGCAATAAAAGCAGCTCTCATGGGCTTTATAAGAACTAAAAATGCCGAAAGAGTTAGAACCGTTTATGAAGAGTTTATTTCTGAGGCCATTTCCAGCTTCCGAAGGTGATTACTCCTAAGTAGTATTCCATCTATTATTCCGATTCCTATGATGCGTTCTGCATCCTTTTTATGAAAGCTTAGGGCCCTATCCACCAGCAGTATAGTAATATTCATGGTCTACTCCTTTCTCCTTTCCTTACCATAGAAGACGTAAAGTTTCTGCACATTCTGAAGGGCGACCAAATCAGCTCTTCTTCCTCTGAAACTTAACTTATTTAGTCCCTCAATATCCGAAGCTACTCTTAAGGCATCGAGCATTATGATCTCTGGTTTTAACGTTCTTGCATGCTCTATACATGCCGTATCTGCTAAATTTATGTAATCTGGATAGGAAGGTCCTCTCGTATGCTTCGCTGAGTACTCAGCGAAGTCTTTCAAATTAATATTAAATCCAGTTAATTTTACTACGGGCCCATTCGCCATGAAGGGCCTATAGAAACCAACCTCTACTTCATTGAATAGAGGATTCTCACTAAATACAGAGCTCATTCTACTTATATAACGCCCTCCTCCTCTCACCATGGATGAGAAATAGGAAATAGCAAACCCATAATCTCCATATTTATCGCCGTACTTCCCAATACTTATGAACTCTCCAGGATCCATTAATAACCATCCAGTAACAGAATCCGAGAGAAGATCTGACACTATAGATTTAGGAATGCCTTTTGGAGCTTCATCTATAATCCTCAATAGTTCCTTCCCTAGAAACCTATATGCGATGGTAGAGGTGCTAATTCTCTTAACTAAACCAACTAAGCCTTTCTCTTTAACTCTGGCGCTCTTCATTATCTCGTGAGAAAGCTCCGTTATGCCTAATTTCCTCCTTAACCTGAATATTGCATCAGCAGGGGGGAAGTCTCCATCCCTAACTAACACATCGAAATCTCCTCCTTTTGAGATTATATCTCTCATAAGTTTCAATTCTTCTCTCTTAGCTATAACCGAAGAAAGAGAGGAATAAGACGCTTCTTCTTCG